>JBEIJM010000253.1:0-3936 GCA_040380205.1 Gemmatimonadaceae bacterium
GAGGAGGCGCCGCCGCGGCCGTCGCCGGTGCGGTAGGTGCCGGCGGAGTGCCAGGCCATGCGGATGAAGAGGCCGCCGTAGTGTCCCCAGTCGGCGGGCCACCAGGGCTGCGAGTCGGTCATGAGGGCGCGCAGGTCGGCGCGGACGGCCTCGAGGTCGAGCGCCGTGAAGGCCTCGGCGTAGTTGAAGCCGTCGCCCAGCGGGTTCCCCGCCGCGGGATTCTGGTGGAGCATCCCCAGGTTGAGCTGGTTGGGCCACCAGTCGCGGTTGGAGCGCCCGCCTGCGGCGGTGGGGCGGGGTGCGCCGTGCATGACCGGGCACTTGCCGCCGGTCGACGTGTCATGACCTGCCATCTGGCCTTCTCCCGTCAGGAAAATCGTCAGGTGAAACGCTGTCTGGGCCCTGCTGTCGTGGCAAAAAGCTAACCCCCCCCGGAAGCCAGACCACGCCGTCGGCTCTGGCGCCTCACCCAGGGGGCGCGGTAGCATGGGACCATGACGCTTTCCCAGTCCCGGGCGCTCAACGCCCTCACCTTCGTGGCGGTCGTGGCCCTCAACGGGGCGGCGGCCACCGGGGCCATGAGCGGCGACTCGATTGGCGTGCTGGCCAACCGGTACCCGTCGCTGTTCCTGCCGGCCAACTACGTGTTCGGGATCTGGAGCCTGATCTACGCGGGGCTGTGCGCCTGCCTGGCGTACCAGCTGGTGCCGAGCGCCGGGGGACGGCGCACGGTGGAGCGGCTGGGGCCGTGGTGGGCGGTGTGCGGCGCGCTGAACGTGGCGTGGATCACGCTGTTTTCCTTCTCGCAGTTCGGCGCCGCGATGCTGGTGATGCTGGCGTTCCTGGCGGTGCTGGTGCTGGTGGGCGAGCGGTTGCGCGCGGGGGCGGTGTCGCGGGCCGAGCGGGTGCTGGCGGTGTGGCCGCACGACCTGTACCTGGCGTGGATCGCCGTGGCGGTGATCGCCAACAGCTTCCAGTACGCCCACGCCGTGGGCTTCGGGGGCTTCGGGGTGCCCGAGGCCACGTGGGCGGTGGGGATGATGGGGGTGGCCACCCTGCTGGGCGCGGTGATGGCGCACGAGCGGGGGAACTGGCTGTTCCCGCTGGTGGTGGCGTGGGCGCTGCGCGGCATTGGCGCGCGGCACGCGGCGGTGCCGGCGATTGCGGACGCGACGGCGTGGCTGGTGCCGGCGGGGATCGCGCTGGGGCTGGCGGCGTGGGGGGCGGGGGCGTGGCGGCGGCGGGGCGGCTGACGCGACACCCCGCCGCACGCGGCGTCCGCTTCGGTTCTTCCTGCGGTTACCGCTTCGGCAACAGCAGGTAGTAGCTGCCGCCGTCCACGCGCAGGCGGGTGATGGCGCCGCCGGCGCGTTCCGCCTCCACCACGACGCCGTCGGCGGTGGTGAAGCGCTCGCGGTCGCCGAAGGCGCCCTTGTACACCAGCGGCTGCGGCGCGCCGCCCAGTAGCGCTGCCGTGAGGGCGCCGGCGGAGTCGGTCACCACCGCCGTGCGCGGGCCGTCGGCGTAGCGCCCCGCCACCTCGCGCCGCAGCGCCTCCGGCGGGAGCGCCATCCCGACCAGGGGGCGCGGACCGAGCACGCGCTCCACCACCTTCACCCCCGCCAGCGAGGGGCGCTCGCTCCCCGCGAACAGGTTGACCGTCATGGCCACGTGGAGGGAGTCGTCGGGGAGGTGCGCCAGCCAGGTGGTGAAGCCGGCGATCCCGCCGGTGTGCTGGATGGCGCGCCGGTTGGCCACGTCAGTGAGGAGCACCCCCATCCCATAGCGGAGCGGCGTCCCGTCGGCGAGGCGTCCCGGTGCGGTGAACGCCGCGTAGCTGGCGGGGGAGAGCACGCGCCCGCCGTGCAGCGCCTGGCTCCACTTCACCAGGTCGGCGACGGTGCCGCACAGCGCGCCGGCGCCGGCGGCCATGTCGGGCCACCAGAGCACGGCGCGCCGCACGGTGTCCCCTTGGCGGTTGTAGCCGGTGACCCGGCCGGGGGTGAGCCGCTCCACCGAGCAGTAGTGAAGCGAGCCGAGCCCCAGCGGCGCGAACAGCTCCTCGCGCAGCGCGTCGCCGAGTGGCCGCTGGCGCGCCGCCTCCACGACCTGCCCCAGCAGGATGTAGCCGGTGTTGTTGTACAGCATCTGCGTGCCGCGCGCGAAGTCGGGGGGGAGGTCGCGCACGAGGGCCAGCGTGGAGTCCACCGCCATGCGCGGGGCGACCAGCGCCATCCCCGCCCGCGGGGCCCCGGTGTAGCTGGGGATCCCCGAGGTGTGCCACATCAGCTCGCGCAGCGACATCCCGCGCCACCACCAGGGGACCGTGGGCACCCACCGCCCCACGCTGTCGTCCAGCGACAGCGCGCCCCGCTCGGCCAGCCGCAGCACCGCCGCGGTGACGAACTGCTTGGTGACGCTCCCGATCCAGTAGACGCCGTCGGCGCGCGCGGGCACGCCAAGCTCCACGTCGGCCTGGCCGTAGCCCTTGTGCAGGAGGGTGTCGGTGCCGCGCACCAGCAGGATCGCCGCGCTGGGCCACCGGCGCACCGCCATTTCGGCGGTGATGATGGAATCGAGCGACCGGACGAGGGCGGCGCGGCCGGCGGAGCCCTTGGGGGGGAGGGGGGCCTGCGCGCGCAGCGGCACGGCGGCCACGAGCAGCCCCAGCGCGAGCGGGGCGAGGCGGGGGAGGGAGCGCATGGGAGGGGGTGGCCTAGGGGGAACGGCCGCCGCGGCGCCGCGGCGGCCGGGAGCGACGGCCGGCGACCGGGGACCCGCCCCGGCCGCCGGCGTCGGCGCGACTACCGCAGCACCGGCATGGTGAACGACGCGGCGTCGGCGCCGGCGGGCCAGCGGGTGGTGACGGTCTTGAGCTTGGTGAAGAAGCGCACGCCGTCCATGCCGTGCTGGTTGTGGTCGCCGAAGGCCGAGGCCTTCCAGCCGCCGAAGGAGTAGAACGCCAGCGGCACGGGGATGGGGACGTTGATCCCCACCATCCCCACCTGCACGCGGTGGGCGAACTCGCGGGCGGCGCCGCCGTTGCGGGTGAAGATGGCCACGCCGTTGCCGTACTGGTGGCTGTTGCACAGCGCGAGCGCCTCGTCGGCCGACGCCACGCGCACCACGCACAGCACCGGGCCGAAGATCTCCTCGCGGTAGATCGTCTTGGCCGGGGTGACGTGGTCGAAGAGGGAGCCGCCCAGGAAGAAGCCCGGCCCCTGCGCCGCGGGGTGCGCGCGTCCGTCGACCACGAGGGTGGCGCCCTCGTCGACGCCGGTGCCGACGTAGCCGGCCACCTTGTCGCGGTGGGCGGCGGTGACGAGCGGCCCCATGTCCATGCCGGGGGCCTCGGAGTCGCCGACGGCGAGGGCGCGGACGCGGTCGGCCAGACGGGCCACCAGCGCGTCGGCGGTGTCGTCGCCCACCACCACGGCCACGGAGATGGACATGCACCGCTCGCCCGCGGAGCCGTAGGCGGCGCCCATGAGCGACTCGACGGTCATGTCGAGGTCGGCGTCGGGGAGGACGACGAGGTGGTTCTTGGCGCCGCCCATGGCCTGCACGCGCTTGCCGTGGCGGGCGGCGGTCTCGTAGACGTGCTGCGCGATGGGGGTGGAGCCCACGAAGGACACCGCCTGCACGCGCGGGTCCGTGCAGAGGGCGTTCACCGCCTCGGCGTCGCCGTGGAGGACGTTGAGGACGCCCGGGGGGGGCGCCGGCCTCGACGAACAGCTCGGCCAGGCGCACGCCGGTGGAGGGGTCGCGCTCGGAGGGCTTGAGGACGACGCAGTTGCCGGTGGCGAGGGCGGGGCCGAGCATCCAGAGCGGCACCATCGCCGGGAAGTTGAAGGGCGTGATGGCGGCCACGACGCCCAGCGGCTGGCGGAGGGAGTGCATGTCGATCCCGCGGGCGACGCCGTCGCTGAACTCCCC
>JBEIJM010000254.1:0-3934 GCA_040380205.1 Gemmatimonadaceae bacterium
CCCCACCCCCCCCCCCCCCCTACTAAACCCCCCTTTTCCACACTTTCCCCCCCCCCCCCCCTCTCCCTTTTCGGCGCCCCCCCCCCCCCCCCCCCGCCCCCCCCCCGCCCCCCCCGGGGGGCGGGGCCCGCCCCCCGCGCCGCCGCGCCCCGGGGTGCTGGAGGAGCAGCGGTGGCCCGAGGTGCGCGACGCCGCATGGCCGGTGGCGCTCCTCCCCTTTGGCGCCACCGAGCCGCACAACACGCACCTGCCCTACGGGACCGACACCCTGCTGGCGCGCGAGGTGGCCGCGCGGGTGGCCGCCGCCTGCCTGGCCCGCGGCACCGGGGTGGTGGCCCTCCCGGCCATCCCCTACGGCGTCAACACCACGCAGCTGGACCTGCCGCTCACGATCAACGTGATGCCCTCCACCCAGCTGGCACTGCTGCGCGACGTGGTGCGCAGCCTGGCGCCGCACGGGGTGCGCGCGTTGGTGCTGCTCAACGCCCACGGGGGGAACGAGCTGCGCGCGCTGGTGCGCGAACTGCAGCCGGAGACGTCGCTGGTGCTGGCGGTGGTGAATTGGTGGCAGGCGGGCGACCACGCCCTGTTTGCCGAGCCGGGGGACCATGCCGGGGCGCTGGAGACGGCGGCGCTGCTGCATGTGGCGCCGGGGCTGGTGCATCCCGACCGCGACGGGTGGGGCGCCGGCACCGCGCACCCGAGCATCTTTGGCGGCGTGCGGGCGGGGTGGGCGTGGCTCCCCCGTCGCTGGACGCAGGTGACCGCCGACACGGGGGTGGGAAACCCCGCCGAGGCGACGGCGGCGCAGGGGGAGGCGTTCGTGGCGCAGGCGGTGGCACGCATCGCGGACTTCTGCGAGGCGCTGGCCATCGCCGACCCCGCGGCGCTGTGGGCCCCGGCGCCCGCCCCCTGAGTCGCCCCTAGTAGTCCACCGGGCGCAGGTACGACTCGCCGATCGCCGAGTTGCTGAGCAGTGCGGCGGTGGCCGGGCGGCGCTTCCAGTGCGTCCCCTCCAGGCGGCGACGCACCACCGCAACCTCGTCGGGGTGCACGCCGCGCGCCCGCAGCGCCTCCACCGAGAAGCCGTGCAGCAGCGCGTTCAGGATCTCGTCGGCGCGCGCATAGCGGATCCCCAGGTCCCCCTCGTCGGTCTGTCCGGCCACCAGGTCGGCGGTGGGGGGCTTCTCCACCACCGGCGCGGGGATCTCCAGGTGGCGCGCCAGCTGCCACACCTGCGTCTTGAACAGGTCCCCCAGCGGGTTCACCGGCGGGGCGTCATCGCCGTGCCAGGTGAAGTATCCCAGCAGCCGCTCGGTCTTGTTCCCCGTCCCCAGCGGGAGCGCCTGGTGGCGCGCGCCCAGGTCGAACAGCGCCAGCATGCGCACGCGCGCCATCACGTTGCCGCGGCGCGTCGCGTCGGCATCGGGCTCCTCCGCCAGGTAGCCGTCCACCGCGGCGGTGATGTCCAGCGTGCGCAGGCGGATCCCCAGCGTGGTGGCCACCAGCTCGGCGTGGGCCAGCGAATCGGGGGAGGAGGTGCGATAGGGGAGGCGCACGCCGATGACGTTGTCCTCGCCCAGGGCGCGCACCGCCAGCGCGGCGGTCACGGCCGAGTCGACCCCGCCGGACAGCCCCACCACCGCCTTACCGAAGCCGCGGCGCCGCAGCTCCTCCCGCAGGAAGCCGGTGAGCCACCCCTCCACCAGGTGCGGGTCGATCACCAGCGGCGGCGGCCCCCCCTGGTCCCCCAGCCCCAGCCGCGTCACGGGCAGCACCTCGGGGAGGGCGCGCACCGTCGGCGCGGCCGCCGCGCGCGCCAGCAGGTCGGCGGGGATGGCAAACTCGCCGGTGTGGTACCCGCGGGCCTGGAGCAGCAGGTCGGCCGGGGCCGGCTCGCCGCCGTCATACTGCAGCGGGCTCGGGATCCCGCGCGTGATGCGGTCCACCGTGTCCAGCACGTGCGGCAGCGCCTGCCGCAGGTCGCTCAGCAGCGGGCTGTCGGCGCGCGCGCGCACGAGGTCGCTCAGGTCCACGGTGACCGAGAGCAGGTGCTCGTCCCAGGCGGGGGCGCTGCCGCGCACGTCGCCACCGGGCCCCACCACGAGGGCGTTGCCGAAGAAGCGCTTCCCCCCCTCGGTCCCCACCAGGTTGGCGAAGGTGGTGAACACGCCATGCTCGTCGGCCAGGTCGCGCACCACGCGCTCCCAGCGGGCCACGTTGGCGGGGCCGCGCGAGCTGCCCGGGAGCGTGGTGGCCTCGCCGTGCCACGGGCCGCGCCCCACGGCGGCGGCCGACACGAACACCACCTGCGCGCCGTCCAGCGCCGCCAGCGTGCCGCACAGGGAATGCCACGCGTCCTCGCACACCAGCAGCGCGGCGCGCCCCCAGGGCGTCTCGAAGGCGCGCACCTCGGTCCCCGCCTCCACGAACCGCTGCTCGTCGAACAGCCCGTACGTGGGGAGGAAGTTCTTGCGGTGCACGTGGCGGATCACCGGCGGGCCGTCGTCCAGCCCGATGGTGACGTAGGCGGCGCTGTTGTACAGCGTGTCGCGCCACCGCTCGTAGAAGCCCACCACCACGTCCACCGGCGCCACGTCCACCCCGGCGCCGTGACAGGCGGTGCGGTACGCCTCGTCCAGGTCGTTGGCCAGGGCGCCGGCGGTGCACGCCACCTCGCGCACGCCCCCTTCCACGAAGTACCCCGACACCGCCGTCTCGGCGAAGTGCACCACCTGCGGGCGGGGCTCGAGGGTGGCGGCCTGGGCGCACACGCGCCCCATGCGGGCGATGTTCCCGGCCACGTCGCCCTTGCGCGGGGCGAACTGGCAGACGGCCAGCGTGAGCGGATTGAGGGTGTCGGGCATGCGGGAAAGCTAGGAGCGCCGAGCCCGGCTGCCTATGGGGGGCACCGGGGGACCGGCGGCCCCGGTCGGGTGTAGAATTCCCGCTATGGTTCCCCTCGCGTCCCGGCGCTCGGCGCTGTCGCTGTCGCTGTCGTGGTCCGTGGCCCTCGCGGCGGCCCTCGCGGGCCCCGCCGCGGCGCAGGGGGGCGCCGCGAACGCCCCCCCCCCGGGCGCCGAGCCGTGGCGCATCATCCCCGTGCCGCAGGCCTCGGTGGTGCTGGGGCGCGACGGCGCGCTCATCGGCACCATCGGGCGCGAACGGCGGCTCAGCGTGCCGCTGCGGTCGCTGCCGCGGTACGTGGGGCAGGCGTTCATCGCCGTGGAGGACAAGCGCTTCTACCAGCACGACGGCGTGGACCTGGTGGGGATCGCCGGCGCCCTCAAGGACGCGGCGCGCACCGGCGACGTGCGCGGCGCCAGCACCATCACGCAGCTGCTGGTGGGGAACATGCACCCCGACGTCATCGACCGGCGCGACCGGTCGCTGGGGCGCAAGCTGCGCGAGCAGCAGGCGGCGCGCGAGATGGAGCAGCACCACTCCAAGGAGCAGATCCTCGAGGCGTTCCTCAACCAGATCCCCTTCGGCCGCGGCGCGTTCGGCATCGAGCTGGCCGCGCGGCAGTACTTCGGCAAGGGGGCGGCGGAGCTGACGGTGGCCGAGGCGGCGTCGCTGGCGGCGATGCCCAAGAGCCCGGTGCAGTACGACCCCGTGCGCCACCCCGACCGCAACCTGGCGCGGCGCAACACCGTGCTGGCGCTGATGCGCGAGCAGGGGTACCTGACGGCGGCGCAGGCGGCGGCGGCGCAGCGCGAGCCGCTGCGCACCGCCGAGTCGCCGCTGGGGGTGGCGCCGTGGGTGACCGACGTGGTGCGCGTGCAGGCGGAGCGCGCGGGGATCCCGGTGCGCGAGGGCGGATACCGCCTGCACACCACCATCGACCCGGCGCTGCAGCGCGCGGCGCAGCGGGCGCTCACCGAGGGGGCGGCGGAGGTGGAGGCGCGCCCGGGCTTCCGCGGGGCGCGATGCG
>JBEIJM010000255.1:0-3875 GCA_040380205.1 Gemmatimonadaceae bacterium
AGCTGCGCCTTCATCCCCGCCAGCACCTCGGCGGCCCCCATGAGGATGGCCACGTGGTTGTCATGGCCGCAGGCGTGCATCACCCCCACCTCCTGCCCCTGCCACTGCGTGCGCACGGTGCTCTTGAAGGGGAGGTCCACCAGTTCGGTCACGGGGAGGCCGTCCATGTCGGCGCGCAGCGCCACCACGGGCCCCGGCTTGCCGCCGCGGAGGATCCCCACCACGCCGGTCTTCCCGATCGGGGCCTGCACCTCCATCCCCAGCGCCTTGAGGTGCGCGGCCACCAGCGCCGACGTGCGCGTCTCCTCGAAGCTCAGCTCGGGGTGCTGGTGCAGGTCTCGGCGCCACGCCACCACCTTGGGCATCACGGCGGGGAGCTTGGCCTCGATCAGCTTCAGCAGGTCGCTGGACGGGGCCGGCTGGGCGCTGGCCGGGGCGGAGCAGAGCGTGGCGATGGCGGCGGCCGCGGCGGCCACCAGGGCAGGGGAGCGACGCATCAGGGAGTCGGGACCGGGGGAAGGGGGGGATCCCCCCGCGCTGGGGGGATCCCACCACGTTACGGCGCGATGGGGGCGGGTCGCCACAGGTGCGGCGGGAAAATCGGGGGGTTGCGGTACCTAGATGTTCAAGGTATCGTGCTTCTATGCCTTGAGCTGCTATGCAAAACGCTCCAAGGTACGTGTTGCCCCTAACCCCAGCCGCATGGACATCGGCAAGGACCTCGTCGCCGCCTCCTCCACCCCCCTGGTGCTTGCCATCCTGAGCGAAGGGGACAGCTACGGCTACGCCATCCTCCAGCGGGTGCGCGAGCTCTCCGGCGGCCTGCTCAGCTGGACCGACGGCATGCTGTACCCGGTGCTGCACCGCCTGGAGCGGCAGGGGCACGTGGAGGCGCGCTGGGAGGCGGCCCCCACGGGGCGCCAACGCAAGTACTACCGCATCACCCCCGCCGGGCGCGCGCAGTTGGACGAGGAACGCCGCCAGTGGCAGGCGGTGGATGCCGCGCTGCGCAGCGCCTGGCACCAGCTGACGGCTGCCATCCCCGACCTGCTTCCGGCTCCGCAGGCGCCGCGTCCCCTTGGAGCCTGACGCATGACCACGCCCACCCCTGGCGGCACGGCGCCGCGCGATCCGTCCGCCCCCCCGTCGTTCGACGCGCCGCTGGAGGCGCAGCTGGTCCGCTGGCGCGAGTTCCTCCGTCATCGGCAGGCCATCCACCCGGTGGACATCGCCGAGCTGGAGGACCACCTGCGCGAGCAGGTGGCCGGGCTCATGGACGGCGGGCTGGCCGCCGACGAGGCGTTCCTGGTGGCGGTCAAGCGGCTGGGCGCCATCGACGCCCTGTCGCGCGAGTTCGCCCGGGAACACTCCGAGCGGCTGTGGAAGCAGCTGGTGGCCTTCCCCGAGGACGGTGCCGAGGGGGCGGAGGGCGCGCGGCGCACGCGCACCGAGGCGCTGGTGGCCTTCGGCTGTGCCGCGCTGGCTGCCGCACTGGTCAAGCTCCCCGAGCTGTTCGGGGTCAACCCCGACACCGACGACGTCTTCTACGCGCGCAACCTCGCGTTCTTCGTGCTCCCGCCGCTGGCCGCGTTCTTCGCGTGGAAGCGGCGGCTGGCGGCGGGGACCGTGCGCGCGCTGGCGCTGGCCTTGGTCGCGGCGCTGGTGGTGGCCAACGTCTATCCGCTCTCGGCGCGCGCCGACACGCTCACGCTGCAGGCCATGCACCTCCCCATCGCCCTCTGGCTGCTGGTGGGCGTGGCCTACGCCGGCGGGCGGTGGCGCGAGGGGGCGGGGCGCATGGACTTCGTGCGGCACACCGGCGAGCAGTTCATCTACTTCGTCCTCATCGCGCTGGGGGGCGGCGCGCTCATGGGCACCTCGGTGGCCATCTTCCAGGCCATCGGGATCAACCTCGAGCCGGTGCTCGAGTCGTGGATTGCCCCCTGCGGCGCCGCGGGGGCCATGATCGTGTCGGCGTGGCTGGTGGAGGCCAAGCAGAGCGTCATCGAGAACATGGCGCCGGTGCTCACGCGCCTCTTCACGCCGCTGTTCGCGGTGGCGCTGCTGGTGTTCCTGGGGGCGCTGGCGTGGAGCGGGCAGGGGTTCCGCGCCGATCGCGATCTGCTCATCGCCTTCGACCTGGTGCTGGTCCTGGTGCTGGCGCTGCTGCTGTACGCCACGTCGGCGCGCGACCCGCGGGCGCCCCGCTCCGTGTTTGACGGCGTGCAGCTGGTGCTGCTGCTGGCCGCCCTGGCCGCCGACGTGGTGGCGCTGGGGACCATGACCGCGCGCATCGACGCGCTGGGGTTCACCCCCAACCGCACGGCCGCGCTGGGGCTCAACCTGGTGCTCCTGGTCAACCTCGCCTGGTCGGCGGTGCTGTCCGTGCGGTTCCTGCGCGGGCGGGGCCCCGTGGCGGCGCTGGAGCGGTGGCAGGTGGCGTACCTGCCGGTGTACGGCGGGTGGGCGGCGGCGGTGGCGGTGCTGTTCCCGCCGCTGTTCGGGTTTCGGTAGCGGGCGCACGGCGGGCCGGCACCCGCCGGCGCTGGCCATGCGACGGGTGGTGGTGTCCCGCGGACGCCGGTGACTGCGCGCTCAGCCGCGCCTCACCGGCACTCGGGGCCCCCGGGCTCCCCTTCGACGAGCCCCACGGGGGTCGCCGGTCCGATCCCCACCCGGCACTCGAGGTCGCTGCGGTCGTACCGTTGGTGCGTGGCGCGGGCCTGAAAGCCGAGCGCCGAGATGTCGCTGACGACAATCGTGACCCCTGCGAACCCGGGGGGCGCCAGGAAGTTGGCATAGCTGCCGGTGGCCAGCTTGTGCTGGTCCGCGGCGTACACCGCGGTGCGCAGCGAACGACGCACGGCGTTCACGGCCCGCTCGCGCCGCGCCTGCGGGGTGCATCCGGCCAGGGCGCACGTGCACAGGAGCAGCGCGCGCGCGGCCAGCCCACGCCGGACCCTTCCCCCTCGGGGGGGGACGTGAGAGCGCAGCCGCTGCCGGCAGGTGGTGAGGACACGGACCGCGGGGATGGGCATGGCAGGGAGGTGCGGGCCCGCGATCGTCACCGCGAACCAGAGGGCGTTGGTCGGAATGGAGGCGCCGCCGCGGCGGCCCGGGGCATCCCGAGGACGACGGACCGTCGTGTCGGGTTTCCTCTCCTCTCGCACGCGACGCGCCCCCGCGACACCCGGCGCACACGGGCGCCGGTCCCGCCGTGGGGCACCGGGATGACGGGGCGGTCGTCGCCGCGCGCTGGGTGGAGGTGCAGCCCCGGGTAGATTACCCCGAGCCCGAAGGACGGAGCGCATCGCCAGGACCCAGGGCCTGCGCGCCTCGCGCACCCTCGCCCTCTCCGAGGACAACCG
The DNA here is from genome assembly GCA_040380205.1 of Gemmatimonadaceae bacterium. GTDB lineage: Bacteria > Gemmatimonadota > Gemmatimonadetes > Gemmatimonadales > Gemmatimonadaceae > Gemmatimonas. The sequence continues at coordinate 3,369 of JBEIJM010000255.1, forward strand.
CCAGCCCATGTACACGCCCGCCCACTTTGCCGAGTCGCGCGTCGAGGAGCTGCACCGCGTCATCGCCGAGCACCCGCTGGGCGCGCTCGTGCACACGGGCCCTGGCGGGCTCGACGCCAACCACCTCCCCTTCCTGCTGGACGCGGCCCCCGCGCCGCACGGCACGCTGCTGGCCCACGTGGCGCGCGCCAACGCGCTCTGGCGGGAGGTCCCCGACGGCGCCCCGGTGCTGGTGATCTTCCGTGCCGCCAACGCGTACATCTCCCCCAACTGGTACCCCAGCAAGCCGGAGACGCACCGCCACGTCCCCACGTGGAACTACCAGGCGGTGCACGTGCACGGCACGCTGCATCTGCGCCACGACGAGCCGTTCCTGCGCGGCGTGGTGGGGCGCCTCACGCACCACCATGAGCGGCGCAGCGCGCAGCCGCGGCCGTGGAAGATGACCGACGCCCCGCGCGACTACCTGGCGCAGATGCTGGACGCCATCGTCGGGATCGAGGTGCG
>JBEIJM010000256.1:0-3840 GCA_040380205.1 Gemmatimonadaceae bacterium
CTGATGCCCACGTCCCGGCCGCGACGCGGCTTCTCGCTCCCCGAGGTGCTCATGGCCCTCACCATCGGCGTGGTGGTGCTGTCGGCCGCCATCCAGTTCTCGGTGTCGCTGTGGAAGGGGCGGCGCGGGCTGGTGGTGCGCGAGGGGGTGGATCGGAGCGCCCGCTTCGTGGGGCTCTCGCTGGGGCGCGACGTGGCCGAGGCCGGTGTGGCGCTGGAGAGCACGGCCGACTTCGCCTCCGTCAACGGGGTGGGCGACACCCTGACCATCCTGTCCATCCCGTTCTCCCCGGACGAGGCGGCCGTGTACCCCATGAAGGGCAATGGCGGCGACGACGACGATGACGATGATGACGACGATGACGATGACGATGATGACGACGATGATTGCCTCGACGATGACGACGATGATGATGACGATGATGATGATGACGACGATGACGACGATGACGAGGAGGACGATGACGGCGAGGGGGACGATGACGACGGCAGCGAGCTGCTTCCGCCCGGCGGCACCTGCGGCGCCACCTGCATCGACTTCGCGCTGAACGGCCAGGCGCAGGAGCTCAAGGCCGGCGATGTGGCCCTGCTCCGCGTGGGGCAGTCGCGGCGCCTGCTGCGCATCACCGGCGTCAGCGCCGCCACCGGCGGGAAGTTCCAGGTCACCTTTGCCAACATCACCACGCTGGCGGGGCGCCCCTCGGGGCTGGGCACGCTGCGGCTGCGCAAGTCGGAAACCAGCATCCAGCGGGTGCAGGTGGTGGCCTACTACCGTACCCCGAGCACCGGCACCCTGTACCGGGCCACCAGCTTCAGCGCCACCGGTGTGCCGGCCGGCGTGGAGGTGGCCACCCCGGTGGAGGTGTTCACCCCCCGGCTGCGCTTCCAGTCGGGCGCCCTGGCGCAGAAGTACAACGGCGCCGACGCGGACACCCTCAACGACGGTGACCGCATCGTGGGAGTGGAGGTGCGGGCCAAGATGAAGGCCGAGCGGACCGACACGGCCGTGACGGGAGGGGCCGCGGTGACCCGGTGGTACCAGTGGCGCATGGCCCCCCGCAACCTGCTGTACGAACGGAACCGCGGGTAGCGCGTCGCCCCCCGCATGCGTCACGAGGCCCCGCCGGCATGCCGGCGGGGCCTCGTCATTGATGTGTCACCGCCGGCGGGCGGGCCGGGGCGCTGGCGCTGACGGCGCTGGCGCTTACGGCGCCGGCTTGCTGAAGTCCACCGTGGGCGCCGCGCGCGCCGCCGCGTCGGTGACCTCGAAGTAGGTGCGCGGCGTGGACCCGATCACCTTGGCGGTGAGCAGCTGCGGGAACTTGCGGATGTACTCGTTGTACGCGCGCACCGCGCCGTTGTAATCGGTGCGGGCCACGGCGATGCGGTTCTCCGTCCCCGTCAGCTCGTCCTGCAGCCGCAGGAAGTTGGCGTCGGACTTGAGCTGCGGGTACGCCTCCACCGTCACGTTGAGCCGCCCCAGCGCGCTGGTGAGCGCCTGGTTGGCGTTGGCCAGCTCCGCGGGATCGGAGCCGCCGGTCTTTTGCAGCGCCCCCACCAGCCCGGCGCGCGCCTGCGTCACCGCGGTGAGCACCTCGCTCTCCTGCGCGGCAAACCCCTTGACGGTGTTCACCAGGTTGGGGATGAGGTCGGCGCGCCGCTGCAGCTGCGCGTCGATGTTCTGCTTGGCCTGCTGGGCCTGCTCGTCGTAGCTCTGGATGGTGTTGTAGCCGCAGGCCCCAGTGGCCAGCGGCAGCACCACGGCCACCGCCAGCGCACGGAGCGCCCGCATGGGCGCGCCACGCCGGCGCGGACGAAGCACCGCGGGCGCGAAGGAAGCCGAAGGTCCGGACGTCATGGTGGTCCTCAGGATTGGGAAGTCGAATGGTCCGCGCCCACGGCGGGCGGCGGGTGATGGGAAACCGGCACATGGTGCGCATCCAGCACCGACACCAGCGTGGCGATCCCGCGGACATATCCGGCCAGGACCCCCTCCACGTCGGCATCGGCCAGCGGGGTGCCGCGCACCAGGGCATGTCCCCGCACAAAGGGCCCGGCGTCCAGCCCAGCGTGGGCCGCCACCGCGTGGATCACCTGCACGCCATCCAGCGGGGGGCGCTCCCCCACCAGCCGCAGGTAGGCCCGGAACAGCACCAGCAGCACCCCGAGGCTGTCGGCCAGCAGCGCCCGCTGCCGCGACGGGTCGCTCCCGGCCACCATCACCCCGCGCCGCAGCCGCAGCAGCTTCCCCATGGTCTCGTGCTCCAGCTGCAGGCGCAGCTCGGCGGGGCGCACGGCAATCCCCTCCAGCGCCAGCGCCCCGGCCAGCACCCGGTGCCGCTCCAGGATGTCCGCGTACTCCATGGGAAAGATGTCCGCCGAGCGGTGCCACTCGGCGGCGGTGAACACCAAGACCGGCGGATTGCCCGCCTCCTGCCAGGCGCGCATGGTGGGCGCCAGCGTGCGCAACAGCGCCGGCTCCGCCTCGCGCAGCACGGCCAGGACGTTGAGGTCGGAGCGCCCCTCCACCGCCTCGCCGGCCGCGGCCGATCCGTACAGCACCGCCGCCTGCAGCCCATCGCCGCACGCGCCCTGCAGCTGGTGCACCAGCTGCTCCAACGTCATCCGGGCCCCCGTGGAGCCCTCACCAGTTCGAGCCACCGCCCCCTCCGCTGAATCCGCCGCCTCCGCCAAAGCCGCCAAACCCGCCGCCACCGCCCCCGAATCCGCCGCCCCCCCAGCCACCGCGGTGCCACCCATGGTGCACCACCGGCGGGCCGGGGATGGGGATGGGGAGGCACCCCACGCAGCCGCTGCGCCGGCGGCGCCCCCCCAGGGCGCTCAGCAGGAACAGCACCAAAATGATGACCAGCACCACCGGAAACCCGCCATCGCCGCTGCGCCGCCGTGGTGCGCGCGGGGCCGCTGCTCCCTCCAGCGACACCCCGAACGCCTGCGCATACAGCCCGGCCACGCCCTGCGCCAACCCCTCCACCGCCCCGCCGTAGTCCTGCTGCCGGAAGCGCGGCACCTGGTCGCGGCACAGCGCGCCGGCGGTGGCGTCGGTGATGAACCCCTCGGCCCCCTGCCCCACCTCGATCCGGCAGTAGCCGCGCCCGTCATCCGACGTCTCCTTGGGCACCACCAGGATGATCACGCCGGCGTTGCGCGCCTCGTCGCCAATGGCGGCCGTGGCGCCCACCTTCCACTCGCGCCCCAGCCGCAGCGCCACCTCTTCCACCGGACGCCCCGCCAGCGACGGCAGGGTGACCACCACCATGTCGCCGCGCGTGGCCGCGCGCACCTGCTGCGCCAGCGCCTCCACGCGCGCCCGGGCCTCCGCCGACAGCACGTTGGCGAAATCGTTCACGTACCCCACCGGCGCCGGCAGCGCCCCCTGGGCAGCCGCTTGGGGGACGGGCTGCGCCGACACCCCCGATGCCCCCCACGAGGAAAGCAGGGGGGGCAGCACGGGGGTGAGCAGGACACCCAGCAGCAACATGCGCAGGCATCCGGGCAGACGTCCCGGCACCCGCATCCGACGCGACAGGCTCATGAGGACATACTACGCCACACCGGGGGGAAGGTGTCACCACCGCCTGGCGCCACCGCCAGCTGCCGGCTGCTGGGGCAGGATTCGTGCGCGCCGTCCCCCCGGGCACTAGCGTTACGGAATGCCTCGTCGCCTCCGCTTCCGCCCCCTCCTGGCCGCCCTGCTCCGCGGCGCCCTGCTCACCCCGCTCATGGCTGCCGCGTGCGGCACAGGCGACCCCGGCGAAGGGACGCGTGCCGAGCGCGCCCGCGCGGCGACCACGGCGGCCGCCCCGGCGGCGGCATCGGC
>JBEIJM010000257.1:0-3806 GCA_040380205.1 Gemmatimonadaceae bacterium
CGCGCGAGGCGCTGGACGCGCTGGCGTCGCCAACGGCGTGGGTGCCGGTGCTGGAGCGGTTTCCGCGGCTGCGCGTGTGCCTGGCGCACATGGGGGGCGACGCCGAGTGGCGCGCGTATTTCGCCGATGACCGCCGGGTGGCGGCGGTGGGCGACGCGCGGCGCCAGTCGTGGCTGAAGCAGATCCTGGACCTGCTGCGCAGCGGGGCTTACCCGGGGCTGTACACGGACGTGTCGTACACGGTATTCAACATGGAGCGGTACGTGCCGGCGCTGAAGGTGTTTCTGGCCGACGATCGGGTGCGCGCGCGCGTGCTGTTTGGCTCCGACTACTACATGGCCGAGCACGAGCGGTTCGAGGAGCGGCTGCTGTCGATGCGGCTGCGGGGGGAGCTGGGGGAGACGTGGTTCTGGGAGCTGGCGGAGACGAACCCGCGCGCGTGGCTGGAGGGGTAGCGGGGGGGATCACGTCCCCGTCTCGTCCCCCGCCCGCAGCTCCCCCGACGGCAGCAGCGGCGCCTGCGCCACCGGCGTCACCTCGGCGATCTCGTCCTGCCCCGTGGTCACCCCCAGCTCGCGGAAGCGGCGCGCCCGCACCATCACGCGGCTCTCGGCCTGCGACACCAGCGCGTTCCACTGCTTCACCGTGCCGTCCAGCGCCTTCTGCACGGCGCCGAAGTTGGCGCCCATGATGCGCAGCGACTCGTACAGCTCCCGTCCCAGCTTGGCGATCCGCTGCGCCTCCTCGGCCAGCCGCGCCTGGTCGCGCAGCGCGGCCACGGTGCGCGCCACCGCCACCAGGTTGACCGGCCCGGCCAGCACCACGCGCTTGCGGAAGAAGTCGTCCAGCAGCGCGCGGTCGTGTGCCACCGCGGCGGCTAGGAAGTTCTCGCCGGGGACGAACAGGAGCACGAACTCGACGGTGTCCCCCACGGCGTCCCCCACCGCCTTGGCGTAGTCCTTCCGCGCCAGCCCGTCGGCATGGGTCCGCACGGCGCGCGCGTGCGCGGCCAGCAGCGTGTCGCGCGCGGCTGGATCGTCGGTCTCGCTGGCGGACACATAATCGGCCAGCGAGCACTTGACGTCCACCACCAGGCGCCGCCCGCCGGGGAGGGTGAGGACGAAGTCGGGGCGCTGCCGCCCGTCGTCGCCGCTGATCGATCCCTGCGCCACGAAGTCGATCCCCTCCACCAGCCCGGCGGCCTCGAGGACGTTGCGGCACTGCTCTTCCCCCCAGCGCCCGGCCACGCTCCCCGAGGAGCGTAGCGCGGTCTCCAGCCGAAGCGCGGCGCCGGAGACGCGCTCCTGCCCGGTCACCACCCCCTGCAGCGCGGCAAGCAGCTGCCCGTACCCCTCCTGCCGCGCCTTCTCCACCTCTCCCAGGCGGGTCTCGTACTTGAGCAGCGAATCGCGCACGGGGTGCAGCAGCTCGGCCAGCTGCGTACGGCTGGCATCCAGCCCCGCCCCGGCGGCCTCGCGGTGGCGCGACAGCAGCTGCTCGGCCCCCTCCACCAGCTTGCGCTGGGCGGTGTCCAGTGCCTGCCCGGCCAGCGCCTCGAAGGTGTGCTGGATGCGGGCCAGCGCGTCGGCGTGGGCCTTGTCGCGCTCGGCCTGCGCCGCCGTGAGGGCGGCGAGCTGGAGGGCGGCGGCGTCGCGCTGGGTGCGGAGGGTGGCGGCGGCGCGGTGGCCCAGCCAGAAGCCGACGGCGAGGCCGACGGCGAGGGCGAGGAGGGCGAGGAGGAGGAGATCGGGCATGCCGGAAATGTGAGGGGGGGGTCTGACGGTTGGGGGTTCTTGTGCGCGGGCGGGTTCCCCTCGGCTCGCGGGCTTTTCCTGCCTGAGGCTTCGCCGAGGGGCCCTAGGTAGGAGGCATCGATGCGAGGTCGTAGGTCCGAATGGGTCCTCTCGTTCCTGCCACCTCGAACCTCTCCCTCATCCCTAGGGCCCCTCGGCGAAGCCTCGGGTAGTTCGTCCCTCCCACCTCGAACCTCTCCCTCACATCCAGGGCCCCTCGCCACCTCAGGCAGTTCCCCCCGTCGCCCGAAACGACCGCATGTCTTGCACATCCAACGCGGTCCGTGAGATTAGCGCGCATGACACCCCCCCGCGTCCGGCCCCCCCTCCGCACGGCAACGGCGTGCGCTGCCCTCCTGCTGGCCGCCCCTCTCCCCGCGCAGCCCGCGTCCCCCGCGCTGGCCTACGCGCGCGTGGTCCCCCTCGAGACCACCGCGGAGACCTCCGCCAACGTCTCGCTGGGCGACCTCAACGGCGACGGCCACCTGGACGCGGTGCTGGCCAAGGGGCGTCACTGGCCGCTGGTGAGCCGCGTGATGCTGGGCGACGGGCGTGGCGGCTTCGCGCCGGCGTTCGACCTGGGCCCCGCCAGCGACAAGAGCTACTCGGGGCGGCTGGTGGACCTGGACGGCGACGGCGACCTGGACGTCGTGCTCAGCAACGACACTCCGAGCGCCAAGCGCATCTACCTGAACGACGGGCGCGGGCGCTTCGCCCCCGGCACGGTGTACGGCGACTCGCTGTGGCCCATGCGCAACGCCACGGTGGCCGACATGAACGGCGACGGCCGCCCCGACATCATCGCCGCCAACCGCAACGGGCGGCGCCCGGGGTTCAACTACATCTGCCTCAACGACGGGCGCGGCGGCTTCGGCGCGCCGTGCGTCCCCTTTGCCCCCGAGCCGGCCACCACCATCACCGCCGCCGACTTCAACCGCGACGGGCGCCCCGACCTGCTGGTGCCGCATCGCAATGGCGGGCAGTCGCGCCTCTACCTCGGCGCGGCAGGCGGCGACCTTGCGACGATGGCGTCACTCCCCTTTGGCCCCGCCGACGCGCAGCTGCGCATCGCCGAGGCGGCCGACTTTGACGGCGACGGCGCGCTGGATGTGGTGGCCATCGACGAGGTCCGGGGGCCCGCGCTGTACGTGGGGCGCGGTGACGGCACCTTCGCGCCCCCCGTCCCCGTGGGCGCGCCGGGGATCAAGCCCTACGCCCTCACCGTGGGCGACCTGGACTGCGACGGACGCCCCGACTTCGTGGTGGGGAACGTGCAGGCGCCGTCGGCCGTGTATCGCAACGACGGCGGCTTCCGCTTCACCGCCACGCCGTTTGGCGACGGCCAGGGGGCGGTGTACGGCATCGCCATCGGCGACGTGAACGAGGACGGGCGCCCCGACATCGCGGTGGCGCGCAGCGAGGCGCCGAACACGCTGTACCTGGCCACCGGCGCGGCGGGGGGATGTGCCCGCCGCCGGTGAACAGATTCAGGCTGTGACGAGGCATTGACAACACTGGCGACTGGCTTCTCCTGCCTGAGGCTGCGCCGAGGGGCCCTAGGTATGAGTGATAGAGGGTGAGGGCGGAGGTGCGGTATGGCAAAGCCGCACCGATGACCTCGTCCTCTATGCCTCAAATCTAGGGCCCCTCGGCGCAGCCTCGAGCAGTTCCCGGCCCCTCGGCGCAGCTTGTGGCCGTTCACCCCGCGCCCCTACCCCAGCTCGCTCGTCCGCCGCGCCAGGCGAGGGTCGGCCACCTCGCCGGTGAGGGCGCGCTTCACGAAGAAGGCGATCAGCCCCACCAGCGCCCCCAGCCGCCCGCACGCGGCGCACACGGTCCACACGATGGGCCACCACGCCCCGCCGGCGCCCGACCGCGAGGGCTCGGCCCACTCGGCGGGGAGCGTCACCAGCACCCCCCGCACCGAGCCCAGCACTCCCCCCCCCAGCACGACGCGGAGGGCGCGCAGCAGCAGGGGGAGCAGGGCGCGGGAGGGCATACGGTCCTATCGTA
>JBEIJM010000258.1:0-3772 GCA_040380205.1 Gemmatimonadaceae bacterium
CCCAGCGCCGGGGTGGCGGTGACGGTGGCGCCACTGGTGGTGGTGCGGGGGAGCGCGGCCGGTGGCTGGCGGCAGCCCACGTGGACCGACCGCTTCTATCAGGACCCGGCCAACCGGGGGACCCCCACGCTGCGTCCCGAACAGTTCGTGAACCAGGAGCTGGGGGTGGCGGCGGGGCGCGCGGGGGGCGTGCAGCTGGACGTGGCGCTGTTTGACCGGCGGGGGCGTGAGACGATTGACTGGGTGCGCCCGCTGGGGGTGCTGCCGCGTCCGGCGTGGGTGGCCACGAACATCGGCCGTACGCGCACCACTGGAGTGGAGGGGCTGCTGCACACGCCATTTGGCGCGATGGCGGCGCTTTCATGGCGCGCTAGTGTATTGAAAGCAACGGCCAATCAGCCGGCCGGTGTGGAGGGGAAGTACGCGCTGCGCCCCCTCACGCGCAGCGGCGGGGTGACGGCGCAGCTCAACCCGGCGGGGCGCGTGTGGCTGCTGGCCGACCTGCTGCACGCGCGGCGGCTGGGGGAGCGCGCCTACACCACGGCGGCGCTGCGGTTGGGGACCAACTGGCGGGGCGCCACCTGGTCGGTGGAGGGGACCAACCTGGGGCGGGCGCGGGCGCTGGATGCCAGCGGGGTGCCCATGGCCGGCGCGGCCTGGGCGGTGGGGGTGCAGTGGCGCGGTGGGGGGGCCGGTGGGGGTGATCGTGGCCCATAACCCCGGCCGTCGCCGGCTCCTGGTGGCGCTCCTGTTCGCCGGCACGGCGCTCAACTACGTGGACCGCCAGGTGCTGGCGCTCCTCAAGCCCACGCTCGTGGCGACGTTCGGGTGGGATGATGTGGCCTTTGCGCACCTGGGGTCGGCGTTCCAGTTCACCACCGCCGCAGCGCTGCTGTTGTCGGGGTGGCTGGTGGACCGCTTCGGGGTGCGGCGGGCCTATGGCGTCGCGGTGGCGGCATGGAGCCTGGCGGGGATGGCCCATGCGGTGGCGGCCAGCATCGCCCAGTTCGTGGGCGCGCGGGTCGCCCTGGCCGCGGCCGAGTCGGTGAACACACCGGCGGCGGTGAAGGCGGCCGCCCGGCACCTTCCGCTGACCGAGCGGTCCATGGGGCTGGGGCTCATCAACACGGCGCCCAACATCGGGGCCATTCTCACGCCGCTGCTCATCCCGCCGCTGGCCGTGGCGTTCGGGTGGCGTGCGGCGTTCGTGGTCACGGGGGCGCTGGGGTTCGCGTGGCTGCTGGCGTGGTGGCCCGCCACCCGGTGGCTGGACGACGAGGCGCCCCCTGCGACCGGGGAGCCCGGGACCGTCCTGCCTTGGCGTGCGGTGCTGGGCGATCGCCGCACCTGGGCGATTGCCGGGGCCAAGGGGCTCACCGACATGGTGTGGTGGTTCCTGCTGTTCTGGACCCCGGACCTCTTCGCCCGGACGTTCGGTCTCACGCAGGGGCGGCTGGGTGCACCGATCGCGCTCATCTACGCCATGGCGGCGCTGGGGGCGGCCAGCAGCGGCGCCCTGTTTCCCCGCCTGCTGGCGCGCGGCATGTCGGTGAACCGGGCGCGCAAGGGATCGATGCTGGCCTACGGGTGCCTCATTCTCCCCGTGCCGCTGGCGCTGCAGGCGGGGAGCCCGTGGGTGGCGGCGCTGCTCATCGGCCTGGCGCTGTTCGCGCACCAGGGGTTCTCCACCAACCTGTTCGGCTTCGCCGCCGACGTGGTGCCGGTGACGCGGGTGGCCACCGTGGTGGCGGTGGGGGCGGTGTGCGGGAACCTGGCGGGGATGGGGATGATCGAGCTCACCGGATGGTCGCTGTCCACCGGCGTGGGGTATTGGCCCATGTTCGCGCTGTCGGCGTCGGCGTACCTGCTGGCTACGGGGTGGATCCAGCTGTGGGTGCCGGTGATTCGGGTGGACCCGGCGGGGTGAAGGGCCCGTGCGGCCGGCGCGACTCAGCCGGTCGCCGCCGCCACCTCGGTCCACTCCACCACGCGGTGCTCGCGCGCGCTGACCTCTGCGGCCACCCCCATCGCCACCGCGCGCCATCCGTCCTCCGCGGTCACCTCCACCGGCCCCTCGCCCCGCACTGCCGCGGCAAAGCGCTGGTGCTGGTACCACGTCGCCCCATGGTGCGTGCCGGCGGCCAGCGCGGCGGCGTCCACCGGCACGTGCTCGCGCACGGGACGCTTGGGGTTCCCGTACCCGGTGCGCGGGCTGAACACCAACTCGCCGGGCGGCACGAGGCACTCCAGCCGCGCCGCGTCCCCCACCGCCGTGAACGTCTCCTGGTGCTCGGCGCCATCGGCAAACATGCACAGCTCCAGCATGGCGCGCACGCCATTGGCGAAGTCCACCGTGGCGTAGCCGTTGTCCAGGATGTCCGGCGCGTGGCCGCCGTAGCGTTCGTCCACGTGGTTCACGTCCATGGCCCCGCTGCAGTGCACCCGCACCGGCTCGCTGCGCACGATGAGCCGCATGAGGTCGAAGAAGTGGCAGCACTTCTCCACCATGGTCCCGCCCGTGTTGGCGGCGAAGCGGTTCCAGTCCCCCACCTTCACCAGGAAGGGGAAGCGGTGCTCGCGCAGCGTGAGCATGCGCAGGGCGCCCACGCGCCCGGCGTGCACCTGCCGGATGAACTCGGCGGCTGGCGGCATGTAGCGGTACTCCATGGCCACCCAGAACACGGCTGGGTGCCGCGCCGCGCGGTCGGCGATCCACCGCGCATCAGCCACCGTGGTGGCCAGCGGCTTCTCGCACAGGATGTGGAGCCCGGCGTCGAACAGGGGTGGCAGCACCGCGCGGTGCGTGTGGTTGGGGGAGGCCACCACGACCGCGTCCACCAGCCCACTGGCCGCCAGCGCTGCCGCGTCGTCGAATTCGGCCACCTGCGCCGCGCGATCCCCCAGTGCCTCCTTCAGCGCCTCGCGGGCCCACGCCAGCGATTGGGGCACGGGGTCGGCGATGGCGGTGACCACCGCGCCTGGCGTGATGGCCAAGTTGCGCAGGTGCTCCACCCCCATCATCCCCGTGCCCACGATGCCGTAGCGGATGGTGCGTGCCATCGTTCCCCTCGATCCGGTGCTCCCGGCCCCCCGGCGTGGTCGCCGCTTGACCGGGGCTGTGTGATTCCCGCCAATTTAGCGCACGATCCGTGGTCCCCTTCTCCCCGCGCCCCATGACCGAACCCCGCTGGCTCCCCGCCCCGCCCCGCACCCGCCCCCTGTTCCCCGGCGGCCCCGAGGTGAGCACCCTGTCGTGGGGGATGTGGCGGATGACCGGCGACGACGTCACGGAGGCGCGCCGGCTGGTGGAGGCGGCGCTGGACGCCGGGATCACGCTGCTGGACACCGCCGATATCTACGGCTACTCCTCGCCGTCGGGGTTTGGCGGCGCGGAGCGGCTGCTGGGGCGCGTGCTGGCCCAGGCGCCCGGGCTGCGGGAGCGGATGGTGCTGGCCACCAAGGGGGGGATCATCCCCGGCACGCCGTACGACTCCAGCGCGGCGTACGTGGCCGAGGCCATCGACGCATCGCTGACGCGGCTCAAGGTGGAGCGGGTGGAGCTGTGGCAGGTGCACCGTCCGGACATCCTCACGCACCCGCAGGAGCTGGCGCGCACGCTGGAGAACGCCGTGGCCGGCGGCAAGGTGGGGGCGGTGGGGGTGTCCAACTTCACCCCCGCGCAGGTGGCGGCGCTGCGCGCGCTGCTTACCGTGCCGCTGGCGTCGCTGCAGCCGGAGTTCTCGCCGCTCTGCCTGGAGCCCATGGAGAACGG
>JBEIJM010000259.1:0-3768 GCA_040380205.1 Gemmatimonadaceae bacterium
GGGGTGCAGGCCATTGCGGACGGGCGCCTGGATGCCACCGCCCAGCAGTACCCGCTGGCCATGGCGGAGTTGGGGGTGCGGGCCGCGCTCACCGCCATCGGCGGCGGCGCGCGCCCCACCGGCTACGTGGACACGGGGGTCGCGCTCATCACCGCGCGCCCCGACAGCGCGCTGGCCAGCGTGGGCGCGGCGGATGCGCTCACCCGGTGTTGGGGCGAGCGGTGACCACCGGAGCGCTCGGCGTGCCGGCGGGGACGGGCACGCCGTGGCTGTCCCGAGTGGGGCCACTGGTGGCGTTGCTGGTGGCGTGCGCGTTCTTCGCCACCCAGTCCCCCCGCTTCCTGGCGGCGGGCAACTTCTCCCTCATCCTGCAGCAGGTGATGGTCGTGGGGGTGCTGGCCATCGGCCAGACGCTGGTGATCGTCACGGCGGGGATCGACCTGGCGTGCGGCATGGTGATGGCGCTCGGCGCGGTGACCATGAGCCTGCTGGCCACGCAAGCGGGGGTGCCGGCGCCCGTGGCGATCGGCGGCGGCGTAGCGCTTACCACGGCCTTCGGGGCGCTCAACGGCCTGCTGGTCACCCGGGTGGCGCTGCCGCCGTTCATCGTGACGTTGGGGACGATGAACGTGGCCTTCGCGCTCACGCAGCTGGTGACGCGCTCGCAGAGCGTGACCGGGCTCCCCGACGCGCTCACGTGGCTGGGGACCACGGTGCCCGTGGCGGGGGTGCCGGTGGCACTGGGGACGGTGGGGATGCTGGGCGCCTACGGCGTGGCGTGGCTGCTGCTGCGGGAGACCGCCGCCGGACGCCACCTGTACGCCGTCGGGAGCCACCGGGACGCCGCGCGGCTGGCCGGCATCGACACCGACCGGGTGCTGCTGGGGGCCTACACCCTCTCGGGGTTCTGCGCGGGGGTGGCGGGGCTGCTCGCGGTGGCGCGCACCGGCGTGGGAGACCCGCAGGCCGGGCAGACGGAAAACCTGGACACCGTCACCGCGGTCGTGCTGGGGGGGACCAGCCTCTTTGGCGGGCGCGGCGTGGTGCTGAGGACGCTGGTGGGCGCCCTCATCGTGGGAGTGTTCCGCAACGGCCTCACGCTCATGGGCGTGTCGTCGGTGTACCAGGTGCTCGTCACCGGCGTGCTGGTGATTCTGGCGGTGGCCACCGACCAGTGGTCGCGGCGGCGCGGGTGATGACGGCGATGCCGGACGCCCCGGGGGAGGCGCGCGTGGTGCTGGAGGCGCGCGGGCTGTCCAAGCGGTTCGGGTCGGTGACGGCGCTGGACGGCTGCGACCTGGAGGCGCGCGCGGGGGAGATCCTCGCGGTCATCGGCGACAATGGCGCGGGGAAGTCGTCGCTCATCAAGGCGCTGTCGGGGGCGCTGCTCCCCGACACGGGGACCATCCAGCTGGACGGCGTGCCGGTGCGCTTCCGTCACCCACGCGATGCGCGCGCGGCGGGGATCGAAACGGTGTATCAGGAGCTGGCGCTGGCGCCGTCGCTCACCATCGCCGAGAACCTCTTCCTGGGGCGTGAGCTGCGACGCGGCGGCCTGGCGGGGCGGCTCATGCGGCTGCTGGACCGTCCCCGGATGGTGCGCGAGGCGGCGGCGCAGCTCGAGGCGCTGGGGGTGGCGGTGCGCTCACCGGTGCAGACGGTGGACACGCTGTCGGGTGGACAGCGCCAGGGGATCGCCGTGGCGCGCAGCGCGGCCTTTGCGCGGCATGTGGTGATCCTCGACGAACCCACCGCCGCGCTGGGGGTGCGCGAGAGCGCCCATGTGCTGGACCTCATCCGTCGCGTGCGCGACCGCGGGCTGGCGGTGATCCTCATCAGCCACAACATGCCCCACGTGTTCGACCTGGCCGACCGGCTGCACATCCAGCGGCTGGGGCGGCGCATCCTGTTCTGTCCCACCGGACGCCTCACCCCGGCCGATGCGGTGGCCGTGATGACGGGCGCCACGGTTCCGGGCGCCCCGTGACCGGGGCGCGTCCCTCCCCTCTCCCTCCCCCACTCCCCATGCCGCGATTGACCTCTCCCTGGCGTGTGGCCTCGCTCGGCCGCCCCGCGCTACTGTCGGCTGTCCTGTTCCCCGCCGCGCTGGGCGCCCAATCGTCGGCGGCCATGCCGCCGGTGAATGACCGCCCCAACCCCTTCCAGACGGTGGTGGGATGGGCCACGCTCCCCGAGGGACGGAGCTGGGGCTCCACCAGCGCGGTGGACATCGACAAGGACGGGAAGCACATCTGGGTGGCCGAGCGGTGCGGCGCGAACAGTTGTGCACAGAGCGCGCTGCCGTCGGTGCTGAAGTTCGACCCCAGCGGCCGGATGGTCGCCTCCTTCGGGGCGGGGCTGATCCAATCACCGCACGGCATCCACGTGGACCGCGACGGCAACGTGTGGGTGACCGATTGCAGCTGCACCGGCGGCACGCCCCCGATCGACCCCACCGCGCCCCCCGCGCCGCCCAAGGGGCACCAGATCTTCAAGTTCAGCCCCGACGGGACGCTGCTGTTGACGCTGGGGCGCGCCGGGGGCGGGCGTGACACCGCGTGGTTCTGGCAGCCGAACGATGTGGTCACCGCCCCCAACGGCGACATCTTCGTGTCGGAGGGGCACTCGTCGCGCGCCGGCGCCATCGCCCGCGTGCTCAAGTTCGACCGCACGGGGAAGCTGCTCAAGACCTTCGGGCAGTTCGGGAAGGGGCCCACCGACATGGACCAGCCGCACGCGCTGGCCTTTGACAGCAAGGGGCGCCTGTTCGTGGGCGACCGCGGCAACGACCGCATCCAGATCTACGACCAGGAGGGGCGCCTGCTGGACACGTGGTACCAGTTCAGCCGCCCCAGCGGCATCTACATCGACCGGCAGGACCGGATCTACGTGGCCGACTCGGAGTCCGGCTCGGTGGCACCGGCGCACAAGCCGTGGCTGCGCGGCATCCGCATCGGCAGCGCGAAGGACGGCACGGTGACGGGGTTCATCCCCGACCCGGACGTGGCCAACCCGAGCACGAGCAGCGCCGAAGGGGTGGCGGTGGACGCGGCGGGGAACGTGTACGGGGCCGAAGTGGGGCAGAAGGCGCTGAAGAAGTACGTGCGGAAGTAGGGACGGGAGAGACGCGAAACGCCCCGGGATGGCCATCGCCATCCCGGGGCGTCGCGTCTTGCCCCCGCAGCCGCCCTACTTCCGCGGCAGCGCCATCGCCACCAGGCTCGTGTTCTCCTCCGCGCCCGTGGCGAACACGATGTACTGGCGCCCCTTGTGCTGGAACGTCATCGGCGCCGCCGTGGTCTTGGCCGGGATCTCCACCTTGCCCACCTGCTTCCCCGTGGCCTTGTCCAGCGCATACAGCGCCGGCGCCTCGCCGGGGAGCCCGCCGCTGCGCCCGGTGCCGTAGATCACCAGCGTCTTCGTCGTCATCGCCTGCGCCTGCCCACGCCCGGGGAGCGGCGGCAGCGCGACCCCCGCGAACAGCGGATCGCGGCTGGTCTGGCGGATGAAGCCGGCGTTGGGGGTCCACCAGGCCTTGTCCCCCGTGCTCAGGTCGTAGGCCGTGATGCCACCGAACTGCTTGGGCTTCACGATCGAGATGCCGCCGATCATCGACCCCGAGGCACGCCCGGCAAAGCCCACGTTCTCGGGCTTCTTGTACCCCGCCGGGGTGGGGAGCGCGCCCAGCAGCCCGCAGTTGCTCGCCGGGGAGCTGTAGTCGAACTCCGAGCAGGGATCCTTGAGCAGCGTCGCCGTGCTCAGCCCGGA
>JBEIJM010000260.1:0-3765 GCA_040380205.1 Gemmatimonadaceae bacterium
CCCCCCGGGCGCGGCGCGGCGGCCGCGCGCCGACCGGCAGGCGCTGTTCACCGGGCCCCGCGGCACCCGCCTCACCGCGCGCGCCATCCAGTACGCCATGGTGGCGCTGTTCGACGCCGTGGCCCCTGGCGAGGGGCTGTCCACGCACGCGCTGCGCCACACCTTTGCCACCCACCTGCTGGACGCCGGCGCCGACCTGCGCGCCGTGCAGGAGCTGCTGGGGCACGCCAGCATCGGCACCACGCAGGTGTACACCCACACCAGCACGGAGCGGCTCCGTCAGGTGTACCGGCAGGCGCACCCGCGGGCGTAGCGCGCGGGGCCCCGCGCGGTGCCCCCTTACCCCGGCGTGCCGCCCCCGAGGATCGTGGCCGCGCGCGCCGTGTCCAGGTTGCCCCCGCACAGCACCACCCCCACCGTCGCGCCGGCCAGCTGCGGCGCCAGCGCCTGCACCCCGGCCCACCCCGTCGCCCCCGCCCCCTCCGCCAGGTTGTGCGTCACCCGCCACAGCGTGCGCACCCCCTCGGCAATCGCCTCCTCGGACACGGTCGCGAACCCGGCCAGCCCCGCCCGCAGCGCCGCCATCGTCAGCGCATAGGTGGAGCCCGTGGCGATCCCCTCCGCAAAGGTGCGCACCGGCGCCCCCGTCCGCGGCACGCCGTCGTGCCACGCGTCATGCTGCGCCGGCGCCCCCGTGCTCTGCACCGCGTACACCCGGAGCCCCGGCCGCATCGCCGCCGCCACCACGCACGCCCCCACCGCCTGCGAGCCGCCCCCCAGCGCGATCACCAGCGCGTCCAGCGCGGGGACCGCCTCCAGGAACTCCACGGTCATCGTGGCCGCCCCCGCGATCACCCCGCGGTCGTTCGTCGAGTGCACCACCGTGCGCCCCTCCCGCTCGGCGATCGCCGCGCACGCGGCCACCGCCTCGTCGTAGCGCGCCCCGGCTTCCACCAGCGTGGCCCCCAGCGCGCGGATCCCCGCGTTCTTCTCGGGGTTGTTCCCCTCCGGCACGCAGATGGTCACCGGGATCCCCAGCCGCGCCCCCGCCCACGCCAGCCCCAGCCCGTGGTTCCCCGTGGTGGCGGCGATCACCCCCCGCGCCGCCGCCTCGGGGGAGAGCGCCGTGAGCGCGCTGGTGCCGTTGCGCACCTTGAACGACCCCGTGGGGAGGTGGTTCTCGTGCTTGAGCCACACCCGCACCCCGTGGCCGGCCAGCGCGTCCAGTGCCGCGTACCGTCGCACGGGCGAGGGGTCCAGGTGCGGGCGCAGCCGCGCGCGGGCGGCGGCCACGTCGGCAAAGGTCACCGGGAACGGGTCGGGAGCGGGGGCGTGGGGCACGGGCACCTCGGCAGGGGGCAGGGAGACCGGCGGGAGGGCGGGACGGAGCGGGTCGCGGGTGGGCCCCCGATCGGGCGCCCGATGGCGAAAGCTACCGGCGGGTGCATAACTTTTCACGAATGCCGCATGACCATTCATCCAGCGCCGCCCCCGCGTCGGGCGCCCGGGCGCCCCGGGGCGCCGCGCACCGCGACTTCCTGAACTTCGCCGACGTCACCCCGGGCGAGGGGCTGGCGCTGCTCGCGCTCGCCGAGCGGATGCGCACCGGCGCCTACACCGCGCGGCCGCTCGCCGGCAAGGCGCTGGCCATGCTGTTCATGAAGGCCTCCACGCGCACCCGCATGTCGTTCGAGGTGGGGGCCACCCAGCTGGGGGGGACCGCGCACTTCCTCTCCCCCCGCGACGTGCAGCTGGGGCGCGGCGAGCCCATCGCCGACACCGCGCGCGTCCTCTCGCGCTACGTGCACGGCATCATGATCCGCACCTTCGCGCACGCCGACGTGGAGCTGCTGGCCGCGCAGGCGGACATCCCCGTCATCAACGGGCTCACCGACCTGTCGCACCCGTGCCAGGTGCTGGCCGACCTCCTCACCATGCGGCAGCACCTGGGGGAGGTGCGCGGCAAGGCGGTGGCGTGGGTGGGGGATGGCAACAACATGGCCAACTCGTGGATCGAGGCCGCGGCGCACTTCGATTTCCCGCTGCGGCTGGCGTGCCCCGAGGGGTATGACCCCGACCCCGGCTTCCTGGCCGCCGCCCGCGCCCGCGGCGCCGACGTGCGGCTGCTGCGCGACCCGCGCGAGGCCGTCGAGGGCGCCGACGTGGTCACCACCGACGTCTGGGCGTCGATGGGGCAGGAGGAGGAACAGGCGCGCCGGGCGCAGGCGTTTACCCGGTACCAGGTGGATGCCCCGCTCATGGCCCGCGCCGCCCCGCACGCGATCTTCCTCCATTGCCTCCCCGCGCACCGCGGCGAGGAGGTGACGGCGGAGGTGATCGACGGGGCGCAGAGCGTGGTGTGGGACGAGGCCGAGAACCGCCTGCACGTCCAGAAGGCCATCATGGCGGCGCTCATGGGGGGGGAACCCCTGGGGCCCGCCTCCGCTCCCTGACCCGCCATGCTCACTGAAGGCACCCTCGCCCCCGACTTCACCCTCCCCACCGACACCGGGGAGCCCCTCACCCTCTCGTCGCTCCGCGGCCGCTGGGTGGTCCTCTACGCCTACCCCAAGGACGACACGTCGGGGTGCACCACGCAGGCGTGCGAGTTCCGCGACCTGTTCCCCCGCTTCGACGCCACCCGCGCCGTCATCCTCGGGATCAGCCCCGACTCCGTCACGTCGCACCAGAAGTTCAAGGCCAAGTACCAGCTCCCCTTCACGCTCCTGGCCGACGAGGAGAAGGTGGCGCTGCAGGCCTACGGCCTCTGGAAGGAGAAGTCCATGTACGGGCGCAAGTACATGGGGGTGGAGCGCACCACCTTCGTCATCGACCCCGAGGGGCGCATCGCCCGGGTGTTCGAGAAGGTGAAGCCCGCCGGGCACGCCGCCCTGGTGATGGCGGCGCTCCCGGCGGCGTAACCTCCGGCGCTCAGTCCGCGCCCGGCTCGGCCGGGCGCCACGCGGCGAAGCGGTCGGCCACGTTCACCACGGCGTGGCCGTGCCGCTGCAGCAGCGCCGCCGCATGCGAAGAGCGGGCGCCGCTGCCGCAGTGCACCAGCACCGGCAGGTCGCGCGGCAGCGTGTCCAGCGCCGGCAGCAGCCGCGTGTGTGCCACGTGCAGCGCGCCGGGGATGTGCGCCAGCGCGTGCTCCCCCGCGCCGCGCACGTCCAGCACCCGCACCCCGCCCGCCTGGCGCCGCGCCTCCAGCTGCGCCATGGAGATGCTCTCGATGCGCGCCACCGCCGGCGCCGCCTCGGGGGTGGCCATCCATGCCGCCAGCGCCGCCGGTGTCACATAGCCGCGCACGTCGTCCAGGCCGATGCGGATGAGGGCGCGCACCGCCTCGTCCCGCCGCGCCTCCTCCACCACCAGGTAGATCGGCTGCCCCTCGGCGACATACGAGCCGGCGATGGACGCGAACTGGAAATCCAGCTCGCACAGCAGCGACCCGGCCACGTGCGCCGGCAGGAAGTCCGCGCGGGCGCGGGTGTCCACGATGGCCACGTCGTTGCGCCCCGCCAGCGCCCCCAGCGCCGCCGCCTCCATGGGGGGCACCGCGGGCACCCCGCCCAGCACGCGTGGCCCCACCTTGTTGTCGCGCTTCATGCGCGCGAAGTACAGCGGCGGCTCGGGCTGGCCGCTGAGGATGTAGTCGACAAAGCCCGCCTCGGAGTCCGCGGCCAGCACCGCCGGGTTGTGACGCAGCTCGTACCCCACGGTGGACGTGGGGATGTCCCCCAGCGACTTGCCACAGGCGCTCCC
>JBEIJM010000261.1:0-3731 GCA_040380205.1 Gemmatimonadaceae bacterium
ACCGGAGCCGGCAGCGCGCTCGCATCGGCGCGGTCGGTGACCCCCGAGAAGGCAGTCAGCGACGAAAGCTGCGATTGCTTCTGGTACTCACTGACCGTGCCGCTGACGCGAACCGTCTCGCCGACCGTGGTGTCACTCACCCCCGGGTTGGTATTCCCGTAGTAGACGAGCAGGCCCTCGGAGGTGGCTGCGTTGCCGTCGGAGTCGGCGGCCTCCTCCTGCACGAAGAAGCCGCTCAGGCCCGGCATCCAGGACGTCAAGATGCCCTCGATCGTCACCGTCTCGCCGAGCTTGGCGGCCGTGGCGCCAGCGCCTTGCACGGCGGAGATCAGGGTCAAGCCACTGCCTGGCACGGCCGGCAGGGCCGGGACGCTGCCTGGCGAGCCGATGTTGTTGGCATTGGCCGACTGGGCCACACCACCGTCCACGCCCACCTGCGCTGCACGGTAGGTCGGTGCGCTCAGCGAGGCGCCGTCCCAGACGGCAGACACGCCGTTGACGCCGGCCGTGCCACCGAATGCAGGGCCCGCATGGACCCCGGCCGTGAAGTTGACGCCCTGGGATGCGGCCGAGAGCCCGACCGTGCTGCCGTCGGTGGCGAGCTTGGTCGATCCGGAGTAGTTGAACGAGGTCACCACCGAGCCGGCGTCGTTGAAGATCACCACGGCGTCGCCGCCGCCCAGGCCGGGACCCTCAGAGGTGATCACCGAGACGCTTTCGGCCAGACCCCACGTGCTCTTGAAGGTGGCCAGTCCAGTCGAGGCTGTCGCGGCGACGACGAGCGTACCGCTGGCAGGAATGCTGACGTTCGGGAACACGGTGCCGTCGGCGAAGGAGGCCGAGTCGTCGTCCCATCGCCAGCCCTGCAAGGACACGCTGGCGTCGCCGTGGTTCAGGATTTCGAAGAAGTCCGCCGGTCCGGCGTTCGAGTTCAGCTCGGTGATGAGCAGGCGGGGCGCCGAGGCCGCGACGCCGAAGCTGAAAGCCTGGTTGCCGACCAGTCCGGCGAAGTCATTGCCCGAAAGGTCGTCGATCACGCCAGCGGCCATCAGCACCGAATAGCTTGCCCCTGCTCGCAGGTCGGCAGTCGGGTTGACCGTGACGAGACCCGCGGAGAAGCTCACCTGCGCCGTGTCGGTGACGGTGATGGTACGCGTATCGCTCGCGTCGGCCGCGTTGACCAGCAGGATGTTGCCGCTGCCGGCCTTGACCGCCTCGCTGAAGCTGAGCACGACGTTCGAGCCTGGCAGCGCGGAAGCCGAGCCCGCCACCGGCAACGCGCTCGTGAGCGTGGGCGCTGTCGTGTCGGCCGACTGCGGCGCGGCGATCTGGCCCGGGGAGCCGATGTTGGCGGCTGCTGCAGGCTGTGCGAAGCCGCCGAGCTGGCCGACCACTGCAGGCCGGTAGGCCGGCGTCAGCACCGAGACGCCGTCCCACACGGCCGAGGCGGTCGTCGTGCCGCCGAAGGCTGCGCCGGCGTGGCTAGCGGTAGACGCTGTCGTCACACCGGCTGCGGCCACTGCCACGGGGAGGGCACTGCCATCAGTGGCTGTGAGCGCTGACGTCCCGTAGTTGAGCGCCGTGACGGCCTTTCCCGCCTGGTTGAACACCACGACCGCGTCGCCTGTGCCCAGGCCAGGCCCCCCGGTGGCCACCACGACGACGTCGTTACCCAGGCCCCAGGCCGTCCTGAAGGCATTGGCGTCGGCCGAGGCGGCGACCACCAGCCGCGCGCCGGCTTCGATCGTCGTGCCTGCCGGGAAGGCCGCGGCCGCGGCGTCGGTGAAGGACGCCGAGTTGTCGTCCCATTTCCACCCGTCAAGCGCGACTGGCTCGGTGCCGTGGTTGTAGAGCTCGAAGAAGTCGGCCGGTCCGGCGTTCGAGTTCACCTCCGTGACGATCAGCGTTTGCGGGCCTGTAGCGGCACCGCTGTTGCGGGTGAAGGTCAGCGCAGTCGGCGACACCAGCCCCGGGTAGGCGTTTCCGGCGAGGTCGGTGATCGCACCTGCGGGGACTTCGACGACGTAGCTGTAGCTGTTGAACAGATCAGCTGACGGGTTGATGTCCACCGTCTGGCCTGAGATCGTGACCTGCGTGATGTCGGTGACGGCGATCGTGCGGACATCGCTCAGACCGCCCGCGTTCTGTCCGCGCAGGACGATGCTTCCACTGCCCGCCTTGACCGCTTCGCTGAAGCCCAGGATGATGTGATGGCTCGTCACACCGAAGGCGTTGTCCACCGGCGACGTCGCAGTGAGTTGGGGCGGCAGCACGTCTGCGGCGGTCTTGAAGCTCAGGGTGTCGCCGGTCAGGGCCGCGTGAGCCACGTTCGCCGCGTCCTTGAACACCCCGCCGGCATAGGTGACGGTGTAAGTCTGGCCTGGCGCGAGGTCGGCGGTCGGATCGATCCTGACGGAAGAACCTGATATCTGGACCTGGGCTGTATCCGTGATGTCGATCGCGCGGGTGTCGCCTGCCCCGTTGCTGACGAGTACGACGCCAGAACCGGCGCTCACCGGGCCGTTGAAGCTCAGGTACAGATGGCTCCCCAGACCCACTGCTTCGCGGCTGGCGGTGGGGGCGTAGACCAGCATCTCGGGCTTGTCGAGACTGCCGCCGCCTTCCTCGCCGACCACATAGAGCCGGCGGTTGCCATCCATCGTCAGGCCTTCGTTCTTGGCGGCACTGCCCACGTTCAACGAGCCGAGGATGTTGCCCGAGCGGTCCATCTCCAGGACCTTGCCGTCGGCTGCGCCCAGCAGCAGCAGGTTGCCCGCCTCGGCCGCCGCGGCACCGAGCACATTGGAGAGCGCAAAGATGTCGTTGACCGATACGAGGCCGGTCTTCGCCGGGTCGAACAAGTTGACCGAGTTCTCGCTGCTGGGTGAACCATTGCTGGCCGTACCCGCCGTGAAGTCCACGGTGGTCTGGAAGATGCCCATCGGCGAGGCTTCCTTGGCCAGCAGGAATCCACCGGTCAGGGGATCAAGACCCAGACCCTCCAGGCCGACATTGCCGATCGACGTGCCGAGCTTCACCGTCTTGACCGCGCTGTTCGGCCCGAGCGTGGTACCCGCCGCATAGGTGAACTCGTTGAGTTCGCGGTCGCGCTCCTCGACCATGACGAAGCGGCTGTTGCCGATGTAAGCGATGCCTTCGGTATCGTAGAAGTAGGTGCCTTGGGGGCTGCTGCCCGCGGCGAGCGCCATCGAGTCGATGAGCACGCCCTGCTTGGTCACCTGCGTCACCGATGTGCCGCCGTCGCCCACCACGAACAAGGTGTCGGTGTCCTTGTTGTAGGTGACGGCGGATGCCTCGTGCGCGAGCTTGTTGGTCGCGGTCGGTTCGGCCGGCAGGGCGAATCGGCCCACGAGGATGTAGTTCGCCAGATCCACGAGCTCGCCAGGCGCCGTGAAGCTCAGCCTCGGCTCGGGTTCAGGGGCGAGCACGTCCTCGCTGCGCACGTTGAGGTTATGGATGCGTGTGTCGAGGGCTTCGGGGGTGTCGGTCTGGCGGTAGGCGGTCTGCGGGGTGGCGTGGAAGGCCTCCATGTAGTTCTCGAAGGCGCGCTGCTCGCCCAGCAGTGTGCTCGTGCCCACGGCGGCGGCGATGGTGTCGGCGGCGGTGAAATTCTTCGACTCGTCCACGGGGGCGGTCAAGGCGAGGCTGCCGTCGGCTTGCTCGACGAGGTAGCGGAAGTTCTCGCCGTTGGCCTTGATGGGGTAGGAGTC
>JBEIJM010000262.1:0-3725 GCA_040380205.1 Gemmatimonadaceae bacterium
GCCGACCTGGTCCCGGCCAACCCCGTCAAGTCGGCCACCGACGGCGCCATGCTCCCGCTCATCATCTTCGCCATCACCTTCGGCCTGGCGCTCACGCGCGTGGAGGCGGCGCGGCGCGCGGCGGTGGTGCGCGTGTTCGAGGGGATCCAGGACGCCTGCATCCAGGTGGTGCGGTGGGTGCTGGTGGTGGCGCCGCTGGGGGTCTTCGGGTTGGCCGTGCCCCTGGCCGCCAAGCTGGGGCTGGGGGCC
Organism: Gemmatimonadaceae bacterium; assembly: GCA_040380205.1. Lineage (GTDB taxonomy): Bacteria > Gemmatimonadota > Gemmatimonadetes > Gemmatimonadales > Gemmatimonadaceae > Gemmatimonas. The sequence continues at coordinate 250 of JBEIJM010000262.1, forward strand.
GCCGGCGCGCTGGCCGCCTACATTGGCGTGGTGGTGCTCCTCTCCACGCTGCTCATGGCGCTCACCTACCCCGTGGTGGCGCTGCTGGGGGGCGGCACGTCGCTGGCGGCGTATGCGCGCGCCGCGCTCCCGCCGCAGGCGATGGCCTTCAGCGGGCGCTCGTCGCTGGCCGCGCTCCCGGCCATGATCACCGCCACGCGCGACGTGCTGCAGCTGCCGCCGCAGATCCCCGGGTTCCTGGTGCCGCTCCTCACCGCCACCTACCGGCTGGGCGCCGGCGTGGGGCAGACGGTCCCCATCCTCTTCATCGCGCACCTGTACGGCCTCACGCTCCCCCCGGCGCAGCTGGCCGTCGTGGCCGTCACCGCCGTCATCGCCTCCTTCTCCATCCCCGGCATCCCCGGCGGCACCATCGTGGGGATGATCCCCGTGCTCATGGCCGCCGGGCTCCCGGTGGAGGGCGCCGGGCTCCTGCTGGCGGTGGACACCATCCCCGACATGTTCCGCACCACCGCCAACGTCACCGGCGACATGATGGCGGCGGTCATCCTGGGGGAGCGGGAGCGGCGCGCCTAGCGGAACCACCCCTCGGCGCGCAGCTGTGCGTGCAGCTGCTGCACCGCCGCCGCGCCCTCGCGCACCACGCGCGCCTCGTCGTCCACCTGCAGCCGCCCGTCCAGCCACTGCACGTGGCCGTCGGTGATCACGTGGCGCACGGACAGCCCGTTGGCATACAGCAGATGGTGCAGCGGCTCGGGGGCGGGCCCGCCCTGCCCCACCAGCCACCCGGACACGTCCACCGTGCACAGGTCGGCGGTGGCCCCCTCGGCAATCCGCCCCAGGTCGGGGCGGCGCAGCCCGTCGGCCGCCACCACCGTGGCGCCATCCACCGCGTCCTGCACCGTGGGGAGCCGCAGCGGGCGCCCCGTCGCCTGCCCCAGCAGCCGCGCCCGCGCCCGTCCGGTGAGCACCGCCAGCTTGAGGTTCTCCACGTAGTCGTTGGAGTGCGTGTCGATCCCCACCGTGGTGCGCACCCCCGCCGCCAGCGCCTCGGGATACGGCTGCGTCCCGCTGGACGCCCCCGCCCCGCCCCCCGACGGGCAGTGCGCGTACACCCCGCCCCGCGCGCGCAGCAGCGCCCAGTCGTCGTCGGTGGCGGCGGTCATGTGCCCGCCAAAGAACGCCCCGTCCATCGCCCCCAGCGAGGCCAGCCACGCCGCGGGTGACATCCCCTCGCGCCGCTGCACCGCGCGCACCTCGCCGGCCCCCTGCGCCAGGTGCGTGTGCATCCCGTTCCCCAGCGCCGCCGCCGCGGCCACCATCGCACGCATCGTTTCCGCCGTGTGCGTGTCGGCGGCGTGCGGCGTCATCATGGGGCGGATCCGCCCCTCCTCGGCCCCGTGTACCGAGGCGGCAAACGCGCGGTTGGCCTCGATCTCCGCCAGCGTGCCGGCCACGCTGGCCGTCAGCGCCGCGTCATCCGTGCGCCGCCAGATGGGGAACAGCCGCGCCACCCCCGGCACCATCCCGCCCGGGAACCCCCGCACCCCCCATCGCCGCGCCACGCGCACGTAGCTCTGCGCCTGCCGCAGGCTCAGGCTCATCTCCACGTGCGAGGTGCACCCGGAGCGCAGCAGCTCCGCCACGTTGTGCGCCGTGACGGCGTCCAGCAGGTCGTCGGGAAGCGCCTCCAGCAGCTCGATGGGGCGCTGGTACGAGCGACCCCCCTCGATGAGCCCGCGCGTGGGGGTCCCCGACGCGGCATGCGTGTGCCCCGAGATGAACCCCGGCAGCAGCAGCTGCCCGCGCGCGTCCACGCGCGTCACGCGCCCGCGGATGCGCCCTGCCTGCACAGCCACGATGGTGTTGCCGCGCACCCGCACCGACGCGTCCGGCAGCACCACGCGCGCGCCGTCGCGCGTCACCAGCGCCTGGGCCCCTTCAATCACGTAGTCGCGGGCCCGGAGCGCGCGCGCCTGGTCGGTGTCGGCCTGTCCCGCCACGGGGGAACGCCCGCCAAGCAGTGGGAGCGCGGCCGCCGCGCCCAGCTGCTGCAGGGCGGCGCGGCGCGACAGCGCGGGATCCGGGGGCGGGAGCATGGCGCCAACATGGAGCGCCCCGCCGCACCGGGCAACCATCCGCCCCGGTCCGCCTCTTGCACCGGCGCCCGCATCCATGGACGCCGTCAACCAGCGCTGGTACGCCCGCCCCCAATCCGTCGCCGCCTTTGCCGGGGACGATCGCCTGGAGCCCGCCCTCGTGCGGCTGTTCCTGGATCACCATCACCGGCTGGCCGGACGCCCGATGCTGGACATCGGCGTGGGCGCCGGGCGCACCACGCGCTACCTGCACCCGCTGTCGCGCGCTATGTGGGGGTGGACTACTCGCCGGCCATGGTGGCGCACGACGGCCGCCTGGCGCTGCTGCGCGAGGTGCGGCGCGTGCTGCACCCCGACGGCCGCTTCGCCTTCTCGGCGCACCATCGCGACTGCGCCTGGGCCCGCCGACGCCCCACGCTCGCACGCTCGCGCAACCCCTTCACCCAGTTGGGGCACGCCGCACGGTGGATGGCGCACCGTCGCAACCACCGGCGGCTGCGCCCGCTGGAGCGCGAGACCCCCGAGTACGCGCTGGTGAACGACATGGCCGAGGAGTACGCGCTGCTGCACTACTACATCAGCGAGCCCTCGCAGCGGGCGCAGCTGGAGGCGGAAGGGCTGGCGGTGGAGACGGTGCTGGACAGCGACGGCGCCACCGTGGCGCCGGGGCGGGCGCCGGCCGCATCACCGTGGCTGTGGTACGTGGTGCGGCGGGGGTGAGGCGGGGGAAGGTGGCGGTCACACCACCTTCCACCACGGCACCGCCCAGATCCCCTCCGCCACGGCCTGCACGTCGTCGCCATCGTACAGGATCACCCCCCCCCGTGCCCGCTGGGGGTATTCGGCGAGGAACGCCCGGAGCCCCGCGGTGTCACCCCACCCCACGCTGCGCGCGGCCTTCACCTCGACCCCCACGATGGCCTCGCGCGACTCCAGGACAAAGTCGACCTCCCGTTGCGTGGCGGTGCGCCAGTGGAACACCCCTCGACGCAGCGGCTGCCGCGACGCCCAGGCCGTGAGATCGCACGCTACCAGGTTTTCCAGGTGGAAGCCCGTGGGCTCATCCAGGTCCGCCGCCCGGAGTCCGACCGCGGTGTCGCTCCAGTACAGCTTGGGGCGCTTGCGTAGTCGCGCCGTGCGGCTGGCCGTGTAGCCGGGGACCCGGATGAGTTGGTAGGAGATCTCGAAGAGGCGCAGGTAGGCGTGCACGGTGGTGGGGGGCATCCCCGATTCCGCCGCAATCTCGGCCTGCTGCTCCACCTGGCCCACGCGGCCGGCCACCGCGCGCAGCAGACGCCGCAATTCGGGCACCTGCTGCGTGGCCCGCAGGTCGCGCAGGTCGCGCGTCAGGTAGCTGTCGATGTAGCCGGCGCACCA
>JBEIJM010000263.1:0-3711 GCA_040380205.1 Gemmatimonadaceae bacterium
CGGTGCGGGTGCCCTTTGACTCCCCCGAGGCGGCGGCGCGCGAGGTGAAGCGGGTGGCGCGCGCCTTTGGCGCCGGCGACGTGGGGGTCACCGCGCGCGACGAGCGGTTCATGTACTCCGCCACGTGCAGCGACCTGACCGGCACCGAGCGCCCGGTGGACATTGACCCGTCGCTGCGGCACGTGATCGTGATCGTGATGCCCATGGACCGCGGGCTGCTGGCCACGGTGCCGTCGGCGCTGTCGGGGGCGGCCACCGGGCTCGGGTATTCGCACGACGCCATGACGCTGCTGTCGGTGGCGCAGTACCTCCGCAACCTGGGGTATCAGGCGGTGCCCAGCGCCAACGACTCGGCGCTGGCGATCCCGCTGGCCATCAAGGCCGGGCTGGGGGAGTACGGGCGGCTGGGGCTCTTGATCAACCCGCACTACGGGCCGCGGCTGCGGCTGGGGAAGATCTTCACCGACCTGCCGCTGGCGCACGACGCGCCGCGGGGGTTCGGGGTGCGGGCGTTCTGTGAGGCATGCCGCGCGTGTGCCGACGGCTGTCCCGTGAAGGCCATCCCCCAGGGGGCGCCGGGGGACCCGCCGCCGGGGCCGTCTTACATAAAGGGAATACGCAAGTGGACCGTGGACGCCGAGAAGTGCTTCGGCTACTGGGCCAACCAGGGGACCGACTGCGCCATCTGCATCCGGGTGTGTCCGTACAACCGGGACTACAGCCGGCGGGGGGCGCGGTGGTGGCGGTGGCTGGCGGGGACCCGGTGGCGCCGGGTGGCGCTGTGGGTGCACCGGTGGAGCGGCGGCGGGCGCCGCGTGGCGCCGGCGGCGTGGTGGGGGCGGGGGTAGTGGGGGGGCGGGCTGGGGCCGGGGGTGCTGTGCGGACCAACCTTGCGGGTAACGCCGCGATGGCGACATGTACGCCATTGGCGTATATCATTGGCAACGCATAGCTGAGACACCAATCTTTGGCCGCACGAGCCGCGCGCGAGGAGTTCACATGAAGGCCGAAGCGTTCGAAGAACTGCTGGAAAGCGTTCGTCAGGCCGGGGCCATTCGTCGCGGCGAACGGAAGCCCTCGCACTCGCGGGTGTTCAAGCCCACTGACGTGAAGGCGGTCCGGGCCGATCTCGGGCAGTCACAGGCCGAGTTTGCGCTGATGATCGGTGTGAGTGTCGCGACGCTGCGCAATTGGGAGCAGGGACGTCGCGTGCCGGACGGTCCCGCGCTCGCACTCCTGCAGGTCGCGGCGCACAACCCGTCTGCCGTCATCGAGGCGCTCCACCGTCCTCGCCGGCGCGGCGCGGCGTAAGCATACTGAGGGCTAAGGGGTAGACCACCGCCCCCGCACGAGCCGGACGGTCCTTGCGCGCATTGATGAATCACGCCTACTTGCCAGCAAGGATTGGGAATTTCCCGGTCGACATCAGGGTCCTGGGTCTCCCGGGGCCCTTTTGTTTTCTGTCAGCGGCAGGCATGGGGGACGTCCTTTACCCCGCCCCATTGTTTACCCGCATGATCCGCTCGAGCTCGGCGGACTCCTCGCGCTGCGCGTGATACAGGTCCCACCGGAGCTGCAGGCTCATCCACACCTCGGGGGAGGTGCCGAAGAACTTGGCCAGACGCAGGGCCGTGTGCGGGGTGACGCCGCGCCGACCGTTCACGAGCTCATTGACGCGCTGGCAGGGGACGCGAATGCCGGTGGCCAGCTCCCGCTGCGTGAGCCCCATGGGGATGAGGAACTCCTCGAGGAGCATCTCGCCGGGGTGCGTCGGCGCGCCGTGGGTGGGGATGCGAACCATGGGTATGACCTCGCTATGGACGTCCTTCCATCACAATGCTTCGAAGGCGGAACCGCGACGCCTGCGCAGTTCCTCGTCGAGCGCGTCTGGGGACAGCAGCTCTCCCCCGCTCGCTACATACGCCTGGCGAAGGGCCAGCAGCTTCCTTCCCAGCTCGGTTCTGGGCTGGAATCCCTTGAGCGAAGCCTCGGGTTTGCTTGACGCTGCGTTGTGCCTCATCGACGACTCAGGGGATGGGTCACAGCTCCCGCGCTTCATGCAGGCGAAAATGACGATGACGTCGCTGCCATGCGATTACACGCGGTGTCCGTGGTCTGCGGAAGGCACATCATTGCCGAGTTGCCCGACCGGCGGAAGGGGACGCTCGCCCTCATTTGCCTCAACGGTGCCCAGCAGCCGCTCAAGCCTGGCCGCGTCGCGCCATGCCTGGCGGCCGCCGTGCTTGCGGAGTCCATCGGCCACCCATGGCACGTCGGCCGCCCGGATGACCAGGTCCGGGCGTGCCCACCAGAAGCAAAGGGTCTGGTTCTCCCGGTACAGCCGACGGGCTTCGCGCACGGCGACCATGCGACGGGCATCGCTCGCTGAGAGGCGCCGGGCTCCGGTTGCTTGGCGATTTGTATCCGACTGGATACGTTTTCTCATAACCGTTTGCCTTCGAACTGCTGAATTCGAGGACCGATGAAGAAGCCCGTGGTGTTCGATGCGGCGGATTACCTGGACAGCGAGGAGGTCATCGCCGCGTACCTGAACGAGGCCTTGGCCAGCGACCATCCTGACCTCTTGCTGCAGGCCATTGCCGACGTGGCCAAGGCGCGGGGGATGGCCAAGCTGGCCAAGGATACGGGGCTTGGCCGCGAGAGCCTATACAAGGCGTTGGCGCCGGGTGCCAAACCCAGGTACGACACGGTCCTGAAGGTGATCCGTGCCCTGGGGGTTGAGCTGCAGATGACGCCGGTACCCCGCAAGGCCTGACGGGGGCGGCTCACGAATGAAAGATGCGGCGGGCGCCACATGGCGCCCGCCGCAGGGACCAGCCTTCCAGCCCCCAAATCTTCCCTTTAAGGAACGTCTCCTCAGCTGCCCAGCTGCTGGCGGAAGAAGGCGATCGTCCGCGGCCAGGCCTTCTTGGTGGCTTCCAGGTTGGCGCCGCCGGGGGCGGCCTGGTTGCGGAGGAAGCCGTGGCCGGCGCCGGGGAAGATCTCCGGCTGGTAGCTCTTCTTCATGGCCTTCATGGCCGAGTCGGCGGGGGCGATGGTGGCGTTGACGCGGGCGTCGTTTTCGCCGTAGAGCCCCAGGACCGGGGCCTTGATGCTGGCCAGCTCGGCGGTGGCGGGGGAGGTGCCATAGTACACCACCGAACCACCGAAGCTGCCGCCGGTGGCGAGGGCCGGGGCGTCGACCGCGTGGGTGAAGACGATGCCGCCCCCCCAGCAGTAGCCCACCACGCCGTACTTCTTGAGGGCGGCGGGGAGCGCCATGCCGTAGCTGGCGGCGGCGGCGATGCGGCGCTGGACGTCCTCGCGCTTGAGGGCGCGGATGACCGCGGGGCCGTTGGCGCGGAGGACGGAGTCGGAGCCGCTGACGCCGGTGCCGGTGAGGAAGTCGGGGGCCACGGCAATGAAGCCGTCGGCGGCCAGCTGGTCGGCCACCCCGCGGATCCAGGTGGAGAGGCCGTAGATCTCGTGGACCACCACGACGACGGGGGCCTTGGTCTTCCGTTCGGGGAAGACGACGTAGGCGCGGACGGAGTCGGTGCCGCCGGCGGGGATGGACACGAACTCCCCGTGGCGGGGGGACTTGTCGAGGCGCGCCTGGGCGTCGAGTTCGCCGGCGGGGAGGGAGAGGTCCTGCGAGGCGGCCGCGGGGAGGGGCTGGGTGGCGCGGAGGTACGGGGTGGCGAGGAGGGC
>JBEIJM010000264.1:0-3708 GCA_040380205.1 Gemmatimonadaceae bacterium
CCCGGTGCGGGCCGACAGCGCCCGCGCAGCGAGGGCCGCCACCGCCGGGTCCGCGTCGTCCAGCCGCTGCTCCAGCCAGGCAGACGGGGTGTCGTCGCCGGCTTCGATGATGCGCTCCAGCAGCGCCACGCGCGGATCGCGCCAGGTGATGGGGCGCGTGCTGGTGAGCCGCTCGAACGCCGCCAGCAGGGCGGGGCGCGCGGCGCCCAGCGCGGGGGCGCCCTTGAGGAACTCGGCCCCCGCCAGCACCAGCCCCGCGTGGTCGGCCTGCAGCGCGCGCCGCGCGTCGTCCACCGTGGCGATGGCCGCGGCGGCCACCGTGGGGGCCGCATCACGCGCCAGGCGCCGCAGCGTCACGCTGTCCTTGGCCAGGCGGGCGGCGGTCACCGCCCACATGCGCGCCTGGAACTCCGGCGCCTGGGCCAGCCGCCGCACCGCGGCCGCCGCTTCGGGGGCTCCCAGGCGCGCCAGCGCGGCCGTGGCGTGGGCCCGGTGCTGCCAGGTGGTGCCGTCCCGCGCCTGCGTGGCGAGCAGCGGCCCCGCGCACCGCAACTCGCCCAGCAGGTCCAGCGCCAGCAGCGCCACGTGCGCGCTAGTGTCCCGCACGTGCGCCTCCGCGCGCGCGCAGCTCCCTGCCACGCGCAGCGCCTGCCACCGCACCATGGGGGCCGGGTCCTCCACCCACCGCCGCCCCAGCGCCACGGCCACGCGGCGCACGTCGGGGTCCGCGTCGCGCAGCGCGGCGTCCACCGTGGCCGCGTCCCGGTCGCCCGCCGCGGTGAGCGCCAACAGCGCCAGCAGGCGGTCGGTGCGCGGCCCGCCCGGTTCCTGCGCCACCTCGCGCAGCTGCTGCACCGTGCCGGCCGTGGGGCGCGCGGCGCGGGCGGTGCGCCGCAGGTACGCTTCAAGACCGCGCAGGGCCCCGGTGCGCGCGGGGCCCGCCTCCGTCAGCGCGGCGGCCAGCTGCTGCTCGGTGCCACTGTCGGCAGCCGCGCGCCGTCCCCAGCTCTCGTACAGCGCGCCGCGCACCTCCGGGGTGGCCTCGGCGCGCAGCAGCGCCCGCCAGTCGGCGGGGCGCCACGCCGCGGTGCCGCCGCTCTGCGCCAGCGCCCACGCGGCGGTGGCGCGCACCTCCGGGTTGGGGAGCGCCAGGAAGGGGCGCAGCGCGTCCACCAGCTGCGGCTGTTCCAGCCGTCCCAAGGCGCGGGCCGCCAGCCGCTGCAGCGCCGGATCGCCGCTCTCGCGCGCGGCGCGGAACAGCGCGGTGTCGGGGCGCCGCGCGTGCTCGGCCTCCAGCAGGGCGTAGCGCGTGGGCGGGGCGGCGGCGATCGTCGCGGGAGGTGCCGGGCGGGCCGACGGCGCCAGGGCGGGCGCGGCGAGCAGGGCCCACGGGGCCACGGCGAGGGCGAAACGAGGAAGGCGCATGGTCGGGGCGGCCGGGTTCAACGGGGGGAGGGCACTGTGGGTATGATACAGGGAATGCCCCAAGGGCGAGTCCGGCAGTCGGCCGCCCCGTGACCACCTCGTGGAGCCCCGATGTCTCGCCGTCTTCGTCCCATCCCCACCGTTCCGCTGGCGCTGGCCCTGGCCCTGCTGGGCGCCGGCGCGCTCGGCGCGCAGCCCGCGGCCGTCAACCGCTACGGCAATCCGCCCACGGTGACGCCGGCCCCCACCACCGGGGCGATCGACGTGCGCGACCTGCGCATCCGCCTGTACCAGTTTGCCGACGACTCCATGCAGGGGCGGCAGGTGGGGCGCGTGGGCAATCGCAAGGGGACCGACTACATCGCCGCCGAGGCCAGGCGGCTGGGGCTCCTCCCCGGTGGCCCCGACGGATCGTACTTCCAGGTGCTGCCGTACCACCTGCGGCGCTTCACCGAGCACTCGCGCGTGGCGGTGAACGGCAACCCGCTCGCGTGGAACGTGGACGTGGTGGCGGTGCCGGGGCTGCGGGCGCCGCGCCCCATCCTGAACGCCGAGGTGGTGTTTGGCGGCGTGCAGGGGGACACCAGCACGCAGATCTCCGCGGCGCAGGCGGCGGGGAAGGTGGTGGTGGTGCTCCCCGCGCCGGGCGGGCGGGGCGGGCAGGGGCAGGCGTTCCAGGTGCGGCCGGGGTTCCAGCGCGCCCGCGGGCGCTTTGACGACGCCGTGGCGGTGGCCACGGTGGACCTGGACGCGCTCACCCCCGCGCAGCGCGTGGCCCTCAACGAACCCGTGGTGGCCACGCAGATCGCCGCGCCGCGCATGGCGCCGGCGGCGGCCGCGGGCGCGGCGCCGGTGGACTCGCTGCAGCTGCTCAAGGACCAGCTGGCGCAGCTGCAGCCGCAGGCGGTGCTGCGGCTCACGACCGCCGGGGCGGCGGCGCTGTTCGGGCGCGCCTCGCTGGAGGGGCTCGTCCCCGGGACGGCGGGCGGCCGCCTGAACGCCGCGCTGGACTTCGTGGAAACGCCCACCGATTACGCGCGCAACGTGGTGGCCATCATCCCCGGCAGCGACCCGGCGCTGCGGCACCAGCACGTGGCGGTGGGGGCGCACAACGACCACGTGGGGTTCACCACCCCGGTGGACAAGGACTCCGTCAAGGCGTTCAACGACATCCGCAACCGGATGCTGCTGGCCAACAACATGGAGCCGCTGGGGCCCGCGCAGGTGGCCGGGATCCGCGTGAACATGGACTCGATCCGGCGCGTGCACCCGCGTCCGCGCCTCGACTCGATCAACAATGGCGCCGACGACGACGGCTCGGGGTCGATGGCGGTGCTGGAGATCGCCGAGGCGATCATGGCGATGCCGGTGAAGCCGAAGCGCTCCACGCTGTTCGTGTGGCACACCGGCGAGGAGGGGGGGCTGGTGGGGTCGGCGTACTACGTGCGGCACCCCACGGTGCCCCTCGACTCGATCGTGGCGCAGCTCAACATCGACATGATCGGGCGCGGGCGCGCGGAGGACCTGCCAGGGGGCGGCGACGACTACCTGGCGGTGGTCGGGTCGTTCTTCGACTCGAAGGACGTGGGGGAGGCGGTGCGGCGGGTGAACACGCGCGAGGCGCGGCCGCTGGCGCTGGACTACAAGATCGACGAGCCCATCGCGTGGGCGGGATACAACAACATCTACGGGCGCAGCGACCACTACAACTACGCCCTGCAGGGGATCCCCATCGCGTTCTTCTTCACCGGGCTGCACGGCGACTACCACCAGCGGTCCGACGAGCCGGAGTTCATCGACTATCCGCACTACGCGCGGATCGCCGGCTTCATCCGGAACCTCACGGTGGAGCTGGGCAACGGTCCGCGGCCGCTGCTCAACGGCACGCGGCCGGCCAAGCCCAAGGTGATCGTCCCCTGAGCGGCTCCCACGCCACGACTCCGCCCATGCGGTCACCGTGATGATCCCTGCCGACCCCCCGGAGCCTCCGCCGCAGCCCGCCTCGGCGGTGGATCGGCAGCACCTCGAGGTGCTGCGCGAGGCGCTGCTGGCGGTGCACAAGGCGCTGCTGGACGCCGAACGCGGACGGTTCGAGCTGGCGCACGGCCCCGTTCCCAGCGCCAGCGCGTTCCTGCAGCTGGCCATCCACCACGAGTGGTTTGCCTGGCTGCAGCCGGTGACCGCCACGGTGGTGCGCCTCGACGAGCGCACGATGTCGCGGCGCGCGCCGCTGCAGGCGCACGAGGTGCCCGGGCTGGTGGCGGAGGCGCACGCCCTGTTGCG
>JBEIJM010000265.1:0-3699 GCA_040380205.1 Gemmatimonadaceae bacterium
CAGGCGTGGATGGCCTGTCCCCCCAATCTCGTGCCGACGGCACGGGGCGTAAAGAGCGCGGGGCGGCCTTTTGCCCCCCGCCCGCGGGGCTACCGTGCCAGCGCCCGCAACGCGGCGGCCAGCTGCCGCACCTTGGGCGGGTCCCCGGTGCCCGCGGCATCCCGGTCAGCCGCCGCGGCCAGCGCCGTGAACGCCGCGCGGCGCGGCGCCCCCGTCAGCCCCTCGGCCTCGTCGATCCCCGTCCGGAGCGCCGCGATCCGCGCCGCCGCCAGCGCCTCCCCCCGCTCCAGCTGGTCCACGTACGCGCGCGCCACCGCCGGGTGCGCCGGCCACGTGATGCGCGTCTGCAGCCGCGGGTTCACCTCGGTCGCCTGCACCAGCGTGGCGGCCGCGATCTCGTTGGCGCTCAGGAACGCGCTGGGTTCCAGCTCCAGGATGTCCAGCCCCCGCGCGATCTCCGACCCCACGATGCGCCCGTTGTACCAGTACGCCGACCAGTGCCCCGCCAGCGTGAGCCGCGCCGGGTCCAGCGGCCCCCGGTCGAAGAAGGCGATCTCCTGCACCTTGGCCGGGTTGGTGAAGTCCAGCACCGAGATCCCCCCCTGGTACCAGGCCTGCACCATGATGTCGCGCCCCGGCACGGGGATCAGCGAGCCGTTGTGCGCCACGCAGTTCTCCACGTCGGCCTGCGCCGCGGGGATCTTGAAGTACCCGGCGGGCTTGAGCTTCCGGTCGGCCCCCAGCGTGAACAGCGCGTTGGCCCCCCAGGTGGGCTTGTCGGTGGCGCGGCAGCGCGGCTGCGTGCCGCCCCCCCACTCGTCGGTGAACAGCACCGTCTTCGCGTCGTTGTTGAAGGTGGCCGAGTGCCAGTAGGCGAAGTTGGGGTCGATCACCTCGTCGATCCGCTTCGGCCGGGCCGGGTCGCGGATGTCCAGCAGGATGCCGTTCCCCGAGCACGCCCCCGCCGCCAGCCCCATCTCGGGGTACGCGGTGATGTCATGGCACTGGTCGGTGCGGCTGGTGGACTGCTGCCCCTCGCCGTGGCTCCCCCCCTTCCAGAGCCCCGCCACGTTCCCCTGCGCGTCGGCGAAGATCCGCGGCATGTTCACGATGCGCGCCTGCTGCGGCGCCGCCAGCGGCACCTTGATCACCTCGATGCGGAAGAGCGCGGTGGCGGTGTCCCCGGGGGCGCGCACGCACCCGGCCAGCTCCCCGGGGGAGCGCACCGGCCCGGTCCCCTGCACGTACACGTACACGTGCGCCTGGTCGCGCGGGTCGGTCACCAGCGTGTGCGTGTGCGACCCGCGGCACGTCTGCACCAGGGCCACCTGCTTCGGCGCGTCCAGGTTGCTGATGTCGAAGATGCGCACGCCGCGGAAGCGCGCCGCGGAGACGGTGTCCGCCACCCCCTGCGTGCCGCAGTCGGTGCGCCCGGCCAGGTCCTCCACCGACATGAACAGCAGCGTCCCGTGCACCGACACGTCTCCCTGCCCCCCCTGGCACACCACCGCCGTGCGGAGCTTCGGCGCGCGCGGGTTGCTGATGTCGTACGCCCGCCAGCCGTGCCATCCGCCCTGGAACACGAACGTCCCCTGGAAGGCGAGGTCGGAGTTGGCGAAGTCGAACGACCCCAGGTTCTTCGGGTCGTACCACCCCTCGGCGCGCGGGGTGTTGGAGACCAGGGTGAGGTGGCGGCTGGCCGACGCAGCGTCGGTGGCGCCGCCCTTGAGCCCCACGCGGGGGTCGGGCTGGGCGGCGGCGGTGGCGGTGGCCAGAGCCCGGGGGAACAGCGGCGTCAGGACGCGAAGGCGGCGCATGGTCAGGGGGTGCGGGTGGACGGGGTCTTGCTCAGCTGCTGCAACTGGGCCTGCATGCGCGCGATCTCCGCGCGCTGGTCGGTGTCCACGTCGGACACGAACGCAAAGGTCTGCGCCTCGCGGGCGGCGCCGGGGGTGGCCAGCAGGTCGCGGACCATCACCAGCGCCCCTTCATGATGCTGGATCATGAGGCGCAGGAACAGCCGGTCGAACGCGGCGCCGCGGGCGGCGGCCAGCTCGGCCAGCTGGACGGGGGTGAGCATCCCGGGCATGGCACCAGCGCCGTGTCCGGCGTGCGCGTCGTGCCCGGCGTGCGCCCCCGACGCCCCCGGAATCGCCCCGGTGCTGTCCGGGACCGGTTCGCCGCGGTCAGCCAACCACTGCCGCATGGCGGCGATCTCGTCGCGTTGCGACACGTCAATCCGCTCGGCCAACGCGCGCAGCGCCGGCGTGGCGGTGCGCTCCGGCACCAGCGCCGCCATCACCAGTGCCTGCGCGTGGTGGCCGATCATCCCCTGCATGAACGCGGCATCGGCGGCGGTGTGGCGGGCGGTGTCGCGCCGGGCCGTGGCCGCCGAATCGGCCGGCGGCGTGTGCCCCGCGTGGGCGTCGTGCCCCGCGTGGGCGCCCCCCACGCCGCTCCCCGACTTGAACCCCGTCATGGCGCCGGTGCGCAGGTCGTGCGTCATCACCGCGCCGCGGGTGACCGAGGGGGCGGGGAGCGGGCCCAGCGCGGCCGTGGCCACCCCGCCCATGTTCTCCACTCCCATCTCCACCGACATCCGTCGCCACCCGGCCTCGGTCATCACCTCGGTGGTGTCGTCGCGGAACCGTGCCGCCGCCCGCAGGATCTCGGCGCGCTTCGCGCCCCGCGGCACCGCCGGGTTGGCCAGGATGTCCGAGATCACGTCGTGCATGCTGTGCAGGTTGTCAAAGACGATGGCTGCCTCGGGGTAGCGCGCGGCAAAGGCCGGCGCCACGGCCGCGGTCATGGGCATCTGGTGCGGCAGCGTGGCCACCCCCCCCTCGATCATCTGCCAGAAGCGCGCGACGGCGGCGCGCACCCCCGCCTGCCGCGCCTCGGTGCTGCGCCCCGTCACCAGCGGCTCGTACAGCCCCACCTGCAGCCAGTGGTACCCCCAGATGAGCCCGTTGAACTTGGGGTACTTCTGCCGGAAGGCCAGCGAGTACGGCTGCTCCTGCATGAGCGCCATCGACTTGGGGCGCGCGCTGAACGCCAGGTCGGGGCGCGAGCGGTAGTAGCGCAGCAGCCGCGCCACCTCGGCGTCCTGCTGCGCCGGCGCCAGCCGCTCGTCGGCCAGCACGTCGTACAGCTGCCGGTGCAGCAGGTGCGCCCACTCGAACATCGCCTTGGCCTCGGGGGCCAGCCGCGTGTAGCGCACGGCGATGGCCGCCTCCTCCAGCGGCACCCGCGGCGGGCGCACCAGCACCTGCCGCACCAGCTGGTCGTAGGTGCCCTCCTCCAGCCGCGACGCCGGGGCGTCGGGGCGCGTGTACAGCTCCTCGTACAGGATGGCGTGCCCGAAGTCGAAGGCGTTGAACAGCCGGTCGGCATTGGCGTGACGCGCGCGGAACACCCAATTGTGCGACGCCTGCAGGTAGAACTGCTCGGGGACGGTCACCCACTGGGCGCCGGCCACGGCGGGGAGGCCGCCGGTGGCCAGCGCCAGCAGCGCCACCAGGGTGGCGCGCGCCCCGCGGCCTCGTGTCGTTGTCGTACCGCCCATCACCGTCCCCTCCACGGCAGTCCCACTGCCACGGCCGCCCCGGCCGTCAGGTACCACCCGGTTGCCTCGCCCTGCACCCGCCGCCCGCCCCCCACGTCCAGCGCCACGCGCGGCGACAGCTGCGAGCGCGCCCC
>JBEIJM010000266.1:0-3647 GCA_040380205.1 Gemmatimonadaceae bacterium
AGGCGGCCCCCGCCAAGAAGGCGGCCCCCGCCAAGAAGGCGGCCCCCGCCAAGAAGGCCGCCCCGGCCAAGAAGGCCGCCCCCGCCAAGCAGGCCGCCCCGGCCAAGAAGGCGGCCCCCGCCAAGAAGGCCGCCCCGGCCAAGAAGGCGGCCCCGGCCAAGAAGGCGGCCCCCGCCAAGAAGGCCGCTCCGGCCAAGAAGGCCGCTCCGGCCAAGAAGGCGGCCCCGGCCAAGAAGGCCGCCCCGGCCAAGAAGGCGGCGAAGAAGGGCGCCGGGAAGCGGTGACCATCGCCGCCGAGCAGGCGCCGCCGCTGGCGCGGCGCCTGCTCGATGCCCTCCCCCTCACCATCTGGTCCACCGACCTCGAGGGGCGGATCACCGCGGCAAACGCCGGGTGGTCCCGCTTTGCTAGCGACAACGGGGGCGCCGAGCTCGCGCCCGAGGACGCCGTCCTCGGGCGCTCGGTCTTTGAGGGGATCGACCCCGAGGCCCGCGCCCAGATCGAACGCGCCTTCCTGAGGCTCCAGGACCCCGCCGTCCCCGCGGTGCGCTGGGAGTTCCCCTGCAACTCCCCCGACGAGGAACGGGTGTTCCTCATGCAAGTCTCCGCCGTGCGCGACGGCCCGGTGCTGCTGGGGTACGTCTTCTCCACGGTCGACATCACCCCCAGCCACCGCTCCCGCGAGGCGCTGCTGGCCACCGGCATCGCGCTGGCCGAAGCCATCGCGATCGATCGGGTCTACGACGAGGTGGGACGGCAGCTCCGCCGCGCCGTCCCCTCGACCGGCTTCGTCATCGCCATCATCACCGAGGGGGAGGGGACGGGCGCCGACCGCTTCGAGGTGGCCCACGCCGAGGGGCACGGCCACCCCCCCGCCCCGGACCTCGCCCAGCAGCTGGCGCCAGCGTGGCAGCAGGCGCTCGCCTCGGGCGCCACCCTCCGCGAACCCGCCCACGGCGCCCTGGAGATCACCGCGCCCCTCATCTCCTCCGATGGGGCGCTGGGCGCCATCACCCTCACCGCCCGCCCCCCGGAATCCGAGCAGGCGCTGGAGGAGGCGGTGCGCGTGGTCACGGTCATCGCCGCGCAGGCGGCGGTGGCCATCGAACGCGCCTGGCTGGTCCAGCGCGTCGAGCACAAGCGCCGCCTCGAAGCCATCGGCGAGGTGGCCGCCGGGGTGGCCCACGAGCTCCGCAACCCGCTGTTCGGGATCTCTTCCGCCGCCCAGCTGATCCGCGCGCGCACCGCCGAAGACGCCGCGGTCGACCGCAACATCGGGCGCATCCTCCGCGAGGTGGACCGGCTGGGGCGCATGGTCACCGCCCTCCTGGAGTTCGGCCGTCCCAACGCCGTGCGGCTGGGAAGCGGCGACCCCGACCAGGTCTGGGACGACATCCTCGAAGGGGAGCGCGGGCGGCTGGAACCCCGCCGCCTCACCCTCCGCCGCGTCCGCGCCACCCCCCCGGTGCGCACCCGCCTCGACGCCGACCAGATGGGGCAGGTGTTCCGCAATATCCTGGGGAACGCCTGCGATGCGGCCCCCCCCGGCTCGGAGCTGCAGCTGGTGACCAGCGTCTCCCCCGCCGGCGGCTGGCGCTGCCGCCTCTCCAACGGCGGCCCCGCCATCCCCCCCGACGTCCTCCCCCACGTCTTCGAGTTCTTCTACTCGGCCAAGCCGGGGGGCACCGGCATCGGGCTCGCGCTGTGCCAGCGCATCGTCCACGACCACGGGGGTACCATCGGCATCGAAAGCACCCCCGAGGAGGGCACCACCCTCACCATCACCCTCCCCCCCGCCCCCGCCAGCTGATCGGCACGCCCGCCACCGGCCGGAACTTTCCGCCCCGGTGGCCAATTGGTCCGAAGTCCCGGGGTCTTCCCCGTCCCATCGCCTGCGTTTCCGGACCCTGCCAGATTACGGCCATGACCGCTTCCGCCATCGCCACCCGCAACGTCCTCATCGTCGAGGACGAGGAATCCATCCGCGAGGCCCTCGTCGAGCTGTTCGACGTGGAGGGGAACACGGTGGCCGCCGCCGAGGTGCTGCCGGTGGCGCTGGAGCTGCTGCGGGCGCACCCGTACGACCTCATCGTCACCGACCTCCGCCTGGGCGGCAAGCGGGACGGCGGGTTGCAGGTGCTGGCGTTGGCCGGCATGCTCTCCCCCAATGCCATCGTCCTGGTGCTTACCGCCTACCCGGACGACTCCAACCGGCAGGCCTCCTTCCGGCTGGGGGCGCTGCATTTCCTGGAAAAGCCGGTGGATCTGGCCACCATCGCCCAGCACGCCGCCAGCGGCGGCATCCGCACCGCGCTGTCCACCGACGGGCAGTAACGCCGTGCCCCGCACGTCGCGTTGCCCCGGCCATCGTCCGGTGGCGGCGCAGGGTCGGCTCGGCACGCCTATATTCCGGCGTCATGGCTGAATCCCCCGTCCCGCTGCTGCGCGCACACGCCCGCTTTGCCCCCTGGAACGCCCGAGGGCTGGCCGCCCACGCCGCCGCCCTCGTCGATGCCGCAGGGGTGAAGCCCACCAACGCCTCGGCGCGCGCCACCCCCAGCGCCCGTGCCGTGCGCTTCTACGTGGCCAACCAGCTGCTCGACCGCCCCGAGGGCGCGGGCACCACGGCCACCTACGGCTACCGGCACCTGCTGCAGCTGCTGGCCATCAAGATCCGGCAGCGCGAAGGGCAGACGCTCGACGCCATCAAGCAGGAAATGCGCGAGGTCACCGGTGACGCCCTCGAGCGGCGGGTGGCCCAGACGCTGGCGCCGGCGCTGGCCCTCAACTTCGACCCCGCCCCGGGGCGCGACGCCGCCGCGGTGTCGGCGTGGCGCCGGCTGGTGGTGGCCGACGGCATCGAGCTGGCCGTGCGCGACGACCTGGCCGCCGCCCGCGACGAGACCCTGCTGGCCCTTCGCGACGCCCTGCGCGACACCCTCCGCGCCCTGGGCGGGCGCGGCGACAGCTGACCGCGGGAGCCCCGCTCCCGTGACGTGGCGCGTCCTGGTCACCGACCAGGTGGATCCCGAAGGCGTCGCGCTGCTCACCGCCGATCCGGCGCTCCAGGTGGACGAGCGCCCCACGCTCCCGCCGGAGGAGCTGCTGCGCTGCATCGGCGACTACGATGCCATCGTGGGGCGCAGCGCCACCCGCATCTCCGCCGAGCTGCTCCGCCACGCCCCCCGCCTCAAGGTGGTAGGGCGCGCCGGCGTGGGGGTGGACAACATCGCCCTCGACACCGCCACCGCTCTGGGCGTCGCCGTCATCAACGCCCCCGCCGGCAATACGGTCGCCGTGGCCGAGCTGGTCTTCGGCGCCCTCATCGGCCTCCTGCGGCAGCTCCCCGCCGCCGCCGCCTCGATGGACGCCGGACGCTGGGACCGCAGCCAGTTCATGGGGCGCGAGCTCAAGGGGAAGACCCTCGGCATCGTCGGCCTCGGGCGCATCGGCAGCGAGGTGGCCGCGCGCGCCCACGCCTTCGGCATGCCGGTGGTCGCGCACGACCCGTACATCCCCGAGGAGCGGTTCACCGCCTTCCGCGTGCGCCGCGCCCCGTCGCTGGAGGCGCTGCTGGCCGAGAGCAACATCGTCACCCTGCACGTCCCGCTCACCGACGAGACCCGCGGGCTCATCGGCGCGCGCGA
>JBEIJM010000267.1:0-3644 GCA_040380205.1 Gemmatimonadaceae bacterium
AGCAGCCCCGACAGCGCCAGCCGCCGCGGCAGCCGCACCTTGTTGAAGTTCAGCAGCGTCTGCGTGTTGATGTTCTGCGTCACGTCCACCGCGAGGTCCAGGATCCCGTTGTTCGCGAAGCCGCTCGCGCTCTCGGGGTGCCGCAGGATCACGTTGGTGTTCGTGTAGTTGTCCACCCCGAGGTTGGTCTTGAGGTAGCCCCACGAGAACGGGGTCACCGTCAGCCCCAGGTTGGGGAAGACGCGCGTGGTCTTCGCGTTCACCTGGTTGCGGTTCACGCTGAAGTACGGGTTGTCCGTCTCCCCCGCCTGCGTCAGCTGCGTGATCCGCCGCCGCTGCCCCGACGGCGACAGGTAGTCCGACGCCTGGTCCGTCTGCGGCCACAGCAGCAGCCCGATCAGCGGGCCGTTGGCCCCCTTGATCGGCTGCTCGTTGTCCGACTGCATGTACAGCATCGACAGGTCCGCCTTCACGTAGCGGTTCACCTGCGCCTGCGTGGCCCCCGTCAGGTTGATGCGCCGCAGCCCCGAGGTGGGCACCACCCCGACGTTGTCGTTCACGTTCCCCGAGATGCGGTAGTTGAGCCGGTTGTCCGCCGTGGCCCCGCTGAACGTCATCACGTGCTGCTGCGACACCGCCGTCCGGAAGAAGCCGTCCACGTTGTCGTACAGCCGCGTCCCCGGCGCGTACGGGTTCCCGAAGTACTGGAACTGCCCCAGCAGCCCCCCGGTCTCCGCCGTCGGGCCGTACACCTGCTGCAGCTCGGGGCGCGCCCGCGTGGCGTCGAAGCGGAACCAGTTGCTGTACTCGAAGCCCCCGGTCCCCGCCTTGCCGCGCTTGGTCGTGATCACGATCGCGCCGTTGGCCGCGTCGATCCCGTACAGCGCCGCCGCCTCGGGACCCTTGAGCACCACCAGGTCCTCGATGTCCTCGGGGTTGATGTCCGCCGCCCGGTTCGTGAAGTCCATCGAGCGGTTGCTGAACGCCACCGCCGACCCCGGGTTGTCCGACGCCAGCACCCCCGTGTTCAGCGTCTTGTTGTCCAGCGGCAGCCCGTCCACGATCATCAGCGGCTGGTTGCTCCCGGAAATCGAGCTCACCCCGCGGATCGTGATCGACGACGACGCCCCCGGGATCCCGGAGCTGCTCGTCACCTCCACCCCGGCCACCCGCCCGGCCAGCGCGTTGATGAAGTTCTCGCGCCCCGTCTGCGCGATCTCCGGCCCCGACACGGTCTGCTGCGCCGTCCCGAGGCTCCGCTTCACCGCCGTCTGCCCCAGCGCGGTCACCACCACCTGGTCCAGGTTCACCGCCGTCTTGCGCAGCGACACGTTCACCACCGTCCCGCCCCCCACCGTCCGCTCCTGCGCGGCGTAGCCGATGAGGCGGTACTGCAGCACCTGGCCGGCCTGCGCCCGCACGGAGTACAGCCCGTCACGGCTGGTCTGGGTCCCCTGGCTGGTCCCCTTGATCAGGACGGACGCGCCCTGCAGCGGCGCCCCCCCCTCGTCCGTCACCCGGCCGGTGACGGTCACGGGCTGCTGGGCCTGGGCCGGCAGGGCCGGCAGCAGGGCCCCCACCAGGGCCCCCAGCAGCAGCGGAATGGCGCGATGGCGCCAGCGGTGTATCAACATGGAACGCACCGGGTTGTGGGAACAGGCCAACCCCTCGGCGGGCGGCCTCGGACTGCGCGGCGGCAGCAACGGATGCCAACAGGAACACACAGACAACACTCGCATCCTGCGGGACGTTACCGCCCCCGCGTCCCCCCGTCAAACCGCCGGGCCCGCCAAACAGCGCGGGGGGGACCCGAATCCGGGCCCCCCCCGCCTGTCACCGCACCGGGACCGCCGGGGCGTCAGTCGCCCACCGCCGGCACCGGCGCCGTGCCGTAGGCCACCGAGTCCGGCGGCGCCGCCGCCCCGCCCCGCGTCGTCACCACGTACGTCCCCACCCCGAAGAACACCACCGCAATCACCAGCACCGCGCGGTGGATCACCGACAGCGCATGCGCCTCGTGGGCGTCATCGCAGAGCGTCTGCCACATAGCGTTTCGCACCTGGGAAAGAGAAGCCAACCGGATACCCGACAACTACACTTGTAATATCGGCAGCGCCCGCCGGAAATCCCAGAAGACCCCCCGGTCCTATCCCGGCGCCCCCTCCCAGCCGGGGAACGCCACCCCCGCCTCCCTCGGTTGACCCTCCATGCCCCGCGCCCACGTCAACCGCATCGCCACCGCCCTCCCCCCCCACGACGTCCACGAGGCCTTCGGGCACTTCGTGAACCAGCGGCTGGGCGACTCCCGCGACGCGCGCCTCTTCCGCCGCCTCGTGGCCCGCAGCGGCATCGCCCACCGCTTCTCCTACTTCGACCCGCTCATCCATCTGGGACAGGGGGAGGGGGAGCGCTTCTACGTCCCCGGCGCCTTCCCCTCCACCGGCACCCGCATGGCGCGCTTCGAGCAACTCGCCCCCGGGCTCGCCCAGCAGGCCGTCGAACGGCTCGACTTGGGCGCCGATCGCGACCGCATCACCCACCTGGTGGTGGCCTGCTGCACCGGGTTCATGGCCCCGGGGCTCGACCAGCGCCTCATCCAACTGGCCGGGCTGCGCCCCGACGTGGAACGCACCGTGGTGGGGTACATGGGGTGTTACGCCGCCGTCACCTCGCTGCGCCTCGCCCACCACATCGTCCGCAGCGACCCGCACGCCCGCGTCCTCGTGGTGGCCCTCGAGCTGTGCACGCTCCACTTCCAGGACACCACGGGGCTGGACCAGCTGCTCTCCATGCTCCTCTTCGGCGACGGCTGCGCCGCGGCGCTGGTCACCGCCGACGAGACCGGGCTGGCGCTCCGCGACTTCCGCGCCGCCACCCTCACCCACGCCGCCGACGCCATCACCTGGCGCATCGGCGACGACGGCTTCACCATGCACCTCTCCACCGAGGTGCCGGCCCACATCCGCCACGCCATGCAGGCGGAGGCGGCGCGCACCGACGACGGGGGGCTCCTGCGCGGCACCCGCCCCGCCGACATCCCCCTCTGGGCCGTCCACGCCGGCGGCCGCGCCATCCTGGACGCGGTCGAGTCGGGGCTGGCCCTCCCGCCGGAGGCCCTCGCCCGCTCGCGCCAGGTGCTGCACGACTGCGGCAACATGTCCTCCGCCACCATCCTCTTCATCCTGCAGCGCCTCCTGGACGGCCTTGGCACCACCGTGCCGCGGGGGGGCGACGGCTTCGGCGTGGCCTTCGGCCCCGGGCTGGCCGCCGAAAGCTTCCGCTTCGACACGGTGTGATCGCCCGGTGGTGAGGCGTCCCGACTGGTCCCGCCGCGCCGAGGAGGCGGAGCGGATGGATGACGCAACGCTCCCCGCCGAGCGGCTGGCGGCCGTGCTGCGCGACCTGGCGCAGGTCAACGTCGTCACCCGCGCCGCGCCCCCCACCCTGCGGTGGCTGGCCACCGCCACCCGCCCGGGGGACCGGTTCACCCTGCTGGATGTGGGCGCCGGCCACGTTCGCAGGCTAGGGACCTTCGCAGAGCAGCCGCGAACCCTAAGAAGAGGGCGAACGCTCAGGACGGACGGCACGCGTGACCTCGCACGTCTCGGCGACGAGTTGCTTAACGCTCTCGGGCCCAAGCTGCA
>JBEIJM010000268.1:0-3632 GCA_040380205.1 Gemmatimonadaceae bacterium
GCGACTCCGCCTGCCCCCGCGACGGCCGCTGGCGCCCCTGCTCCCTCGAAGACCGCATCAACAAGGCCGGCCGCGCCGTCGAGCCCGGCGGCGCCTGCCGCCGGGTCCCCTACCTCGCCACGCCGGGGGTCCGCTACCGCCTGGGCAAGTCCGCCACCCTCGCCGCCCTCTTCTACGCCGACTCCGCCACCGGCGCCGCCGACACCGCCCCCCTCGACCCCGATCGCCTCACCCCTCGCGGTGACTCCCTCGGCGGCTGGCCCTCCGTCCCCACCGAGGTCATCCGCTCCGCCAACCTGATCGTCGTCCTTCTGGACGCCTCCGAGACCCAAGCCGAACGGGTGCGCCTGGCCCTCCAGGCTGGCGCTCCGGTGCTCCTGCCGCCTCCCTGAAATGCCACGCGGGGGCCCGGTGGCCCCCGCATCGTCCTGCCGCTGCCCACCCCGCGCGCCGCCCCCTACCGCAACCCCCGAGGCATCGGCTCGCCGCTCATCTCCCGCGGGTTGGGGAGCGTCCCTGGCGCCGGCGCCCCGCGCACCACCCCGCGCAGGTCCCCGCACCGCGCCAGCGGCTGGGACGCGCGCGGGTCGATCGTGTCCGCCAGCGCCACCCGGTCCGCCAGCAGCGTGTCCGCCGACGACAGGCTGCGCGCCCACAGGCTGTCGCACCGCGCCCGCTGCACATCAATGCGCGCCAGTCGCGCGATCCCCGCGTCGCTGGCCGTCCCCAGCCACCGCCACGACGCCACCGCCAGCCCCAGCGCCACCACCACCGTGGCCACCGCCATGCGGCGCGTGGCGGCCGACGGCGGCTCCGCCCCCGGCACGACCTCCCGCGCCCCGGCTCCCTCCGGCACCCCGGTCACGCGCCCACCTCCACGCGCGGCGCCAACGCTGGCGCCCGACGCGCCCGCGTCCCCTGCTCAAAGGCGTACCCCAGCGCCAGCAGCCGCGCCTCGCTCCACGCGGCGCCAATGAACGACACCCCCACCGGCAGCCCCGCCACGTGCCCCATCGGCACCGTCAGGCTGGGCACGCCGGCCACCGCCGCCACCGCCGAGTTCCCGCCGCTGTAACGGTCGCCGTTGACCAGATCAGTGGGCCACGACGGGCCGTTGGAGGGCGCCACCACCGCGTCCAGCCGCTCCGCCGCCAGCAGCGCCTCCACCCCCGCCTCCTTCGCCAGCCGCCGACAGGTGGCCAGCGCCTCGCGGTACGCCGGCGCCTCCACCCCCGCCGTCGCCTCGGCGCGCTCCAGCAGCTCCTGCCCGAACCACGGCATCGCCTTGGTCGCATTGGCGCGGTTGAAGGCGATCACGTCGGCCAGCGACCGCACCGCCACCGTGTCGCCGCGCGACGCCAGGTACGCGTTCACCCCCGTCTTGAACTCGTGCAGCAGCACGGTGAACTCGGCGTCGTCGTACTTCCCCGCATTGGGGACGGTCACCGGGTCCACCACCTCGGCCCCCAGCCGGCGCAACGCCTCCACCGCCTGCGCGAACAGCGCGTCCACCGCCGGATGGAAGCCCCCCAGGTGCCGCGCCACCCCGATGCGCGCACCGCGCAGCGCCCCCGCGTCCAGCACCGTGGTGTAGTCGGCCAGCGCCTTCCCCGCCCCCGCCGCCGTGGCCTCGTCCGCCGGGTCCACCCCGGCCAGCACCCCCAGCAGCGCCGCCACGTCGGCCACCGTGCGCCCCATCGGCCCCGCCGTGTCCTGCGTGGCGGAGATCGGGATGATGCCGCCGCGACTCACCAGCCCCACCGTGGGCTTGAGCCCCACCAGCCCGCAGATCGCCGAGGGACAGATGATCGACCCGTCGGTCTCCGTCCCCACCCCCACCGCCGCCAGGCTGGCCGCGATCGCCGTCCCCGTCCCCGACGAGGAGCCGCACGGGTTGCGGTCCAGCGCCTCGGGGTGCCGCACCTGCCCGCCGCGGCTGCTCCACCCGCTGGTGGAGCGCGTGGAGCGGAAATTCGCCCACTCGCTGAGGTTGGTCTTCCCCAGCAGCACGGCGCCGGCCTCGCGCAGCCGCGCCACCAGGAAAGCGTCACGCGGGGCCGGCCGCCCCACCAGCGCCAGCGAGCCGGCGGTGGTCTGCATCCGGTCGCCGCTGTCGATGTTGTCCTTGATGAGCACCGGGATCCCGTGCAGCGGACCGCGCACGCGCCCCTGCCGCCGCTCGGCGTCGCGCGCGGCCGCAATGGCCAGCGCCTCGGGATTCACCTCGATCACGCTGCGCAGCCGCGGACCGGCGGCATCGATGGCCGCGATGCGCGCCAGGTACGCCTGCGTGATCGCGCGCGACGTGGTCGCACCGCGCGTCATCCGGCGCTGCAGCTCGGCCACCCCCACCTCGGCCAGCGCAAAGGGCGGCGGCGCCTCCGGCGACGAGGCGCCCGACAACGGCGCCGCTTCCGCCACGTCGGGGAACGCCCACGAGGCCGCCGAGGCGGCGGCAGCCGTGAGCGAGGTGGCCAGGAAGTCGCGGCGCGGCACTCGGGAGGACATCGGCACAGGCGGAGAAAGGGTGAGCGGGGCCGCGCGGCGCGGCGCCCGCGGAACCGCGCGAAACGCTAGACCATCGACAGCGCGTGGGCGAGATCGGCCACCAGGTCGTCGACCGCCTCCACCCCCACGCTCAGCCGCACAAATCCTTCGGACACGGCGTCGCCCCCCCACCGCGCACGTCGCTCGGCGCTGGTGTGCACGCCGCCAAAGCTGGTGGCCTCGCGCACCAGCCGCGCCGCGCCGAAGAAGCGCGCCACCGCCGCCGCGTCGGCCAGTTCAAAGCTGATCACGCCGCCAAAACGCCGCATCTGCCGCGCCGCCAGCGCATGCTGCGGGTGCGACGCCAGCCCGGGGTAGCGCACCCCTGTCACCGCGGGGTGCGACGCCAGCCACGCGGCCAGCTGCTCCGCGCTGTCGCACTGCCGCTGCAGCCGCACGTCCAGCGTGGCCAGCGACCGGTGCGCCAGCCACGCCTCCATGGGGCCGGCAATGGCCCCCACGCGCGTGCGCCAGGTGCGCAGCGGCTCCAGCAGCGCGGCGTCGCGCACCGCCACGTGCCCCAGCAGCAGGTCGCCGTGCCCGGTCATCGCCTTGGTGTCCGACACCACCGCCACGTCGGCCCCCAGCGCCAGCGGCTGCTGCAGCAGCGGCGTGGCCGTGGTGTTGTCCACCACCACCCGCGCCCCCGCCGCGCGCGCCTGCGCCGCCAGCGCCGCGATGTCGCACACCGCCAGCTTGGGGTTGGTGGGGCTCTCCAGCCACAGCAGGCACGCGCCCTCCAGCAGCGCCGCCGCGTTGGCGCCATCGGGCTCCAGCAGCCGCACCGTCACCCCCTGCGCCTGCAGCCACCCGCCGGCAAACGCCTGCGTGGCCAGCACGCGCGTGGTGTAGTAGCTGCCGGCCAGCATCACCACCGTGCCGCCCGGCGGCACCAGCGTGGCCAGCACCGCCGAGGTGGCCGCCATGCCGCTGGGGAACAGCAGGCAGGGGCCTCCCTCCAGCAGCGCCAGCGCCTCCTCGTACGCCTGCCAGGTGGGGTTGTGGAAGCGCCCGTAGGTGAAGGGCGACGCCGCGGGGTCGCCCGGCGCGTGATACGGCGCGGCAAACACCGGCCCCGCCAGGTA
>JBEIJM010000269.1:0-3592 GCA_040380205.1 Gemmatimonadaceae bacterium
GTGGCCAGGGCGTCCTGCAGGTGGCGGGCGCCCAGGATGTCCTTGGCGGAGGCGCCCGGGTAGGCCGCGTAGTAGTAGTCGGTGTCCACCTGCTGGCGGTGGATGTAGTCCACGAAGGGCCCGATGGGGCGGGGCCCCGGGAACCCCTTGGAGAAGCGCCAGATGTTGGACATCCCCTCGGGGATGACCAGGGAGAAGGCCTCGATGTACTGGTCCCAGCTGCCGTTGAAGTTGCTGATGAACAGCAGGTAGGCGTAGGCGAGCTTTTCCTTGGGCTGGCTGGGGGCGAGGTGGGGGAACTGGTCGCGCCGGATGATCGTCCACCGGGCGAAGTGGATGAACGTGAGGGCGAGGAAGTTCTTCTGCGTCTTGGGGGGGAACCCGTGGCCGGCGAGCCAGAAGACGATCCGCAGGAGCGGCGTGGTCCACCACGGCATCGGCGTGAGGGCGTTCATCCCGTACGCCTTTCCATTCGTGTTGGGCATCGGGATTGTGCTGGAGGCGGACTGTGCCGTGCGGCTACCGGCCTAACGTGGGGCGCCAACGGGCGCGGCGCAACCGCACCCGTCGCGGACTTCTTCTCAGTCCCCCCTCAATCCGTGTTGATGAACCGGTACAGCACCCGAATGAGCCGGTAGGCCTCGGGCATGGAGGCGCGGGTGAACTCCACGGTGGTGGGGTTCACCAGGCGGATCTCCTGGAACGCCGCCGCCACCTCGGGGATGGTGGGGTCGCGCAGCTCCAGCTGCACGGTGTACTGCGCCAGCCGCTCGCGCGGCGTGCGGCGCGCGCCGGCCACGGCGGCCTTGGCGGCCTCCTGGATCTCGCGCCGCGTGTCGGCCAGCGGGCGCAGCTCCACGGCGCGGGAGTTGATGGCGCGCTTCACCACCACCCCGCGCACCTCCGGCACGGTGGCCCGCTGCTCGGCGATGGCCACGTCGTCGCCGGTGACCAGCACCACCGGCACGCCGAACCACCGCGCCATGAGGGCGTTCATCCCTCCCTCGCCCACCGACAGGCCGTTGATGCGCAGGTCGCGTACCACCCCCGAGCCGGTGTGGGCAAAGACGCCGCGCGGCGAGCCGGCCTTGGCATGGTACCCCACGAACAGCACCGCATCATAGGTGGAGTCGAGCCCCTCCATCATGCCGTGCCGCTTGAAGCTGTGGCTGATGAGGCGCACGCGCGGATCGAGCTCCTCGGGGAGGAGGTTGCGCTGGCTGCCGTGCGAGTCGTTCACCACCACCTCGGTGGCACCCCCCTCAAAGGCACCACGAATGGCCGCATTGGCGTCCTCGGCCATCAGCTTGCGCGCCCGCCCGTACTCGGGGCGCCCGGAGGCGGTCTGGTCGTCGCCGTTGATGCCGCTGATCCCCTCCATGTCCACGGAGATGTAGACCTTTTTGGCCTGCGCGTCCGCGGTGGCGACGGCGGGGAGCGACAGGAGCGCCGCGGCCAGGAGGGCGGCGACGGGGGCGGGGCGACGGGGCATGGGGGCGCGGGCAGGAGGGCAGGGGGGAACCCCAAGAATGCCCGAGTATACGGCGCGGCCGCCGCCCCTGCTGGTGGCTGCTGAGGGTGACGGCCCTGGCCGCCGTACCCACCGATATCAGGAATCGCACCGTGGCGCATCGCATGCGGAACGCGCATAGTTCGTCGAGCGCGTGCACAAGGCGCGTCAAGACCGAGCGGCATGCTGGCTGGACCTGCGCGAGGAGATTCCATGGAGGCCGACGCGTTCAACGAGCTGCTGGAGAGCATCCGCCAGGCCGGGGCCATCTCTCGTGGCGAGCTGATGCCTGCCCAACCGCCAAACCGTGCCGACGTGGAGTCGCGCGTGGCCGAAGCCCAGCCGGACATCGTTGCCCTTGGCGTGCGGCGCCTGGCGCTCTTTGGCTCGGTGCGGCGTGATGCCGCAGGGGTGGGAAGCGACGTCGATTTTCTCGTGGAATTCGCCCCCGGGGAGAAGTCCTACGACCATCTTCTGGACCTTGGCGACCTGCTGGAGCGCATTCTCGGTCATCCGGTGGAGCTGGTCACTCCCGAATCCCTGTCGCCATACCTTCGGCCGCACATTCTCGCGGACGCCGTGGATGTCCTACGAGCCGCGTGAGTTCCTCCGGCATATACTCGCCGAGGCGGAGTTCCTTGTTGCCTTGAGTCCGCGGGTGACGCGCCAGGTGCTTGATGAGGACCCCACCCTGCAGCGCGCCATCGTCCGCAGCCTTGAGATCATTGGGGAAGCGACCAAGCGCGTGTCCACGGATATTCGGGAGGCAAATCCCCAGATCGCCTGGCGGAGCATGGCTGGAATGCGTGACCGGCTCATTCACGACTACTTTGGTGTTGACCTCGACATCGTGTGGGACGTGCTGCAGCACAAGATTCCCGGCTTGCGCGAAGAGCTGCAGCGGATTCTTGATGCACCGTAGCCACGCCGGTTATTGACCGGCGTGGATGGAGCGGCACCCTACGGTTCGCGCCCTACCGTTCCCGCCGAGCCGCTTTGATCTCGGCGTTGATCTCGGCGTTGATCTCGTCCATCGTCAAATCGGCGGTGCCTGCCCGGCGGGCCTGCTCCTGGAGGCTCCTGAGCGCACGAAGCCCCCGGGCCGCATTTCGCAGCGACGCCGGTGTGGCTCGCACCTCACCCAGAGCAAACGTGGGCGCCGCCTCCCGCGAAGGTCTTGGCTTGGGTTCCATGCCACCATGATGCACAGAACCGGTGCGTGTGGCAATCGGCCGCACATGACGTGCACCGGCAGCGGGCGCGGAGATACCGTTTCCGCGCGGACACGCACCACGACGCCCCGGGCTACTATTTCCCCCATGCCCTCCGGCGCCCCCCTTCCGGTCCTCCCGGCCGACCCCCGCGACAGCGACGCGGCGGCGGGGTTTGCCATTGGTCCCGACTTTGTGCCGTTTGCGCAGCGGAACGACGTGTTCCGCCGCTCCTGGTGGGACCCCGCGGTGCGGAGCGCCAAGACCGACCGCTTCTATAAAAGCCATGGCGACCTGTCGGCGGGGGTGCGGGGGGCCGACGGCTTCACGCAGCGCGACTATGCGTTGCGCAACGCGGCGTGGCATGTGAGCGACCTGTTCACCGAGGCGCGGCGCGACGACGACCGGCGGGAGGGGTTCTCGGACCCGTACACGCAGCTGCGTCCGCCGGCGGCGGTGCGGGTGCCCTTTGACTCCCCCGAGGCGGCGGCGCGCGAGGTGAAGCGGGTGGCGCGCGCCTTTGGCGCCGGCGACGTGGGGGTCACCGCGCGCGACGAGCGGTTCATGTACTCCGCCAGGTGCAGCGACCTGACCGGCACCGAGCGCCCGGTGGACATCGACCCGGCGCTGCGGCACGTGATCGTGATCGTGATGCCCATGGACCGCGGGCTGCTGGCCACCGTGCCGTCGGCGCTGTCGGGGGCGGCCACCGGGCTCGGGTATTCGCACGACGCCATGACGCTGCTGTCGGTAGCGCAGTACCTCCGCAACCTGGGGTATCAGGCGGTGCCCAGCGCCAACGACTCGGCGCTGGCGATCCCGCTGGCCATCAAGGCCGGGCTGGGGGAGTACGGGCGGCTGGGGCTCTTGA
>JBEIJM010000270.1:0-3565 GCA_040380205.1 Gemmatimonadaceae bacterium
GCGCGTGCAGGCCCACCCGCTCCGCGCGGCGCTGGCCGACCCGACCCTGACCCTGACCGCCGACGCGGTGGCCAAGCGCACGGACGCCATCCGCGCCCTGGAGCTGCGCTCGCAGGCCGCCGCCGAGTTCACCCCCGACGCCGAGATCGACCGGCAGGGCGGCGACGCCGGGCTCACCCGCGTGGACGCGGGCAACACGGACCGTGCCGAGTTTGAGACGATGAAGGACCGCGTGGACGCGGTGCGCTCCATCGCGGCGAAGCACTTCCGCAGCATGACGCACTACATCAAGGCCACCACGCGCGGGCCGCAGACGCCCGCCGAGGCCGAGGGGCTGCGGAAGATCGACGCCCTAACCCGCACCATCACGGGCTCGACCAACGGCGGCGAGTTCCTGCTGCCGCTCACGCAGGTGCCCGAGATCTTCTCGGTAGCCAACGCGCAGCCCGGGCTGCTCCAGTACGCGCGCCGGTACAACATGCCGGGCCGCACCCTCCGCATCCCGTACCTGATCCAGGACGAGGGCACCACGACCCTCAACCGGCCCATGGCCGGTAAGATCGCCAACGTCACCATTGTGGGCGAGGGCGAGACCAAGCCGACGCGCGAGCCGGTGTTCGGCCAGCGCCTGCTGACCGCGTACAAGTACGCGGCCATCACGGAGTTTGGCGACGAGCTGCTGGCCGACGACTTCACGGGCGAGCTGCCCGCCGAGGTGGTGGCCGCCGTGGGTGGGCAGATCCTCAACAAGCTGAACGAGGACATCACCATCGACGGCACCGGGTCGTCCATGCCGCTCGGCGCGTTCAACAACAGCAACGGCGCCCTCTTGGCCGTCAACCGCACCACGGCCAACAGCTTCGTGGCCGCCGATGCGTTCAAGATGTACGAGCGCCACACGGTCGGGAACCGCTCGGCGTGGATGGTGTCGCGCCGCGTCATGGCGCAGCTGTTCGCCCTCCAGGCGACCAACAACACCATGGTCACCTGGATTTCCAACCTGCGCGAGGCCCCGCAGATGCTGCTGCTCGGCCTGCCGGTCATCGTGACGGATCTGCTGCCGACGCTGGGCACCAAGGGTGACGTGGCGCTGGTCAACCCCGACTTCTACGCCATGGCGCTGCGGCAGGCCCTGACGGTGGAGTCGAGCATCCACGTCAAGTTCGTGCAGGACATCACCACCTACCGCTTCCTGGCGCGTGGTGGCGGCATCCCCCTCCCGACCTCGACCTACGCTTACAAGGTGGACGGTTCGGGGAACAAGGTGGACCCACACAGCCCGTTCGTCGTCCTCGACGTTCCGGCCTCGTCCTGAGCATGACGGCAGCCCTTGCGCCCGTCGCTGCCGGTGGGGGTTCGCCCCCGCCGGTCGCGGCGTGCGCGAGTGGCACCGCCGGGCGCACCGTCGAGGTGCTGGCGCTGACCGAGTGCATTATCGGCGGCATGCGGCGGCGCCCCCGGGAATGGTTTGACGTGGCCGCCGACCGCGCGCCCTTGCTGGTGCAATGCGGGCTGGTGCTGACGCAGCCCATGCTGGCGCAGATGACCCCCGCCGCGCGCGAGGCGTGGGCCGGGGTGGCGGGAGAGATGAAGCGGGCGGGGCGCGTGGCGCTGGCCCCCGACTCGCTGGTGGTGGACGCCCCGACCTTGCGGCGTCTGTGGGACTCGCCCGGGCGCATCCTGACGCCCGACGAGGTGCCGTCGCACTACACGCCTGCCGCCGTCGATGACTTCGCGGTGCGCGTGCTTCAGGTGACTGAGTACGACCCCGGCGCATCGGTGTACCGGTACCATTCCGCCGCCAACACGGCGCCGGGCGTGGTGTCGGCGCTGGTGCGCTACGACTACACCAACCCCCATTGCCACCTGCGGCAATGGGACGGGGACGCCCACCGGGTAACCGTGGAGGCGCTGGCGGCCACCGCCGACGTGATCCATTGCCACATGGATTACCGGGGCCTGTTCCAGCGGATGCGGACCACCGTGGAGCCGCACCAGCGGGCCGCCATCACCTACCACGGCAGCCTGCCGCCGGGCGACCCGCGCCGCACGTTCGTGGACGAGGACACCGACCGGCGACTAGGCGCGGTGCGCTTCGGCGCGCGGCCTTACCACCACCGCTGGGGCGTGGAGCATTGGCTGCCGATCCCCATGCCGGTGCGCGACTACCTGGCGCTGCGCGCCGTGCGGCGGGTGCCGCCGGATGCGCGCCCGTTCCGCATCGCGCACAGCCCCACGCGGCGCGAGATCAAGGGGACCGCCGAGTTCTTGCGGGCCGTTGAGTATGTGCGGGATCACATGGGCCTGCGCGTGGAAGCCGTCTTGATCGAGGATATGCCGCATGGTGAGGGTCTGGCCGCTAAGGCGTCGTGCGATGCGGTATTCGACTCGTTTTGGCTGGGGATGCAGGGGAGCGGGCTGGAGGGCGCGGCTATGGCCCTGCCGGTGATCGCGGGCGACTTTGACGCGGCGGCAGATTTGGCCAAGCTGGGCATCGGCTGCCCGTGGACGTTCGCCAACTCCGAGGACGCGCTGCGGCACACCATTGCCGAGCTGGTGACCAGCCCCGACTACGTCGCCAGCGAAGGCGCGCGGGTCCACGCCTACACCGTGGCGCACCATGACTACCCCATCGTGGGGGCCAAGTATGCCGACATCCTGACCGAGGCCACCTGTGGCGCTGCCAACTACCGCTGACCTCAAGAGCTACCTGCGGATTGAGAGCAACGCCGAAAACGCGCTGCTGGCGGCGCTGCTGTTGCGCGCGCAGGCCATGTTGGAGGGGTGGATCGACTGCCCCATCACCGCCGAGGCGCAGGTGGCGGTGGACCGCGCCGAGTCGCTGGACGAGCCCGTCTACTCCCTCATCTTCCCGCGCCGCCCCATCGGGTCGGTGACGCTGACGGACGCCGAGGGCACCACGGTGCCCGCGACGGACTACACGGTGTACCCGACCTCGGGCATGATTTACGCCAAGCCAGGCGTGGGATTCAACGCGGGGCCGTACACCATCGCGGCCTCCTGCGGGCTGTCGCTCCGGTCGGACTACGCGCGCATCGAGCCGCTGCTGGCCGAGATCATCCTGGACCTTGCCGCCGACCTCTACCAGCGCCGCACCCCCGGGGCGCATTCTGAGCGGGCGGGCGACACCACGGTGACGTGGGACGCCTCGCGGGAGACGGTGGCGCGGGTTATGAAGTCCCTGCGGCTGTTCCGGCTGGGGGTGGCGCAGTGAGCGTCATGCCGGGGTTGCTGGACCGGCGGCTGTGGCTCTACACGCGCCAGGACGCGGGGGCGGACGGCTTTTCGCGCCCGGTGTACGTCTACGAGGGCCAGTATTGGGGCCGGATTGACGCCGTGTCCGATCAGGAGACGGTACCGCTGGCCCCGCAGGGCCACGTCGAATACCGCACGCGCGCGCGCGGCACCGTGGCCGACTATGTCGCCATCCCGCTCAACGGCGTGGTCCGCGTGGACGGCGAGGGGCCCGGCTACTGGGTGCGCGGGACGTTCGTGCAGCGCCAGATCCGCGCCCGCCGCATCGACCTGGAGGCGATCAGTCCGC
>JBEIJM010000271.1:0-3526 GCA_040380205.1 Gemmatimonadaceae bacterium
GCGTATACCCTTTATGTAACGCAGTGACTGAACTGGCACGGCAATCAACAAGTAAGTTGGATGACCAAATGGGCCCCAGCAGAAATGCTAACCCGACGCCACCGCCGTGCAACACGGACCAGCCCGCATGCGGGGCCCAGGCGCGCCGCGATTGTCAGACCCCCCGGGCATCATGCGGGAGCTCAGGGCCACGCGACCACGGCGACGTGGCACCGCTGTATGCCGTGCAGTGCATACAGCACGCGCTGCCGCGTGCCGTCGCCGGTGATTGACGCACCGGCCCCTGGGCTCACCTTTCACCGCCGTCCGCGGAGCCCCTCATGGTCATGCTCTCTCCCGCCGTCACCGCGCACAACCTCACCGCGTGGTTTCTCGTGCACCCCGCCGCCAGCGGGCGTGACTACGCCGTGCTGGAGGCGGCCATCGCGCACCAGCAGGCCGTGCTGCACGAGACCGGGCAGGTGAACCAGCTGCTCATCGAGAACCTGGGGGACGTGGATCTGTTCATTCAGGCCGGCGATATCGTCAAGGGGGGCAAGCAGGACCGCACGCTGGGGTCCGACTTCATCGTCCCCGCACGTTCGGGGCGGCTGCCGCTGCCGGCCTTTTGCGTGGAGCACGCACGGTGGTCGCCGCGCCGCGCCGAGCCGGTGTCGCACTTCTCCGAGTCCAAGCATGCGGTGGCCAGCAAGAAGGCGCGGCTGGCGCTGCTGATGGAGCGCGACCAAAGGGCGGTGTGGGACAGCGTGGGCGACGAGCAGCGGAGCCTGCGCGACGCGCTGGACGACGAGGTGCGCGCAACGGCCTCCCCCAGCAGCCTGGAGCTGACGTACGAGCACGACGCCGTGCGCATGGCCGTGGACGACTACTTCCCCGCGCTGGACGAGGGGGTGGTGGCCGCCGGCGACGCCGTGGTGGGGGTGGTGTGGGCCATCAACGGGCGGCTGAGCCACGCCGACCGGTACGGGCACCCGGCGCTGTTCGCCAAGCTGTGGCGCAAGCTGCAGCGGGCGGCGGCCACCGAGGCGCTGGGGGCGCGGCTCCCGGCGATGCGGCACGCCGACGACACCGCCCATTCGGCCTCGCTCCCCACCGAGGAGGCGCTGCGCGACTTCGTGGGGCTGGACGCGCCCGAGGCGTGGACGCCGCAGGATGAGCGGCAGCTGCCGCCGCGCACGCGGCTGCACACCGAGCGGCGGGCGCCGCAGGAGCGCGAGGAGGTGGAGGAGCGGGGGGCGCCGCGCTACCGCTTTGCCGCGTACGACGTGGAGGACGCGGGGGAGGCGGTGCATCTGGCGGTGGTGGCGGGGTAGGGGGGGCTCGTCATGGACACCCGCATCCCCGTGCACGCCCCGTGGCCGCGCAGTGTGCTGGTGGCCGTAGCGCTCCTGCTGGCGATGCTTGCCGGCACTGCCCTGGGGTACACCAGAGCGGAGGCAACGGGCAGCGCCACGGGTTGTGCCACGGACTCCGTGCCGTCACGCCCCCACGTGGCGGCGCGGGCGGCGCGTAGCAACGTGCTGCTGGTCCCCATCAGCGACATGGACGGCGTACAAGGCGTGGCGTCGGCGTTCTTCGTGGACGATCGCGGCACGCTGGTGTCCAGTTATCATGCGCTGCGCCATGCCGACTCCCTCGCCATCATCGATGCGGACGACCGGCAGGCGCGGCGGGTGGAGCTGCTGGCGGTGGACCGGATGCACGACCTGGTGCTGCTGCGGGTGGACACGCCGGTGCCGGCGTTCCTGCCGTTGGCCACTGCGGCGCCGGCCGTTGGGGAGACCGTGTACACCGTGGGCAATCCGCTGGGGCAGATGGGGAGCTTCGCCGAGGGGGTGCTGAGCGCCGTGCGAGCCCTGTCGGGGACGGACACGGTCACCGTGCTGCAGGTCTCGGCCCCAATTTCCTAGGGCTCGTCTGGGGGCGCCGTACTCAATGAGCGTGGCGAGGTGGTAGGGGTGGCCGCACGGGTGCGAAATGATGGCGAAAACGTGGGCTTTGCCGTGCACCTGACTCATGTCGCGGCGCTGCTGCGCTCGCAGCGTGCGCCAGTGTTGTTCACCCGGCGGGCGCTTGACGCATGGGCTGGGCCGGACTCAGTGGAATACCCGCTGGAAACCGACATCGACGACCAAACCCCCTCGAAGGCCGGCGATGCGGAGGCCAGCTATCGCGTGCCGACCGAGTCGCTGAACTACGTCCAGGCACAGTTGCGCACCAGAGATAGCATGGCGGCGCTGATCGGGTACCAGCCGCGACGTGGTATCGACTTTGTGTCGCTGCCGCCATTCGGCACCACTCCCTTCAGCATGGAGTTGCCACCGGGGTCATATCAGATGATTGCGGTCTGTGATGAACACTGTGGCGACGTGGACCTGCAACTGTCGCGCGGGACGCCACCGGCGCTGGTAGCCGAGGATGTCACGGGAGACGCGCTCCCCACGGTGACGCTTGCCGTGGCGCCCGGGGACACCGTGCTGGGGGAGGTGCGGATGGTAGCGTGCCGGACGGCGGCGTGCGTGGTGGGGGTACGGGTGCTGCGGCGGGAGGGGAAATAGTCTCCCCAAATCTCGCACCCGACGATCAGGATCTCGGGGATGCGGTTCCGCCCTACGGAACATTGCCTTCAACTCATGATCCTGTCTTTGAGGAGTGAATCACCCCTCCCCCCCACGCCTCCACCCCAGCCGCCAGCACCGCCCAATCCCGCTCCCGTCCCGTGGCGTGCTGCGTCATCCCCAGCAGCTCCCGCGCCTTCGCCACCGTGGCCCACCGCACTCGCACCGTCTCGGCGCACGCGAACCCCGGGTCCACCGCCTCGGCGTCTGCCCGCATGAGGAAGTAGTGCGTGCGCGTGGTGTTGCCGTCGTACGCCCCCGGCAGCGCGCTTACGATGGTCGCGGCCACCCCCATCTCCTCCAGTACCTCGCGCACCGCCGCCTGCTGCGGCGTCTCCCCCGGGTCGGGGCGCCCCTTGGCAAAGCTCCACACATAGCCGTCAAAGTGGTTGGCCACCTCGCGCAGCAGCACGCGCCCCGCCGCGTCCATCACCACGCCGCCAAAGGCCAGCTTCTTCCCTTTGGGGGGCGTGGGCGACCAGGGGAGATCCTCCCACCCGTTGGTGATGGCGGGCGATGGCGCGGGCTCCGGCTTGTCCTCCGGCATGCCGTACAGCGCGTCCCACACCTTGCCATACCGCTTGGCGCGCGCGTGGCCGGTGACCTTGGCCACCTCGTCCTTGAAGTTGGCGTAGTCAATGCTGGCCACGATGGCGGGCATGGCCGCCGCCAGCGCCTGCTCGCTGCACCGCATACGCCACAGGTAGTCGGTCCCCGCCTGGGAGACCGGCACCGTGGCCGACGGCAGGAAGCGGGCGCGCAGCCGCTGCAGGTCGCCCAGCGTGCGGCCGCGGATGGTGAGGTCATCGCCCGGGGTCTTGCGGACGATGCTGTAGAAACCGAAGGGAGTGAAGAGCCACATGGGCGGTTGGTGCGGGAGATGTGGAGGTGTCCGCACCAAGGTCGCA
>JBEIJM010000272.1:0-3523 GCA_040380205.1 Gemmatimonadaceae bacterium
CCCAATACCTCGGACCTCTCCCTCTTACCCAGGGCCCCTAAGCGCAGCCTGAGGCAGTTCCCTGGTCCCCAATACCTCGTACCTCTCCCTCATCCCCAGGGCCCCTAAGCGCAGCCTGAGGCAGTAAGAGCCACGGTCACCGATCAGCCCTCAGTCGCCCGCTCAACCCCCCGCGACGGACACCGTCAGCATCACGCCATCATAGGCGGTGTATCCGTACACCAGCACCGTCCAGACGCCGGCCGGCAGTCCGCCGGGAGACGACGGTGTCAGTGCGCACCGCTCCATCGGGCCCTGCGCGATTGATTCGCACGCCGCCTCCGTGGTCACTCCGGGGCGGTAGAGGTAGAGGTCCGGGTCGCCGGTCCCCCCGGCCAGCGTCACCGTGAGCGCGGTGGTGCCGGCGGGGACGGTGAGCTGGAACAGCGCCGAGGAGGTGGCGGCGCCGCCTAGCGTGGTGCTGCCGCCGGTGGCGGGGAAGCGGTTGCCGGCCTGCGCGCTGCCGCTGACCCCCTCGCTGGTGGCGGTGATGGTGACGGTGCCGTCGGTCACCAGCGTGACCACGCCGGCGGCGGACACGGTGGCCACCGCCGCGTTGGCGGTGTGCCAGGTGATGGTGGGGCCGGTGACCGTGGCGCCGGCGGCGTCGCGCAGGGTGGCGGTGAGGGGACGGCTGGCCCCGGCGGGGAGGAAGAGCGGGGAGGGGGTGAGCGTCACCGAGGCCACCTGCACCGCGGTGGGCCGCACGGTGATGGTGGCGCTCCCGCTGACGCCGTCGATGGTGGCCGAAATGGTGGCGGTGCCTGGGGCGATGGCGGCCACGGTGCCGGTGGGGGAGACGCTGGCCACGGCGGGGGTGGCGCTGCTCCAAGTGGCCACGCGCCCGGCCAGCGGGGCGCCGGCGGCGTCGCGCGCTGTGGCGGTGAGGGTGAACACGGCGCCAGGGGCCACGGTGACGGTGGCGGGGGTCACGGTGACGGAGGCCACGGGCGCGGGGACGACGGTGACGACGGCGTTGCCGCGCGCGCCCTCCACGGTGGCGGTGATGAGCGCGACCCCGGGGGCCACGGCGGTCACCACGCCGGCCGCGGACACGGTGGCAATGTCGGGGTTGGCGGTCCCCCAGGTGGCGGCGCGTCCGGTGAGGAGCGCGCCGGCGGCGTCGCGCACGGCGACGGCGAGCGGCAGCGTGCCGCCGGCAGTGAGGGTGGGGGTGGCGGGGGTGACCTGCACGGTGGCCACCGGGACGGGAACGACGGTGATGGCGGCATTCGCCACGCGCCCGTCGGCGGTGGCGGTGACGGTGGTGGTGCCGGGGGCGATGCCGGTGACGACGCCGGCATTGGACACGGTGGCGATCGCTGGAGACGCGGCGCTCCAGGTCACGGTGCGGTTGGCCAACGGCGCGCCGGCGGCATCCCGCGGGGTGGCGGTGAGGGTGGCGGTGCCGCCCACCAGCACGGTGGCGGCGTCGGGGGAGAGCGCCACGGAGGCGACCGCGGCCGGCGGCGGGGGACCGGGGTCGCCTCCCCCTCCACAGCCGGCGGCGCACAGCAGCGCGAGGGCAGCCGCGGCGACCCGGGCGCCGGTGGCGTGGTGGCGGTTGGGGGGCATGGGTGGCAATGAACGAACGGTCTTCCCGCGGTGGAGTCGTCGGATGGAGGACGACGGCCTGAGGGGAAAGGAATCAGGCTTCTGCGGGTGGGGCGGCCTTTTTCTGCCTGAGGTGGTTAGGGGCCCTAGAGATGAGGGAGAGTGGGCGAGGTTTTCGGTACGAGGTCGTACCTATGTCCTCGCACACTCTCCCTCGTACCCAGGGCCCCTAACCACCTCAGGCAGGTAACCCCCCTCACCCCTACCCCCTCAGTACCTCTGCCTCATCCCCAGGGCCCCTAACCACCTCAGGCAGTTACCCGATCACCGCGCCCTCAGGCACACGCGCCACCGTGGCGGCGCCCAATGTGCACGCCACCCCGCGGCCGATGAGCTCCACCCAGATCACCAGCACGCGGCGGCTCTGCATCTCCTTCACGATCCCGGTCATGCCGGCCATGGGGCCCTCCAGCACGATGACCTTCTCCCCGGGCTCGTACGACGGCAGCTCCTCCACGGGCTCGGGGGCGCTGCCGGGGGCGGCGATGGCGCGCTTGATCCCCTCGATGTACGCGTCGGTGACGATGGCCGCGGCGCTGCCGGCCTTGACCAGCGTGAGCACGCCGGGGACGCGAATGAGGTCGTGCCACTGCCCGGGGCCGGTGCGGCAAAACAGGTAGCCGGGGAACAGCGGGAGGGTGACGGCCTTGTAGCGGTCACTCCACTTGCGCCGAGTGGTGTAGGTGGGGAGCCAGGACTCATACCCCATGCGATCCAGCCGCGGCGCGACGGCCTTCTCGGCGCGCGCCTCGGTCCAGACGACATACCACCCGGGGGTGAAAGGTGCGGGTTCGTGCATGCCTTCAATTTAGCGGGTTTGGGTGGGGGGAGGGTTGGGTGCGAATGACGGGCTTTTCCTGCTTGAGGTGATGAGGGGCCCTGGGTATGAGGGAGAGGTACCGAGGGGGTAGGGTTGAGGGGGACTGCCTGAGGTGGTCAGGGGCCCTGGGTGTGAGGTTGAGGTACCGAGGTCATCGGTATGGTGAGCCACATAATCGGCACCTATACGCTCGGACCTCTTCCTCATACCTAGGGCCCCTCGGCGAAGCCTGAGGCAGTAGGAGCCAGCGACAGGCGCCAGAGGGGCTCAGGGACCACCCTGTGGTAATCCCCTCGACGCACTCCATGCTCATCAGCAGTTTGGGGGGATGCGTCCAACTCTCCTTCTCCTTGCCGCCCTCCTGGCGGCCGCCGTGGGGGCACCCGCGCCCGCCGCGGCCCAGCATGCCTTTGCCGACCCCGGCGCCACCTTTGACCCGGCGGTTCCCACCCCGCGGGCGGTGTTGGGGTACGAGCTGGGCAGCCGGTTCACCACCCACCGCGGGATGCTGCGCTTCCTGGAGCGGCTGGCTGCGGCCTCCAACCGGGTGCGGGTGGACACCGTGGGGCACTCGTTCGAGGGGCGCGAGATGCTCCGCGTGATCATCTCCTCCCCCGCCAACCTGGCGCGGCTGGGGGCCATCCAGCAGGACAACCGTCGCATCGCCGACCCGCGCGGCGCGGCGGCGGGTGCGGTGGACGCGGCCATCGCGCGCACGCCGGCCATCGTGTGGCTGGCGCACTCGGTGCACGGCGGCGAGGCGTCGGGGGTGGAAGCGGGGCTGGCGCTGGCCTACCAGCTGGCCGCGGGCACCGACGCGGCCACCCGCTCGGCGCTGGACAGCACGGTGGTGGTCATCGACCCCAACCAGAACCCCGACGGGCGCGAGCGGCACACGCACGACATCGAACGGATGGGGAGCCCGCTGTTCGTGGCCGACGACCCGGGGGCGATGAACAACGCCGGCTCGTGGCCCGGCCCCCGCACGTCGCACTACTACTTCGACCTCAATCGCGACTACTACATCCAGTCGCACCCGGAGACGCGCGC
>JBEIJM010000273.1:0-3387 GCA_040380205.1 Gemmatimonadaceae bacterium
CTGGTCATCCCCGAGGGGATGTCCAACATCTGGCGCTTCTCCAAGGGGTTCCCGGGGCCCCGCCCCATCGGGCCCTTCGTGGACTACATCCACCGCCAGCAGGTGGACACCGACTACTCCTACGCGGCCTACCCGGGCGCCTCCGCCAAGGACATCCTGGGCGCCCGCCACCTGCGGGACGCCCTTGCCACCCTCGCCGCCGGGGCGGAGAGTCAATCCCCGGAGGCGTTCCTCACCGCCTTCCGCGACACGCTCGCCACCGTCCAGCAGGATCTCTCCACTACCGGCCCCTCCCCCGTGCTGGACCGCCCCACGCGCCCGGCGCCCACCATCGCCACGCCGGCGGTCTGATGGCCAACACGGTCGGGCAGGCCTACGGCCTCACGGTCCTCTCCCCCATCCGCGGCGACCTGGTCAACGGGGTCTCCCGCGCGCGCCTGTTGCGCACGCAGCTGGCGGCGCTCCCCAACGGCCCCGACAGCCCCTTCGCGCGGCTGCCCATGATGCACTTCGCCCGGTGGGTGGTCATCGACGAGCTCCCCGTGGAGGGGTTCCCCGCCAAGGACGACCAACTCGCGAACGCCTGGCTGCTGTTCGTGTGCGAGTTCGACGGCGCCCTGGACCCCATGCTGCAGCTGCTGGCCACCGCCGCCGGCGAGGCCGTGGACGCCATCTGTGCGCACTGTGTGGGCTATCCCGGGGCCGACAGCCTGCGCGCCTTCGCGACCTGGTTCCACAAGTGCCAGATCGAGACCACGTTCCTTTTCAGTTCGTACCCTGACGATACCGTGGCCGACGTCCAGCGCGCCCTGGTGGTGCAGCGGGCGTTCGTCGCGTGGCTCGCCGAGCACTTGCCGGTGCTGCACGGCCCCGTGGGGGCCGCCGAGGCGGCCGCCCTGCAGGCGGCCTTCCGCACCTTCTGGCGCGGGGCCAACGCCGCGCCCCTCCCCCCCCGCGGGGCCCCCTGAATGCGCACCCTCGACCTTTCCGACATCCAGGGGAATGTCCTCTGGGGGTACCACTACGCCGTCTCGCGCGTCTGCTTCGCCACGGTCACCGACGGCGTCGCCGGCCGCGCCTTCCTCGCGGCCCTCGCGCCGCAGGTCACCTCCTCCGTGCGCTGGCGCGACGGCAAGCCCGCGTCGGCGCTCAACGTGGCCTTCACGCACGCGGGGCTCGAGGCGCTGGGGGTGCCCGCCCGCACCCTCGCCGGCTTCCCGCCGGAGTTCCGGCAGGGGATGCGGGCGCGCGCGGCGCTGCTCAACGACGTGGGCCCCAACGATCCGTCGCAGTGGGAGCGCCCGTGGCTGGCGGGGGACGTGCACCTGATGCTCACGCTGCACGCCGCCACCCGCGACACGCTGGACGCGCGCCAGGGGGAGCTGCACGCGCTGGCCGCGCGGCACGGCGGCATCGCGTGGGGGCACGTGCAAAATGGCGGCCGTCTGGTGGTGAACGGGCAGCTCACCGACAAGGAGCACTTCGGCTACACCGACGGCTACTCCAACCCCGAGATCGACGGCACGCTGCTCCCCGACGTGGACGAGACCCGCGGCGGGGGGAAGCTCCTCCCCGACGGAAGCTGGGCGCCCCTCGCCACCGGCGAGCTGCTCCTGGGGTACCCCGACGAGGCGGGGGACATTCCGCGGGCGCCCCTCCCCACGGGGTTTGCGCGCAACGGCACCTTCCTGGTGTACCGCAAGCTGCACCAGCGGGTGGCCAGCTTCCGCCGCTTCCTGCGCGAGGAGGGGGCGCGCTATGCCGGCGGCCCCGACCTGCTGGCGGCCAAGCTGATGGGACGCTGGGCCGACGGCACGCCGCTCATGGCGAGGAGCGGCGCGCGCCCGGCCACGGACACGGGGCAGGTGGTCGTGGACCCCGCGCACACCGACTTCCGCTACGAGCGCGACCCCGACGGGATGGTGTGCCCGCTGGGCGCCCACACCCGCCGCGCCAATCCGCGCGACGCCACCGGCTTCGGCACGCTCCTCTCCGAGCGCCGCCGCCTCATGCGGCGCGGCATCCCCTACGGCCCCTGGACCCCCGCCGACGCCCCGGACGACGACGACGGCGAGCACGGCCTCCTGTTCCTGGCCATGGCGGCCAGCCTGGAGCGGCAGTTCGAGTTCGTGCAGCGCGAGTGGCTCAACTACGGCAACGACTTCCACCAGGGGAACGACGGCGACCCCATCATCGGCGGCAGCGGCACCCGCGGGAAGTTCCTCATCCAGGGGGACCCGCGCCCGGGCCCGGGAAACATCCCGCCGTACATCTGCCGCGACCTCCCGCTCTTCGTCCAGCTGCTGGGCGGCGACTATTTCTTCATCCCCAGCCTCTCAGCGATCGACCAGGTGGCCCAGGGGCGCGTGGAGCCCGCATGAGCAGCCACAACGCCACCCCGCCGGTGTCGCCCTGGACCACGATCCTGGACGGGGCCTCCACCATCGCTGACGCCTTCATCGCCATCGGCGGCGCGATGCGCTGGGCGGTGGCGGAGGACAAGCTTGGCGTCTCCGCCCTGAAGCACGACCTCGACGGGCTGGCCACGCGCCTCAAGGGGTGGGCGCAGCACCAGAACCCCGAGCCGGTGTTCGCCCTGCTGCGCGACCTCAAGCCGGTGCTCGTGCACGGCGACTTCGCGCTGGTCACCCGCTTCGACGACGTGGCCGACGTCCTGGCGCACCCGGACGTCTTCGACGTCCCCTACGAGGCCAAGTTCGAGGCGCTCACGGACGGGCGGAACTTCTTTTTGGGGATGCGTGAGACGCCGGCGTACCACCGCGACCTCTCGCTGATGCGGCTCGCCGTGCGGCGCGAGGACATCGAGTCGCGCGTGGTGCCCCTGGTGGAGCGGACGGCCGCCGAGGTGGTGGCGCGCGGCGCCGGGCGCGTGGACGTGGTGCGCGAGCTCGGCACCGTCGTCCCCGAGACCATGGTGGCCGAGTACTTCGGGCTCCCCTCCCCCCAGACCGGGGCGTTCGCCGACTGGTCGTCCACCATCTCCGGGTGGCTCTTCCTGGCGCGCGGCGCCACCGAGGAGGCGGGGCGGCAGGCGGTGGCCGACGCCGGGCGCATGCGGGCCGCCCTCGCCGCCACGCTGGAGGCCCGGCGCCGCAGCGGCGGCACCCCGGACGACGTCCTGCAGCGGTGCCTCGCGCACCAGGCGGCCGGGCTCCCCGGCACCGACGACGAAGCGATGCTGGCGAATCTCTTCGGGCTGGTGGTGGGGGCGCTCCCCACCACGCGCGCGGTGCTCGCCCGCGCCCTGGACGAGCTGCTCCGCCGCCCCGACACGCTGGCGGAGGCGCAGCGCGCCGCCCGCGCCGGCGCCACGCGGCTGGTGTGGCAGTACCTCGCCGAGATGCTCCGCTTCAACCCGCTGGGGCC
>JBEIJM010000274.1:0-3383 GCA_040380205.1 Gemmatimonadaceae bacterium
GCCGCACGGGCGGCGGCGAGCAC
Source organism: Gemmatimonadaceae bacterium (assembly GCA_040380205.1). Lineage (GTDB taxonomy): Bacteria > Gemmatimonadota > Gemmatimonadetes > Gemmatimonadales > Gemmatimonadaceae > Gemmatimonas. The sequence goes on from JBEIJM010000274.1 coordinate 24, forward strand.
GGCGGGGCGCGTGCGCCGGGACCAGGCGATCATGGGCGGGAGCCTCGGGGCGCGGGGGGCGCCAGCAGCAGGGCGTGGGCGTTGTTGCGGGCCACCACCACGCGCGGGCCGCGGGCGGTGCGCACGCGCCCCGCATCGCGCAGCTGCCCGGGGAGCAGCACGCCCCCGGAGTCGGCGCGCACGGGGGCCAGCGTGCCGCGGCCGTCGTTGCGGAGCAGCAGCCCGCGACTGGCGGCCAGGCGGCCGACATCGGTCTTGAATCCGTCCAGGTTGCCGCCCAGGAGCAGGTCCAGGTGGCCGTCCCCGTCGACATCCAGCGGCAGGATGGCGTACACGGGCGCCAGCTGCGCCTCCTGCGGCAGCGGATCCAGGCGCCAGCGGCCGCCGGGGGCGCGCCGCAGCACGCTGCTGGCAAAGGTGTCCACGCGCCGCTCCACCGCGCCACCGCGGGCGCTGGCGGGGAACACCGCGTCCATCGTCTGGAGCGCGTAGTCCTCGTACTTGAGGTAGCGCACCTTCATGGGCGGCAGCGCGCGGATCAGCTCGTCGCGCAGCGGGAAGGGGTACGCCCGCCCCTGGTTGTACATCGCCATCACCGGCTCCACGTAGCCGTTGGCGTCGAAGTCCTTGACCAGCAGCGTGAGCGGCTCGCTGGGCGAGGCACGCAGCCGGGCGTTGCGCCCCAGGTTGCCCAGCACGAACTCGGGGCGGCCGTCGCCGTCCAGGTCGGCGGGGACGATGCGGTTCCACCAGCCGGCGCTCGCCTCGAGCCCGGGGAGGGGCATGGGGACCAGCCGCCCGCCGCCCGCATTGCGGAAGGCGGTCACGGGCATCCACTCCCCCACCAGCAGCAGGTCGAGGCGACCGTCCGCGTCCAGGTCGGTCCACAGGAGGTCACTGACCATCCCCACCTCGGCCAGGGCGGGGGCGAGCGCGGCGGTCACGTCGGCAAAGCGGCCGCGCCCGTCGTTGCGCAGCAGCGTGGTGCGCGGCGACAGCCCGTACTTCCAGGGGACGCTGCGCCCCCCCACCACCAGGTCCAGGTCACCGTCGCCGTCGAGGTCGGCGGCGGCCACCCGGCTGCCGCTCACGGAGTCGGCGGGGAGCGCGCCCGCGTCGCGCGTGAAGCGCCCGCGCCCGTCGTTGCGGTACAGGCGGTCCTGCAGCGCGGGGCTCTCGTCGCTGTACTCGTTGCCGCCGCTCACCACCACCAGGTCCGCGTCGCCGTCGCGGTCCACGTCGGCGAAGAGGGCGCCGACATCCTCGCTGGCGGCGTCGGCCAGGAACGGCGCGCTGTCGACCGCAAAGCGCCCGTCGCGCCGCTGCCGCAGGAGGCGCCCGGGCTGGTCCTTGGCGCCCCCGAGGTACACGTCGTCCAGGCCGTCGCCATCCACGTCGGCCACCGCCAGCGCGGGGCCCTCGGTGGAGAGCATGCGCGGGATCAGCCGCTCGCGGTCGAAGTCGACGAAATCGTTCTCCGCGTGCGGCGCCGGCAGGGAGTCGGCCACCGCCAGCCACGGGCGCGGCGCCGCCGGCCGCGCCACCGGGGCGGCGGGGCGCGCGTCGTCGCCCAGCGCGACGGTGAGCACCGTGTCGGCGGGGACGCCGGTGCGCACGGTGGTGCGTCCGTCGGGCCACGTCACCACCACCGAGTCGGCGGCGTGCGACGCGCCCAGCCCGAAGGGGAGCGTGTAGTCCACCGACGACTGGAAGCCGCGCGAGGGGTACAGCTCCTGCACCTGCACCGCGGCCCCGACGTGGACCGCCACGGACGCGCCCACCGCGAACGGATTGGCGCCGGCGCCGCGCAGCCGCACGGGGAGGGCGTGCGGGGGCTCCGGGCGCGCGCGCGCGTCGTTGCGGAACACCATCGCCTCGGCGTTGGTGTTGTTCACCACCAGGTCGGGGGCGCCGTCGCCGTCCAGGTCGCCCCAGGCGGCGCCGCTGGAGATGGAGGGCACCGCCAGCCCCCAGGCCGCGGCCGCGTCGGTGAAGCGGAAGTCCCCGTCGTTGCGGAAGGCCGCGTTGGGGATGGGCGTCACCGCCATGGCGTTGACCAGGCGCAGGAAGTCCACGCGGCGGCGCTGCCGCTCGGCCTCCATCGTCTGGCGGTCGGCGAGGAAGGCCACGTAGTCCTGCGAGGTGACGTCGCGGGCGAGGCCGTTGGTCACGTAGAGGTCCTTGCGCCCGTCCAGGTCGAGGTCCACCAGCAGCGCGCTCCAGCTCCAGTCGGTCTCGGCCACGCCCGCGAGGTAGCCCACGTCGGTGAACGTGCCGTCGCGGTTGTTCCGCTGCAGCATGTTCCGCATGAGCTGGTGGTGGTAGCCGTCGCGGACCTTCGCCTGGTAGACGTCCCACCCCTCGAACATCGCGGTGGTCTTGAGGCGCCGCTCGTCGGCGGGCATCATGTCGGTGGTGACGAGCTCGGGCCAGCCGTCGTTGTCCACGTCGCCGATGTCCATCCCCATGGAGAAGTAGCTGAGGACGGGGGCGCGGCGGTCGAGCGACTCGTCGAAGGTGCCGTCGCCGCGGTTGACGTAGAGGTAGTCGCGCTCGAAGAAGTCGTTGGCGACGTAGACGTCGGGCCAGCCGTCGCGGTTGACGTCGCCCACGCCCACGCCCAGGCCGAAGGCCATCTCGGGGCCGTGGATGCCGGCGGCGTCGCTGACGTCGGCAAACCGGCCGCCGTCGTTGCGGTACAGGTGGTGGCCGGCGTGCGGGTGGCGGGTGTCGCGGCGGTTGCGGGTGCCGAAGGAGGTGACGGGGCGCGGCGAGTTGTTGACCACGAACAGGTCCAGGTCGCCGTCGCGGTCGTAGTCCAGCACGGCGGCCTGCGTGGACCATCCCTCGTCGGCCACGCCGAGGGCGCGCGCGCGGTCGGTGAAGACGGGGACGCCGTCCCGCAGCCCCTGGTGCGCGAAGAGCGCGTTGGCGCGGGTGGCGGGCTCGCCGCTCCCGGCGCGGCTCACGTACAGGTCCAGCTGCCCGTCGCCGGTGAGGTCGGCCAGGAGCACGCCGGTGGTCCAGGGCGCGCGCGCCGCGAGCCCCGCCTGGCGGGTGACGTCGCGGAAGCGGAAGCCGCCGAGGTTGAGGTAGAGCGTGACGCCGCCCTCGTTGGACGACAGCACCACCTCGGGGAGCCCGTCACCGGTGAGGTCGCCGATGGCCACGCCGCCGCCGTTGTAGTGGTTGCGGTAGGTGAAGACGTTGCGCTCGGGGGTGTCGGTGACGCGGTTGGCGAAGGCGATGCCGGTGGCGGCGGCCGGGAGGCGCGTGAAGAGCGCGGCGCCCGGCGGCGGGAGGGGCGCGCGCGGGGCGTCGGCGGGGCGGTCGCACGCGACCGCGAGCGCCGCGAGCGCC
>JBEIJM010000275.1:0-3377 GCA_040380205.1 Gemmatimonadaceae bacterium
GGCCCCGCCCCGGGGCCTGCCGCGGCCGCCATGACCCCCGCGCCGCCGTCCGACACCGCCGCCATCCACGCCCAGCTGCGCGCCATGGCGCAGCGGCTGTTTGACGCCATGAAGGCGCGCGACACCGTCGCCCTGCGCGCCCTGCTGCCGCCCACGATGCCCATGTACGCCGTCCAGGAGCGCAACGGCGAGACCGTGGTGCGCGCCAGCACCGTGGAGGGGTGGATGCGGGGGTTGGTGACCGCCCCCCCGGAGCGGGTGGTCGAGGAGCGGCTGTTCCGCTCGACGTTCCGGCAGGAGGGGGGGCTGGCGGTGCTCTGGGCGGAGTACGACCTGTGGTACGGCCCGCAGTTCAGCCACTGCGGGATCGACCAGTTCACCTTTGCGCGCACCGCGGGCGGGTGGCAGCTGCTGTCGCTGGCGTACACGATCCAGCAGGGGGCACGGTGCCTGACGGCGCCGGGGCGCTGACGGGGCCGTATTGACGGGGGACTGGCGGGCCGACGGGTTTGACAGCGCCCGGTGCGCCCGGTGAGGTTGCGGGCGGACCCGGGCGGCCGCGGACGGACCTGCGTGGTCGTCAGCCCCGGCCCGCCCCGGTTCCGAACCGAGGGGGGGCGTCGTCATTCCTGACACAAGCCCCACCGGATCTCCCAGCCCGACCATCACGGTCCCCGCCCCGCGGGGGCCTCACTCGTCCCGACATGAACGTTCCCATCACGGTCGCCCACGGCGACGGCATCGGCCCCGAGATCATGGAGGCCACCCTGCGCGTGCTTGCCGCCGCCGGCGCGCGCATCGCCCCCGAAGTCATCGAGATCGGCGAGCGGGTGTACGCCCGCGGCCACAGCTCGGGGATCGAACCGTCCGCCTGGGAGTCGCTCCGCCGCACCCGCGTCTTCCTCAAGGCCCCCATCACCACGCCGCAGGGGGGCGGCTTCAAGTCGCTGAACGTGACGGTGCGCAAGACGCTGGGGCTGTACGCCAACGTGCGCCCCTGCACGTCGTACCACCCGGTGGTGGCCACGCCGCAGCCGGACGTGGACATGGTGATCGTGCGCGAGAACGAGGAGGACCTCTACGCCGGGATCGAGCACCGCCAGACCGACGAGGTGGTGCAGTGCCTCAAGCTGGTGTCGCGCCCGGGGTGCGAGAAGATCATCCGCTACGCCTTCGAGTACGCGCGCGCCAACGGGCGGAAGAAGGTGACGTGCATGTCGAAGGACAACATCATGAAGCTCACCGACGGGCTCTTCCACCGCGTCTTCGACGAGGTGAAGGCGGAGTACCCGGAGATCGCGACGAACCACCTGATCATCGACATCGGGGCGGCGCGGCTGGCCACGCGCCCGAAGGACTTCGACGTGGTGGTGACGCTCAACCTGTACGGCGACATCCTGTCGGACATCGCCGCCGAGGTGACGGGGTCGGTGGGGCTCGGGGGCTCGGCGAACATTGGCGACCACGTGGCGATGTTCGAGGCGGTGCACGGCTCGGCGCCGGACATCGCGGGGCAGGGGATCGCCAACCCCAGCGGGCTGCTGCTGGCGGCGGTGATGATGCTGGTGCACATCGGCCAGGGGGACGTGGCGGAGCGGATCCACAACGCGTGGCTGGCCACGCTGGAGGCGGGGATCCACACCGCGGACATCCACAACGCGCAGCTGTCCACGGCGCGCGCGGGGACGGCGGCGTTTGCCGACGCGGTGATCGAGCGGCTGGGGGTGCGCCCCACGCGCTTCACGCCGGTGCGCTACGCGGCGGGGACGCCGATCCAGGTGGCGGGGCGGATCACGCCGACGGTGCCGGCCGCGAAGGCGCTGGTGGGGGTGGACGTGTTCCTGCACTGGCGCGGCGAGGCGGAGGCGCTGGGCGCGCAGCTGTCGGAGATCGGGGGCGAGGGGCTGGCGTTGCAGATGATCTCCAACCGCGGCGTGAAGGTGTGGCCGCACGGCATGCCGGAGACCTTCTGCACCGATCACTGGCGGTGCCGCTACATGGCCGACGGGTCGGCCACCGCCACCCCCGGGCACGTGCTGGCGCTGCTGGCGCGTCTCGGCGAGGCCGGGCTGGACTTCGTGAAGACCGAGCACCTGTACACCTTTGACGGCGTCCCCGGGTTCTCGCTGGGACAGGGGCAGTAGGCGGGGCGCTGCGCCCGCCTCACCCGGCCCCTGAAACGACCACGGGGCGGCCCGGCGCGATGCCGGACCGCCCCGATTGTCGTTCCGGTGGCAGCGCCTACCGCCGACGCGGCACCGGCTCTCCCAGCCGCGCCGTGCGGCGCACGTACTCGGCGGCCTCCCCGTGCGTGGCGAACCACACGCTGCCGGGGCGCCGCGCCTGCACGCGCCGGATGTGGGCCAGCAGCAGCTCCAGCGCCACGATGCGCGAGCGGTGCCCGCTCACGTGGGGGTGGAGCGTGAGGACCAGCATCGTCCCCTCCTCCAGCGCCTTGTCGAACTCGTCGATCCACACCTGCGCCACCTCGCGCGGGGAGGCATAGCGTTCGCCGCGCGGGTCGAAGAGGGGCGCGTCGTCCAGGATCCACTCCACGGGCAGCTCGACGAGGCCGGTGGGCGCCCCCTCCTGCAGCAGCTCGTAGGGGCGCTCGTCGGCCATGAGCGAGCTTTCGTAGCGGAAGCCCATGTCGCGCAGGATGGCCAGCGTGTTGGGGCTGAAGTTCCAGCTGGGCGCGCGATACCCGGTGGGGCGCACCCCCGTGAGGGCCGTGAGCTCCGTCATCGCCCGCGCGAGGAGCGCGCGCTCCACCGAGTCGGGGAGGGTGGTGTTGAGCTCGTGGATCCAGCCGTGCACGCCGAACTCGTGGCGCCCGGCGGCCTTGATGTCCGCCGCCATGGACGGCGTGAGCGCCAGGCTCACCGACGGGATGAAGAAGGAGGCGGGGATGCGGTGCCGGTCGAGGAGGCGGAGGATCCGCCCCAGCCCCGCGCGCGCGCCGTACTCCCCCATGGAGAGGGCCCCGACGGTGGGCTCCCCGTAGCGGAGGGCGATGGTCTCGTTGTCCACGTCGAAGCTGAGGAGCACCGCGACGCGCGCGCCTCCCGGCCACCGTGGTGGCGTGAGGTCGCGCCCGGCGCGCACCTGGTGCACCACGGTGCGCGCGCTGTCAAAGCTCCACTGCCACCCCGGCTTGGCGGTGGTCTGCGGCACCGGCTGGGCCTGGGCCAGCAGGAGGGCCGGGAGGGCGAGGGCGGCGAGGGGAGCGGCCAGGCAACGGGGCAAGCGGAACACGGTGCCTCCGGGGGGTGGTGGGGAAAGGGGCGCCGCCCACCGGGGGTGGCGGCGGCCCTCCGAGCCCCCAGGTCCCCCCCCCCTCCGCGCCATCCCATCTCCGCCTCTCCCCTTCCCGGGCC
>JBEIJM010000276.1:0-3349 GCA_040380205.1 Gemmatimonadaceae bacterium
GCGATGTGCTGCAACCCGGTCACCACCAGCGCGCCGATGGCCACCGGATCGACGGTGTCCTGGGGGATGGCCGCGTGCCCGCCCTGCCCCTCGATGGTGATCTCGAAGGTGTCGGGCGCGGCCATGGCGGGCCCGGGGATGAGCGCCAGCCGCCCCACGGGGAGGGAGGCCCAGAGATGCACCCCCAGCACGGCATCCACCCCGTCCATGACCCCCCGCTGCACCAGCTCCTCGGCGCCGCCCGGGGACACCTCCTCGGCGTGCTGGAAGATGAAGCGCACCTCGCCGGCCAGCCGCGCGCGGTGCCGCACCAGCACGGTGGCCACCCCCAGCAGCATCGCCGTGTGCCCGTCGTGCCCGCAGGCGTGCATCACCCCGTCGTGCCGGGAGCGATAGGCGACGTCATTCTCCTCGTGGATGGGGAGCGCGTCGATGTCGGCGCGCAACGCCAGCACGGGCCCGGGACGCCCGGTGCGCAGCACCGCCAGCACGCTGGTCTCGCTGGGACGGCTGATCTCGAGACCGCCCAGCGCGGTCAGCTGCTCGCGGATGAAGCGGGCGGTCTCATGTTCGTGGAATCCCACCTCGGGGTGCTGGTGCAGCGCCCGGCGCCACGCCACCACCTGGTCCGTCAGGGCCTCCGCCTCGGCAATCAGCACGTCACGCGACATCCCCTACCATTGCCCGTTTCAAGCCATTCGGCAAGCGTCACAGCCCCGGCACGCGGCGCCGGGGGAGGCACGCCCCCCCCGGCGCCCCCGGGATCACCCCCGGCTCACGCCCACCTCACACCGGGAACAGCATCTCGCGATAGCGCGGGAGCGGCCAGAAGTCGTTCCCCACCGTCACCTCCAGGGCGTCGCACCCCTGGCGGACCGCCTCCATGGCCGCGCACCCGGGGCCGGTGACGAACTCCGCCTGCGCCACCAGGTCGTGGTGCAGCTGCTCCGCCTTGGCCGTGGCCGCCGCCAGCTCGGCCCGCGCGCCCTGCAGCGCCGCCGCCAGCTTGGTCACCGCGTTGGCCGCGTCCACCAGCGGGGCCATGTTGATCCCCGCCGCCTGCCCCTGCCCCGCCGCCGCCGCCAGCTGCCCCACGTACGCGTAGGCCGCCGGCAGCACCATCGTGTCCACCAGCTGCAGCTGCGTGTGCATCTCGATGAGGATGTCCTTCACGTACCGCTCCAGGCGCACGTGATAGCGGCTCTCCAGCTCCACCGCCGTCAGGATCCCCGTCCCCTGGAACAGCGCCTGCGACGAGGGGGTGACCAGCTGCGCCAGCGCCTCGGGGGTGCGCCGGTAGTTGGGGAGCCCGCGCCGGGCCGCCTCCACCACCCACTCGTCGCTGTAGTTGTTCCCCTCGAAGCGCACCGGCGTGGTCTCGCGGAACACCTGGCGCACCACGGTGAACACCGCGTCATCCACGCTCTTGGCCCCCGCCAGCTCCTCGCGCACCTGCGCGGTGAGCCCCGCGATCGCCTCGGCCACCGCCGCCTGCAGCAGCATCACCGGGAACGCCGTGTTCTGCGACCCGCCCACCGCGCGGAACTCGAACTTGGCCCCCGTGAACGCGAACGGCGACGTGCGGTTGCGGTCGGTGTTGTCCTGCTCCACCTCGGGGAGCTTGGCCACCCCCAGCTTGAGCATCGCCTGCTCCGCGTTCGCCGGCGACGTCTTCCCGGCGGCGATGTCCTCCACCACCTGCGTCAGCCCCTTCCCCAGGAACACCGACAGGATCGCCGGCGGCGCCTCGTTGGCCCCCAGCCGGTGCTCGTTGCCGCTGGTGGCCACGCCCGCGCGGATCATCCCGCCGTGCGTGTGCACCCCCTTCAGCACCGCCGCCAGGAACAGCAGGAAGCGCACGTTCTGGTGCGGCGTCTTCCCCGGCTTGAGCAGGTTGGTGCCGTCCAGCGCGTTGTCCGACGTGATCGCCATCGACCAGTTGCAGTGCTTCCCCGAGCCGTTGATGCCGGCAAACGGCTTCTCGTGCACGATCGCCTGCAGCCCGTGGCGCAGCGCCACCTTGCGCAGCACCGCCATCACCAGGTGGTTGTGGTCCACCGAGATGTCGCTGTCGGTGAAGTACGGGGCCATCTCGAACTGCGACGGCGCCACCTCGTTGTGCCGCGTGGTGATGGGCACCCCCAGCTTGTACAGCTCCAGCTCCACCTCGCTGATGCACGCCTGCACCCGCTCGGGGATGCCGCCGAAGTAGTGGTCCTCCAGCTGCTGCCCGCGCGGCGGCGGCGCGCCCACCAGCGAGCGGTTGGCCATCACCAGGTCGGGGCGCAGCGCGAAGTGCGCGCGGTCCACCAGGAAGAACTCCTGCTCGATCCCCAGCGTGGTGTGCACGCGCAGCACGCCGCTGTCGCCGATCAGCTCCAGCAGCTCCATCGCGCGGTGCGAGAGCACCTCGGAGCTGCGCAGCAGCGGCGTCATCTCGTCCAGCGCCTCGCCGTTGTAGCCGATGAACACCGAGGGGATGCACAGGTACTTCACCCCGCCGGTCTCGCTGATGAACACGGGCGACGCCGGGTTCCACGCCGTGTAGCCGCGCGCCTCCCACGTCGCGCGCAGCCCGCCGGAGGGGAACGACGACGCGTCGGGCTCCGACTGGATGAGCTGCTCCCCGGAGAACTGCTCCATGGGGCGCCCGGCCTCGTCGAACGCCAGGAAGGCGTCATGCTTCTCGGCGGTCAGCCCGGTCTGCGGCTGGAACCAGTGGGTGAAGTGCGTCACCCCGCGCGAGATCGCCCACTCCTTGATGGTCTGCGCCACCACGGGGGCCACCGCCGCGTCCAGCTTCTTCCCCAGCCGCACCGAGGCGGCCAGCGACTTGTAGACGTCCTTCGGGAGCTTGGCGCGCATCTGCCGCAGCCCGAAGGTGTTCATCCCGAACCAGGCCGAGGTGGGCACCTGCACCCCGTTCTCCTCGGGGCGGGGGACAATGCGGACCGGACGCTGCGTGACTTCGCGCGTCGCCTGCTCGCGAGCGGTGGCGGAAGGAGCCATGGGAGCGATGAGGGCAAGGTGGTGAACTCCGGCGCTGTCAGCGATTTGGTGCCGGATACGCACAAATCTCGTGGCATTTGGCAGAAAATGCCACCCTATCGACAACAACACGGCGATGCCGCCGCAAAAAACGCTCATTTCGGCACGCACCATCGCTCGCAGCACCAAGTACCGAATACAAGCCGAACAAAATCGGGACGCCGCCAGCCGCTGTCTCCACCGTCAACGGCCGCGTCACCGCCGCACCAGATTCCTGCAGCCCCCTCACGCCCTCCAGCACCCCCCGTCCATGCCGCACCCCTCCCGCCTCCTCCCCGCCCTCGCGGCCCTCGTCGCCGCC
>JBEIJM010000277.1:0-3293 GCA_040380205.1 Gemmatimonadaceae bacterium
CACCAGCGGCGTCCCCGGCGGGGGCTCGGCGCCCGGCATGGCGGCAGGGGTGCCCGCGGGCGGCGCGGGGGGCGTCGGCGGGGCCACCGGGGCCGCCACGGCGGGCGGCTCCCCCTCCTCCTCATGCATGGCCGCCAACCCCTCGAGGGTGACGTAGAGGCTGCGGTCGATGGGGGTGAAGGTGCGCGCCAGCACCCCCACCACCCGGAAGGGGTGCGCGTCGTGCCCCGAGGTGCCGATGTCCACCATACCGTGCGTGACCACCACGGGGCTCCCGACGGTGTAGCGCAGCTGCCGCGCCACGTCGGCCCCGATGACCACCTCGCTGTCGGCGTACGCCAGGCGCCCGGTGGCCAGCGTGACCCGCCCGTTGTTGCGGTAACGATACTGCACGAAGAAGTCGCGGGTGGTGCCCACCACGCGGAAGCCCCGGTGGCTGTCCCCGATGGCGTAGGGGACGGCCCACTTCACCGCCGGGTGCGCGGCCCAGCGCTGCACCGTGGCGGCGGAGACGGCGCCCGCGGGGGCGCCGATCCCGAACACCGTGCTGAGGAGCGTCTGCAGCGTGCCGCCCCGCGCGCCCACGATGAGGTCCACGCCGCGGATCGTCCCCGCGAAGCTGTCACGCACCCCGGCGCGCACCTGCTCGATCCCCACCAGCAACGTGACGCTGAGGGCGATGGAGGCCACGGTGAGCGCCGTGGTGAGGCGGCGGCTGCGCAGCGACGCCAGTGCCAGCCGCGGGATCAGCATGCGGCCGCCCGGTTGAGCTCGCGCAGCTCCACCACCCGCGAGAAGAGGGGGCGCAGCGTGTGGTCGTGGCTCACGAACACCAGCGTGGCGCCGGCCTGCCGGCAGGAGGCGAAGAGCAGCGCCAGGAACTGCTCGCGGCGGTCGGTGTCGAGAGCGCTGGTGGGCTCGTCGGCGATGACCACCTCGGGGCTGCCGATGAGGGCGCGCGCCGCCGCCACCCGCTGCTGCTGCCCCACGCTGAGCTCGGCCACCGACCGGTCCAGCAGCGGGAGCAGGTCCAGCTGCGCCGCCAGCGCGGCCACGGCGTCCCCCAGCGGGGCGCCGTCCAGCCGGGCGCGGCGCGCGGGCTCGAGGCGCACGGGGAGCAGGATGTTCTCCCGCACCGAGAGGTACGGGATGAGGTTGAACATCTGGAACACGTACCCGAGGTGGCGGGCGCGGAAGGCGTCGCGGGCGCCGCTCCCCAGGGCGGTGAGGTTGGTGCCCAGCAGGCGCACCTCGCCGCTGGTGGCCTGCAGCACCCCGGCCAGGAGCCCCAGCAGCGTGGTCTTGCCGCTGCCGCTGGGGCCGTGCAGGAACACCGTCTCGCCGCGGGCGATGGTCAGCGCCGCGATGTCCAGCACCGGCGCGCCCGGGCGGTACGCGAAGCGCACGTCACGCAGCGCCACGGCGGGGACGGCGTCCCCCGCCGGCATCCCGGCCCCGCCCGGGCTCACTTGGCCGAGTAGGGTTCGACCTTGAGCCCCTCGAGGGTGTAGCCCACGGTGCCGTAGGGGCTCTCCACCGAGGCGATCTTGATCTTCCCCGACATCCAGACGGCGTCGAAGAGGTTGAGCTTGACCGCCTTCTTGCCGGTCATCTCCACCATCACGATCTGGTTGGGGGGCGGCGGCGGGGTGTGCACGCACGCGCCGTAGTAGGGGACCAGCAGGAACTCCGCCCCCTCCTCCTGGAAGTCGTCCAGGGGGACCACGAAGCCGGGGATGCGCACCGTCTGCCCGTCCAGCTTCTTGAGGGTGTCGGTGGCCTTGCCGTTGGTGTAGTCGAGCCCCGCGAGGACGCGCCAGTCGATGGTGACCGCCTGCTGCGGGGCGGCGGGGGCCGTGGCGGCCGGGGCGCGCGGCGGCACCGGATCGGCCACGCGCGGCGAGGCCGGCGCAAAGGCGGTGGACACCGCGACCAGCAGGGCCACGCCGGCGGCGGGGCGGAGGGAAGCCAGGGGACGGGGCATGGAGGCGCGGAAGACGCGGGGGCGAAAGGTCCCCGGCCCCCGGGACGGGGTGCCGGAGCGGATGCCGAAATCTATGCCCAATCTACCCGCGGGGGCGCGAAACGGGTCCGCCGCCCGGGTATATTGCCCCCATGACCCGCGCCGAGATCACCACGCCGGACATCCTCACCGAGGAGCGCGCCGTCGAGCTCTCCCTCCGCCCGCAGCGGCTGGCGGAGTTCATCGGCCAGGCGCGGGTGAAGGAGTCGCTGGCCATCGCCATCGACGCGGCGCGGGGGCGGCGCGAGCCGCTGGACCACACCCTCTTCTTCGGCCCCCCTGGGCTGGGGAAGACCACGCTGGCCGATCTCATGGCGCGGGAGCTGGGGGTGAACCTGGTGACCACCTCGGGGCCGGCGCTGGAGAAGCCCGGCGACCTGGTGGGGCCGCTCACCAACCTGCGGCCGGGGGACGTGCTGTTCATCGACGAGATCCACCGCCTGCGCCCGGTCATCGAGGAGTTCCTGTACCCCGCGATGGAGGACTACCGGATCGACATCCGGCTGGCGGAGGGGCCGCGGGCGCAGACGGTGACCATGCCCATCGAGCCGTTCACGCTGGTGGGCGCCACCACGCGCCTGGGGATGCTCACCGCGCCGCTGCGCGCGCGCTTCGGGCTGGTGCAGCAGCTGGGGTATTACCCCGCGGAGGAGCTGGAGGTGATCGTGCGCCGCACGGGCGAGGTGCTGCAGGTGCCCATGGACCTCGAGGGGGCGCGGGAGATCGCGCGGCGCGCGCGGGGGACGCCGCGCGTGGCCAACCGGCTGCTGCGGCGCGTGCGCGACTACGCGCAGGTGCGCGCCGACGGCCGCATCACCCGCGCGGTGGCGGAGGCGGCGCTGGCGCTGCTGGACGTGGACCACCTGGGGCTGGACGACATGGACGCGCGGCTGCTGCGCACCATCATCGAGAAGTTCGACGGCGGGCCGGTGGGGCTGGGGACGCTGGCGGCGGCAATCGGGGAGGACGCGGGCACCATCGAGGAGGTGTACGAGCCCTTCCTGGTGCAGCACGGGCTGCTGCAGCGCACGCCGCGCGGGCGCATGGCCACGGCGCAGGCGTGGCGGCACCTGGGCTTGGTCCCCCCGGTGGGGAGCGCCGAGCAGCCCGGGCTGTTTTGAGGGCGCGGGCGATGACCGCTCGACGCGTCGCCCGCGGGTTGGCGCTGGCCGTTGGGGCGTGGCTGGGGTGGGCGTCGGCGGCGAGGAGCCAGGGGGCGCCGCCGGCGGCCGTCGAGGCCGCGGCGCTGGCCGCGCAGGGGGACACGGCG
>JBEIJM010000278.1:0-3277 GCA_040380205.1 Gemmatimonadaceae bacterium
CGAAGGCGATCACGGCGGGGAGCTGCCGGTCGATCACGGCGTCAGGATCCCCCCCGGCCAGCAGCGCCTCCCGCATCCGGGGGCTCCCCATCCGCAGGTCGAAACCGGCGGGGGTGACGCGCAGCGAGTCCGCATGCACGCGGTGCAGCGCCCACAGGATGGCCGCCCCGATCCGGGCGGGCTGGACCCGCTCGCGGTCCTCGATGTCGATGCGGATGGCGGGGATGGCGCGCCCGGCAAACTTGCCGTCCCCCGGCTGCGCCGGGGTGACCCGCTCGGCGCGGAACCGGACTCCGGTCAGGTTGAGATCCTCCAGCAGGCGGGCCACCCGCGGCGCATCAAGCCACGAGGCGCCGAAGCGCTGGAACGGCAGGTCGGTCCCGCGCCCCACGGAGACATTGGACGCCTCGAAGGGGACGAGCGCCGGGTACAGGAGCGCGCTGGCCACCGACGGCATGTTGGGGGAGGGGCGCACCCAGGGGAGGTCGGTGTCGTCGAACCACATGGCCCGTCGCCAGTGCTGCATGGGGACCACGGTCAGGCGCGTCCCCAGCTTGAGCTGCGCGTGGAACAGGCGGGCCAGCTCCCCCATGGTGAGGCCGTGCCGCAGCGGCATGGGCGCCAGCGCGAAGCCGTTCGTGCGGTTGCTGCCCGTGGGGTAGGCCGGGTTGGCCAGGGCGGAATCCAGCAGCGCCCCCTCGGTGCGCGCGCCCGTGACGGGATTGGGGCGGTCGAGCACCACGACGGGGATGTTGCGCCGCTCGCCGGCCTGCATGGCGTACAGCACCACCCCCACGTAGGTCCAGGTGCGGGTCCCGATGTCCTGCAGGTCCACGACCAGCACGTCCACCCCCTCCAGCAGCGAATCGGGGGGGGCGATGGTGGTGCGCTGGTAAAGCGAGTGCACCACCAGCCCCGTCTTCTCGTCCCGCTCGTCGGGGAGGTTGGGGCGGTCGGCGGTGCCGCGCACCCCGTGCTCGGGGGCGAAGAGGCGCACCAGCTGCACCTTGGCCCGCACCGCCCGGGGGTCGGCGGCCAGGAGGTCCACGGCGCTCCGCCCCTTCTCATCCACCCCGGTCTGGTTGGTGACCAGCGCCACCCGCTTGCCGGCGATCAGGGCGATGCTGTCGTCCAGCAGCACCGACAGCCCGGGGCGCACCTTGCGCGGGGCGGGGCGGGCGCCCGGACGCGGATCGTCCTCGTCGCCACGCGGGGGACGCCCACCGCCCCCGCTGGCGCAGGCCACCGCCCACCCGGCCGCCAGCACCGCCACCACCAGCCTCCCCCACTGCCGCCCAGTCGTGCCCGCCATGCGTGCCTCCGATGAGTCCACGTGCCGTCCTGCGGGGTTGCGCGCTACCTTCCCGCGGAAAGCTAGCCGCCCGCCCCGCGCCTCGCGCTTGCCGCATCGCGTGGGCCCCTTGCGCCCCCCTGCCCTCCCAGGCATGCCCAGCCGCCCCCGCCTCCGCCTCACCCCGCGCCTGGTGGCGCCCGCCGTCCTGCTGCTGGGTGCGGCCTGCGCCCCGCGCCCCGCCCGACCGACGGTGCCGGCCGGGAGCGGGGTGACGGCCGCGCAGGCGCGCGCTGTGGCGGACTCCGTGCAGGCGGTGCTGGATCGGGCGGTCGCGGACGGCGCCTTCCCCGGCGCCTTTGCGGCCGTAGGGACCGGTGCGGGGGTGGTGGCGGAGTACGGGGCCGGGCGGCTGGATGCGGCCGAGGCCCGCCGCCCCGACCGGACCACGGTGTGGGACCTGGCCTCCCTGACCAAGGTGGTGGGGACCACGAGCGCCCTGCTCCAGCTGGTGGGGGACGGCCGGGTGGCGCTGGACTCGCCGGTGGTGCGGTACCTCCCCGCGTGGCAGGCGGCGGGCGCCCAGGCGGTGACGGTGCGGCACCTGCTCACCCACAGCAGCGGACTCCCCGCCTGGCGGGCGCTGTACAAGGAGGCGACCACCGCCGACGAGGCGCTCCGGCACGTCTACGCTACCGGCCCCGACACCCTCCCCGGCGTGCGCTACCTCTACAGCGACCTCGGCTTCATCCTGCTGGGGCAGCTGGTGGAGCGGGTCTCGGGGATGCCGCTGGCCACCTACGCCAGCGCCCGGGTGTTTGCCCCGCTGGGGATGCGCGACACCCGCTACCGGCCGCCCACCGCATGGCGCGGGCGCATCGCCCCCACCGAGATGGACCCGTGGCGCCAGCGGCTGGTGCGCGGCGAGGTGCACGACGAGAACGCCTTCCGGCTGGACGGCGTGGCCGGCCACGCCGGGCTCTTCTCCAGCGGCCGCGACCTGTCGCGCCTGGCGCAGCTGTACCTGCGCCAAGGGGCGCTGGACGGGGTGCGCCTGTTCGACTCCGCCACGGTGGCCACGTTCACGCGGGTGCAGGACCCCGCGCGCTCGCACCGGGCGCTGGGGTGGGAGACGCCCACCCCCGGCAATTCGGCCGGCCGCCGCCTGTCCCCGCGGGCCTTCGGGCACACCGGCTTCACCGGCACCTCGCTCTGGATGGATCCGGGGCGCAACCTGTACGTGCTGCTCCTGACCAACCGGGTGAACCCCACGCGAGAGAACCGGAAGATCGGCGGGGTGCGCACCGCCTTGGCGGACGCGGTCGTGGGGGCGCTGGAGGGCGCCGGGGCGGGGACCGCGCCGGGGCGGTGACCCGTGGGTGTCCGCGCGGTGTGCCGGGGCACGCGTTTCTTGCCCCGTGCGTGGTGCGGCGGCTAGGTTACCCGGTATCCCGATAGGGGGATTCCCCGATGCCGGCGCAGCGCCGGCCCCGGGGATGCGCAGGGGGCAGTCCCTTCCCGGAGAGACATGATGAGCACGATGCAGCAGCCCGATGTTTCGGTCATCCTCACCGCCACGGCCGCGGTCGAGGTGCGCAAGTTCATGGAGGCCGAGGGGGTCACCGCCGAGCAGGGCGGCCTTCGGGTCTCGGTGATGCCCGGCGGGTGCTCGGGGTTCAAGTACGGCCTGGTCATCGAGGACAAGGCGGCCGACGACGACCTCACGCTGGAGCTGGAGGGGATCAAGGTGTTCGTCGATCCCTTCTCGGCGCAGTACCTGAGCGGCACCACGATCGATTACGTCACCTCGATGCAGGGGTCCGGCTTCACGTTCAAGAACCCGAACGCCACGGGCGGCTGCGGCTGCGGCAGTTCGTTCTCCGCCTGATCGCGCCTACCCGTGTCCATGCCCCCCGTGCCATCGGCGGGCGCTGACGCCGAGGCCCGCCGCTCCCCCAGTGGCGGGCCTGTTGTCATCGCCCCCTC
>JBEIJM010000279.1:0-3221 GCA_040380205.1 Gemmatimonadaceae bacterium
ACGTACCTGCGCATCCGCAAGGCGGTGCACCGCGCCGCCGAGATCAAGGCGGGGGCGGGCGCGGTGGGCGGGGCGCCGGCCCCCTCGGGCAAGCGGGAGGACTGACCCATGACCCCCACCGGAACCTCCCCCGAGGCGGTTGGCGTCTCGCGCCGCGACTTCCTCAAGGTCACCGCACTGGCGGGCGGCGGCATGCTGCTGGCCAGCTACGCCGAGCCGCTGGCCGCCATCTCCGGGCTGGCGGGCGAGGGCGTCGCCGCCGAGCCCGCGCTGGGCGTCTTCATCCGCATCGCCGCCGACAACGTCGTCACCATCACCGCCAAGAACCCGGAGATCGGCCAGGGGATCAAGACCATGCTCCCCATGCTCATCGCCGAGGAGCTGGACGTGGACTGGGCGAACGTGCGGGTGGAGCAGGCCGACTTCGACCCGTCCAAGTACCAGGCCCAGGCGGCGGGCGGCAGCACGGCCACCCCCACCAACTGGCTCCCCCTGCGCCGCGCGGGGGCCGCCGGGCGGCAGCTGCTGCTGGCGGCCGCGTCGGCGGAGTGGAACGTCCCCGTGGCCGAGCTGGCCACCAGCAAGGGGGTGGTGACGCACGCGGGCTCGGGGCGGCGCGCCACCTACGGCGCGCTGGCCACGCGCGCGGCCACCCTCGCGCCGCCGGCGCTGGACACGGTGCCGCTCAAGGACCCGAAGCAGTTCACCATCATCGGCACGCGCAAGACGACGGTGGGGATCCGCGACATCACCACCGGCAAGCCCATCTTCGGCATCGACGTCACCCTCCCCAACCTGCACCACGCCGCCTTCGTCAAGGCGCCGGTGTACGCGGCCAAGGTGAAGGCGGCCAACCTGGAGGTGGTGAAGGCGCAGCCCGGCATCACCCACGCGTTCATCGTGGAAGGGGGCGCGCAGCTCACCGGGCTGATGCCGGGCGTGGCCATCATCGGGCGCAACTGGTGGCTGGTGCAGCAGGCGCGCAAGAAGCTGGTGGTGGAGTGGGCCGACCACCCCACGGCGCAGCAGTCGTCGACGGGGTTTGCGGCGCGCGCCGCCGAGCTGTTCGCGCAGCCGGCGCAGCGCGCCATCCGCACCGACGGCAACGTGGACGAGGCGCTCAAGGGCGCGGCCAAGGTGGTGTCGGCGGAGTACCGCTACCCGTTCATCGCGCACGCGCCGCTGGAGCCGCAGGTGACCACGGCGCAGTGGCACGGCGACCGCGTGGAGCTGTGGTCGGGGACGCAGCTGCCGCAGCCCGGGCGGTCGCTGGTGGCGAACACGCTGGGGCTCAAGGAGGACCAGGTCCTCATCCACATGGTGCGCGCCGGCGGCGGCTTCGGGCGGCGGCTGCAGAACGACTACCTGGTCGAGGCGGCGTGGATCGCGCGCGAGGCCAAGGTGCCGGTGAAGCTGCTGTGGACGCGCGAGGACGACCTGCAGCACGACTTCTACCGCCCCGGCGGCTTCCACCGCTTCACCGCGGGGCTGGACGCGAAGGGGACGCTGACGGCGTTCCGCAACCACTTCGTGAGCTTCGGCGAGGGGGACCGCTTCGCGAGCAGCGCCGACATCGGCCCCGGCGAGTACCCGGCGCGCTTCGTGCCGCACTGCCGGATCGAGTCGTCGGTGATGCCGCTGGGGGTGCCCACGGGCGCCCTGCGCGCGCCGCGCTCCAACGCGCTGTCGTTCGCCTTCCAGGGGTTCATCGACGAGTGCGCGGCCGCCGCCGGACGCGACCCGCTGCAGTACCGCATCGACATCCTCAAGGCGGAGATCCCCGCCACCGGCGCGCCGCTCACGCCGCAGCAGCAGGCGGGGCAGATGGACGCGCAGCGCGTCATCGGCATCCTGGAGATGGCGCGCGACGTGTCCGGCTGGGGGAAGGTGCAGCTCCCCAAGGGGACCGGCATGGGCGTGGCGTTCTACTTCAGCCATCGCGGCTACTTCGCCGAGGTGGTGCAGGCCACCGTGTCCCCCAAGGGGGCGCTCACGGTGGACAAGGTGTGGGCGGTGGGGGACGTGGGGAGCGAGATCATCAACCCCAACCATGCCGAGCAGCAGGTGCAGGGCGCCGTGCTGGACGCGCTGGGGCAGGCGCTGGGGCAGGAGATCACCTTCACCGGCGGCAAGGCCGACCAGGTGAACTTCGCGCCGGCTGGCGGCGGCAACGCCACCACCTTCCCGCTGCTGCGGCTGCGGCAGGCGCCGCCGGTGGTGGAGGTGCACTGGAAGAAGACGGCGTTCTCCCCCACGGGCATCGGCGAGCCGGCCATGCCGCCGTTCATCCCGGCGCTCATGGGGGCCATTTACCAGGCCACCGGCAAGCGGGTGCGGGAGCTGCCCCTGTCCAAGGTGAACCTGGCCTGGGGGTGAGGAGTGACGGGGCCGGCGCGTCGCTGCTGACCGTACGCGCCGGCCCGCAAGCGCTGGCGCGGCTGCGCGCCCACGGATTGTCTCCCGAGG
Source organism: Gemmatimonadaceae bacterium (assembly GCA_040380205.1). Taxonomy (GTDB): domain Bacteria; phylum Gemmatimonadota; class Gemmatimonadetes; order Gemmatimonadales; family Gemmatimonadaceae; genus Gemmatimonas. The sequence goes on from JBEIJM010000279.1 coordinate 2,467, forward strand.
CGGTGGACCTGGTCCCCGGCGCCTCGGGGGGCGCCAAGTGGCTCGTGCTGGCCGGACTGGACCAGTACCTGTTCGGCACCTTCCTGCAGGCGCCGCGCACGCGGCCGCTCCCGGTCATCGGCTCGTCCATCGGGAGCTGGCGGCTGGCGTGTCTCGGCCAGCGGGACCCGGTGGCGGCGCTGGCGCGCGGCCACGAGGCGTACATCCACCACCAGCAGTATTCCCCCCGTCCGGACAGCGCCGAGGTGAGCGCCGTGCTGGCGCGCGCGCTGGACTACCTGCTGGGGCCCACGGGGGTGGCGGAGATCCTGTCGCACCCTGTGCTGCGGCTGCACGTGGTGACCGCGCGCGGGCACGGGCTGGCGGCGCGCGGTCCGCGTCCGCTGCTGGCCGCGGGGATGGGGATGGCCGCCGCGTGCAACGCCGTGCACCGCCGCACGCTGGGGTGGCACTTCACCCGCACCCTCTTTCACGCGCCGGCGCATCCGTCCCCCTTTGCCGGGCTGCGCGACCTCCCCACGGCCTTTGCGCCGCTCACGCCGGACACGCTGCGCGACGCGCTGCTGGCGTCGGGGTCCATCCCGCTGCTGATGGACGGCGTGCGGGTGCGTGGCGTGGACGGCGTGCAGTGGGATGGCGGGGTGACCGACTATCACCTGGCGCTGCCGTACCCCGAGGGGGACGGCCTCATCCTGTACCCGCACTTCTACGGGCACCTGGTGCCGGGGTGGTTCGACAAGGGGCTCCCGTGGCGC
>JBEIJM010000280.1:0-3209 GCA_040380205.1 Gemmatimonadaceae bacterium
ACGATGTTTTGGCACCTATGCCCTCGGACCTCTCCCTCATACCTAGGGCCCCTCGGCGCAGCCTGAAGCAGGAAAACCCCGTCGCCCAGGCCGACCAGGCCCCTCGGCGCAGCCTGAGGCAGGAAAACCCCGTCGCCCAGGCCGACCAGGCCCCTCGGCGTACCCTCACGCGGTACCTTCCCCGCATGCGCACGACCTGCCTCGTCCTCCTCGCCCTCGCCGCCTGCACCCCCGCGGCCGACCGTCCCGCCCCGCCGGTCACGCCCGCCCAAGCGCCGCCCCCGCCCCCGGCCGTGATCGCCACCGACACGGCCATCGCCGTGCAGCGGTGTGTCACCCCCGAATCCTGCGCCTCGGTCAGCCTGCGGCTCCCCCGGCTGCGCGTGGCCGCCGGCGTGGCGTCGGCGGACTCGGCGGCGCTGGTCCCGGTGCTGGCCGCGCTGGAGGACTCCGTACGGGCGCTGGCCGGTGTCCCCGCCGGGCGGGCTCCGGCGGCGCATGTGGACGCCCTGGCCACCCGGCTGCACCGCGACCTGCGCGCCCACCTGCGGCAGTCCCCCGACTGGGGGGGCGGCTACCTGCGCGAGGTGACGGCGCGCGTGGTGTGGGCCTCGTCGCGCGTGCTCACCGTGGAGGTGGAGGACACCGGCTTCACCGGCGGCGCGCACGGGCAGTACGAGGCGTCGCTGCAGAGCTTCGACCTGCGCACCGGGGCGCGGATTCCGGTGACGGCGGTGATCGCCGACACGGCGGCCATCGTGCCGATGCTGGAAGCCGGCTTTGCGCAGGCCAAGGCCGACTCCGGCGGAACGCCGCCGCCGCTGTCAGAGCTGCTGTACAGCTCGGTGACGCGCCTGCCGGTGCCGGTGCACGCGGGGATCACCGGCGAGGGGGTGCGCTTCCTGTACAACCCCTACGACGTGGCCTCGTGGGCGGTGGGGCGCACGGATGTGCTGCTCACCTGGGCGCAGCTGGGCGCGCGGGCCGACCGGGTGCGGTGGGGGGGGTGAGGGGAGGGGCTGGTGGTCGCGGCAGCATAGTGACACACTGTGACACATGAAATATGTCTCCATTCGTGCGTTGCACGAACAGACGGGGGCCTTGGTTCGGGAGGCCGCTGCGGGTTATTCGGTCATTGTGACCGATAGGGGGCGCCCCGTGGCCACGTTGGTCCCGTACGCGCCGGAGACCGATCGCCAAACGTTTGCCACGCGTCCGCTGCTGCCGGCTTTCGCCGCCTTGCAGGAACGCGTCGTGGGTGGCGACAGCACGGTCGATGTGTCGGCCGATCGTGACGAAGGGTGACGCGGGTGGCGGGCGGCGCGCCATGATGCCCGACGTCGCCGCCGAGGAGGGAGGCGTCCGCACGGCCTATTTCGACAGTGCGTACGTGCTCAAGTGCTATGTGCCGGAGGCAGACAGCGCGCCGGTGCGGGCCTTCGCACGGCAGGTCCCCCGTCTGGTGACCTCGGAGCTGGCGCGCGCCGAGGTGGCAGCGGCGCTGCACCGGCAGGTACGGGACGGGCGGTGCACGTCGGAGGAGGCGGCGGCGTGCGCGGACCAGTTTGCCCAGGATCTCGCGTGGGGCGTGTGGCAGCTGGTGCCGTGCGCCGATGCGGTGTGGGCGCGGGTGGCCACGGTGTTCCGCACGCTGCCGCCTACCACCGGGCTGCGCAGCGCGGACGCCGTGCATCTCGCCAGCGCGGCGCTGGTGGGTGCGGCGGTGGTGTATTCCAGCGACCGCCATATGGCCGCCGCCGCCGGCGCCTTCGGGGTCCGCGTCCGGCGCCTCGCCCTGCCGGGCGAGCCCTGAGCCCCCCTCCCGTCCTGCCGCGCGCGGGGCGATGATTGCCTCACCCTGTTCGAACCCTCCCTCCAGCGCCGTGGCCGCCGAATGACCACCTACGCCGCCATCACCGGGTGGGGCAAGTGCATGCCCCCCGCGGTGCTCACCAACGACGACCTCTCCACCTTCCTCGACACGAACGACGAGTGGATCCGCACCCGCACGGGGATGCGGGAGCGGCGCGTGTCGCACGTGAGCGCCATCGAGCTGTCCACCGTGGCGTCGGCGCGCGCGCTGGCGTGCGCGGGGGTGGACGCCGCCGAGGTGGACCTGATCATCTACGGCGGCGTCTCCAACGACGAGCTGGTCCCCAACAGCGCCTCGGGGGTGCAGGTGGCGCTGGGGGCCACCCGCGCGGCGGCGATGGACCTCAACACCGCGTGCACCAGCTTCTGCTACGGGCTGGCCACCGCCACGGCGATGATCCGCACCGGGGCCATCCGCACCGCGGTGGTCATCGGGGTGGAGCTCATCAGCCGCTATCTCGACTGGAGCAACCGCAACGTGGCGGTGCTCTTCGGCGACGGGGCCGCGGCGGTGGTGCTGCAGGCCACCGACCGCGAGGAGGGGATGATCGGGAGCGTGCTGGGGTGCGACGCCGAGGGGCGCGACACGCTGCGCGTGCGCGGCTTCGGGTGCACCTACAGCGGGCGCGACGTGACCTTCGGCGACACCCTCTGGGACTTCGACGGGCAGGCCATCTTCAAGCGGGCGGTCACCGCCATGGCGGCGGCGTCGCAGCGCGTGCTGGCGCAGGGCGGCTACACCGCGGACGACGTGGACCTGGTGGTGCCGCACCAGGCCAACCTGCGCATCATCGAGGCGGTGGCCAAGTACGCCGGCGTCCCCATGGAGAAGGTGATGGTCACGGTGCAGAAGTACGCCAACATGAGCGCCGCCACGGTGCCGGTGGCGCTGACGGAGGCGCTGGAGGAGGGGCGGGTGCGCCCGGGGGCGCTGCTGCTGATGCCGGCGTTCGGGGGCGGGCTCACCTACAACTCGCTGCTGGTGCGGTGGGGGGAGCGGGTGACGCCGCTGGGGGAGGCCACGCGGGAGTTGCCGCCCTGCCATGCCAGCGCGCTGGAGCTGGTCAACCGGGTGCGCGCCACGCAGGACCCGCACGGGCGCTCGCGCGCCGGGCTCATGGCCCCCGAGTTCGCGGAGGCCGTGCTGCGACAGTAAGCTTGGGGCGTCCCTTCACCCCGACGCCCCATGCTTCCTGTGTCGTTCCGTCGTTCCGGCCGCCATGCGGCCCCCGTGGCAGCCGCGGCGCTCCTAGATCTGAAGACCACACGTCTTAACTCACGTCACAAAGTCGAAACAAGGATGGGGTCTTAAGAGATGAAAAGGGGGGGGTGGGGGG
>JBEIJM010000281.1:0-3161 GCA_040380205.1 Gemmatimonadaceae bacterium
GCAGTGGACATCACCGGCACCACGTACACCGCCCGGCATTCGATGCCGCGGTGGGAGAATCGCGACTTTTCCGGCACCGGCGCACGGTACGAGCTCGGTCTGCGGCTGGCGGCCGACGATCTTACGTGGGACGCCAACTGGCTCCCCGAGACAGGGACGCTGTACGTCGAATTCTCCGAAGAGGGGACCCGCACTACAGCGAACGCGGGGCTCGTGTATCTGGGGAATGACGGGCAGACGGGGGCGCGGCTCATCCTCGACAGCAGCGGCACGGACTACCGCGCCACGATCCACAACGGCACAACCAGTCAGTCGGTGTCCCTCGCCACCGCCACGCCCACCACAGGGCAGATGGCGCGGCTCGCGGTGCAGTTGGAAGACACGGGCGGCAATCAGCGCGTGCGGCTGATCCTGCGGGTGGGCAGCGGCGCTGAGACGACCACGTCCTACTCGTCCACGGTCACCCGCGCCGCGGCGTGGGGAACAGGCGCGAAGCTCCGGCTCAATCGTGTGGGCAGCGCCGGCACGCAGGGCTCGACGTGGGTGCGGCAGGTCGCGTGGTGTCCTGGTCTGCTTACAATCGACGAGATGGTGGGGCGCCTGTGATTGCCGTGCTGGCGTCCGGTTCGGGAGCATTGCTGGCATGGGCCCCCACGGTGCAGGAGCTGCCGACCCCGCCCGCCTCAAGCACCGTGCGCGAGCTGCCGCAATGGGATGCGCCGCCGCCGCTTCCGTATGTCTGGGAGCCGGTGGCGCTGGACTGGGTCGTGCCCGCGCCGGCCGCCCCGCGGCGTTTGACGCGCCTTGAGTTTCAGTCGCGCTACACGCTGGCCGAGCAGGTCGCGATTGAGCTCGCCGCGAGTGGCGGCCCCGGCATCACCGCCACCGATGCCGCCACTCTGCGCGTCTTCGACCGGGCGCTGTCGAATGCCACCGAGATCGACGTGGACGATCCGCGCACGGTTGCCGGCGTCGAGTATCACGCGAGTCTCGGACTCATCGCCGGGGCCCGCGTCGCCGAGATCCTCGCCCCGCCGGTCTGATGTTCAGCACGGGACCGCTACGGGTGCTCTTCACCGATCGCGGACGCGTCAAGCTGCTCGACGATCTGACGTGGACCGACGACGCGGGCGTGATTATTGTCCCGCGCTGGTAAGCCCCGGCGGCACCCGCCGCGACCTTGGTCCCTATGCTGGCCCGCGCCTCGGCGCGCCTCGTAGGCGCGACCCCGTGGCGTCCGCATTGTACGAGCCATGGGCACCGCGATCACGACTGAGACTCGCACCGCGAAGCTGACGCCGTCGTCGGCCGTCTCGCTCGGGCTGGTGCTGCTGCTGCTGGGGGCGGCCGTCGTCTACGGCCGGCAATCCCAGCAGCTCGACTCGCTGAACAGCGACATGCGTGAGCTGCGCGCCGAGGTGCGCGAGATCCGTACGCTGCTGTTGCGCCAACAACCTGCCGGGAGGTGATCGTGAAGCTGCCGAAGAGTGTCACCGTGTTGGGGCTCGTGGTCGCCGTCGCCGCGGTGCTGATCGACCCGGCGAATCAGCCGTGGCTCGTCGCGCTGCTCGGCGAACATGCCGCGACCAAGCTGGCGGCCGTGGGCGCCATCCTGTCGGCCATGGGCCGCGCGGTGTTTGCCGCCCCCACTACGCCCCCGCCCCCGCCGGCGCCCTGACATGACGTTCCGCGTGCCGGCGTCGTGGGCGCAGCGCCCGTCGCCGAATCACTCGGCGCGGTCGGCGGCCGTGTCGGCGATTATTCTGCACGCCGATGCCGCGACGCAGATCGGCTCAAGCTTGGACTGGGTGCGTCGCCCCGAATCCAAGGTGAGCTATCACGTCATGGTCGGCCGCAACGGCTCGATCTTCCACGTGGTACACCCCGAGCGGAAAGCGTGGCACGCCGGCGTCTCGGAAATGGATGGCGTGCCGAACGTGAACGACTTCGCGATCGGCGTCTGCCTGTCCAATAGCAACAACGGCGAGCGCTTCCCCATCACCCAGCTCGGCGCCGCGGCCGACGTGTGTGCGGTGCTGTGCGGGCACTACAACATCTCCATCGACCGCATCACCACGCACGCGCTCGTCGCCACGCCGGCCGGTCGGAAGTCCGATCCGAAGGGGCTCGACCTCGAGGCGTTCCGCGAGATGGTCGAAGCGCGGCTCAAGCCCGCACCGAGGGCGGCATGACGCGCGCCGTGCGCACGGCCATGTGGGGCGCCCTCGTGGCGGCCGTGACGCTGGCCGTCACGTACGGTTCGCGCGGGTGGGCGCCGTGACGTACTACCGCCCCTCCCCGACCCGCTTCGTCTGGGGCGTGGCCATCGCCTTGGCGTTGCTCGTCGCGCTGGGGATCGCCGCGCGGGCGACCGTGGCGGCGATTCGCCAGGACGAACGCACGAAGGTTCTAAGCGAGGGCAGCACGTTGCTCGAGCAGGCGCTCGCGCATGGGCGCCAGCTGGCGCGCGAACGCGACTCGCTGCGCCTCGTCGTGGCGCGCGTCGACACGGTGCTGCTTACGCGTATCCGGCGCGTGCGCGACACCGCGTGGCTGCCGGCGGACACCACGCCCGCGGTGCGGCTGGCCGCGTGCCGCGCGACCCTCGACACGCTTGCGACCGACTGCGACCTGTTTCGGCGAACGGCCACGACGGCGCTCGCCAAGGCCGACACGATGCAGCGGCGCGATTCGGCCGCAATCGCCGGCCTTTCTTGGCAGCTCGCCGCGGTGCGGCGGGCGGATTCGATCAAGACCGTAACGCTGTCGCGGCAGTCTCGCTGGCGCTCGATCGAGCGCGGCGTCTGCGTCGGCAGTGTCGCGGCCCATGTCTTCACCCTGACTCGCTGACCGATGCCTACCGCCAATGATGCGCTGATCCACGACATGCTGGACGCGATCGACTCGACGTTCAACAGTGGCACCCTGACCATCCGCACCGGCTCCGCGCCGGGCGCGGGGAGCACCGCGACCGGGACCGTGTTGGCCACGCTGACACTGCCGACCGATGCGTTCAACGCCGCCGCCTCGCGGCAGAAGACCATCACGGCGTCGTTCGCCGACACGAGCGCCGACGCGACGGGGACCGCCGGGCACTTTCGCCTGGTCAACTCCGGCGCTACCCGCGTGCTCGAAGGCTCGGTGGGCGTCGGTAGCGGCGA
>JBEIJM010000282.1:0-3159 GCA_040380205.1 Gemmatimonadaceae bacterium
GATCGATGGACCCCGACCATCTCATCCCGGCGGCGCCGTGGTGCGCGGGGCCCCCAGGGCGGCCAGCCACGGCGAGGCGGCCGGCAGCGCCGCCGCCCGCTGGTTCTCGCGGGCCACCTGGTTGGCGATCTCGCCGCGCAGGATCTTCACGTGGTCCGGAGCCTCGATGCCGAGGCGCACGCCGCCCCGGTCGCAGGAGACCACGACGATGCGGATGTCCCCGTCGATCAGGATGGCGTCGCCAACGCGTCGTCCCAGGATGAGCATGGTCTCAGATCAGCTGCATGATGGTTTGCATCAACTCGTCCACCGACTTGATCATCTTGGCGGCGGCCTGGTAGGCCTGCTGTACCCGGACGATCTTCACCATCTCTTCGTCAATATTCACGCCGCCGGCATCCTGGCGGCGCGCCTCGGCCTGGTCCGCCAGGGTCCGGAAGAGGGTGGCGTCGTCGCGGGTGGCCTGGGTGGTGATGCCCAGCTGGGTGACGGTGCTGCGGAAGAAGCCGATGAACGAGCCCCGCTCCACGGCGCCGTCGGCGCTGGTCCAGGTGACCGAGGTGGGAAGGTCGCGCAGCGCGGCCAGCCGGTTGGCCACCGTGTTGTCGGCGGGGGCGTTGCTGTTCTGGCTGGCGGCGATGCGCCCCGCGTCGGCGGCAATGCTGGCATCCAGCCCGATGGTGCCGGCGCGCACGGGGGAGGTGACGGTGCCGCGGTCGAAGAAGTCGCCGGCCGGGGTCCCCGGGATGGTGCTGCCGTCGAAGAGGAACCCCGTGCGGTGCAGGGTGTTGACGGTCTCGGTGAGCGTCCGGGCGTTGGCGTCCAGGCGGGTGCGGAGCTCGGGGATGATCTGGTTGATCGACTCCAGGAGGGCGTGCAGCTCGCCCCCCACCCCGGTCACGGTGCTGTCGTTCCCCCCGGTCGGCCGGATGCGCACCGGCACGTCCCCCACCGGCTCGGCGGGGGCGGGCCCTGGCGGCACCGCAAACGCCAGCTCGAGCTGCTGGGTGTTGGTCCCCTCGACGAGATTGAAGCTCCCCACCAGCACCGCGGTGTTGCCGTTGGCCTGCCGCTCCACCCGCGTGCCGGCGATGGACGCGAGTTGGTCGAGCGCCACGTCGCGCCGGTCGCGGAGGTCGTTGTTGGGCATCCCCGCGCTCTCCGAGGAGAGGATGCGCCCGTTGAGGTCGGCCACCTGCTCGGCCAGGGCGTTGACCTGCCGCAGCGTCTGCTGCAGGCGGTCGGTGGCCGTGGTGCGCTGGGAGGTGAGCTCGTTGTCGTAGGTGTTGAAGAGCGTGGCCACCTGCCGCCCGCGCTGCTGCACCACCGCGCGCGCGCCAATGCTGGTGGGAGTGGCGGACAGGTCGCTCCAGGCGTTGAAGAACTCGTCCATCGTCTTGGCCATCCCCTCCTCGGAGGGTTCGCCGAAGACCGACTCCAGCTGCGCCAGCTGGTCGCGGCGCAGCTCCACGCGGCCCGCCGTCTCGGCGGAGCTGCGGTATCCCACGTCGAGCATCTCGTTGCGCTTGCGCACCACGGTGGAGACCGAGACGCCGGTGCCCACGGCGCCGTAGGTCAGGCGCTGCGGGTCGTTGGCGGTGAGCACGGCCTCCTGGCGGGTGAACCCCGGCGTGGCGGCGTTGGCGATGTTGTGCCCCACCGTCTGCAGTGAGGTCTGGTGCGCGACCAGCGCGGTGCGGGCGATGCTGAGCGTGGAGGCCGACATGTCAGGCGGTCCGGTTCATGAGGACGCCACGCACGGGGGGCGGCGCCGGCGGCGTGTCCCCACCCGGGTCGGCGCCGTAGGTGGCGGCCAGGGTGGGGGCGCCCACGAGGGTGCGCAGGTGCTGGTCGGTGCCGCGGAGCACTTCGCGCAGCAGGCGCCGGTTGATCCCCACCTCGCGGCTCAGCTGGTCGGCCACCGTGCGCAGGCGCACGCGGGCCTCGCGCAGGCGGGGGTCGATGCGGTCGCCCCAGCGCGCCTCCAGGTCGCCCAGGGTGCAGTCTTCCGACCCGCCGAGGAGGAGGTTGAGCTGGCGCCGGCGCTGCCGTGCCTGCCCCAGGGTGGCGAGGATGCGGTGGGTGCCGAAGGTGGCGTCGTCCACGGCCTGGATGTCGTCGGCGGCCACCGCGGCGCGCTGGCGGCGCATCTGCGCCACCAGGTCGTCGAGCAGCTTGCGCTCGCTCACCATGGCGTCGTGGAGCGCTTCCAGCAGCGCGGCGGGCGCGCGCTCGGGGGCCGCCACGCCCATGCCGCCCGGCGTGGGAGGGTGGACGTTGGCCGTGGAGGGAGGCAGGGGAGCCATCAGCGGGGCGCGTCGGAGGTGGGGACCGGCACCGGAAGCGTCACGGACGCGACGGGGAGGGGCGTGGACGCCCCTCCCTCGCCGAACCGGGTGCCGCGCAGCTGCCGGTAGAGCGCGTCGCCTATGCCCCCTTCCCAGCGGTTGGGGGCGGCGGTGGCCAGGTGCTGGTCGAGCATGGCGGTGAACATCTCCTCGCCCGAGCCGCCGGAGACGATCCCCTCCCCCTGCGGCACGGTGGCGCGCATGGCCTTGAACAGCTCCTGCACGAAGACGCCCTCCAGCTGCCGGGCCGCGTCGCGCAGCTTGCGGTCGCCCGGGGTGTCCGCGCGCGCGGCCGCGGCGGCGGGGGGCGTGGCGGTGGCCGACACGGGAGGGATCACCGGACGACGATCTCCGCGGTGACCGCCCCCACCTCGCGCAGCGCGGCGAAGATGGCGGCGATTTCGTTGGGCGGGGTGCGCACGGCGTGGAGCGCCGACGCGACGCGCTGCACCGGGATGCCGGCGGGGAGGCGGACGCTCCCCGGGATGGCGCTGGTGTCGGCGTCGGCGTTGGCGCCGATGGCCAGCGTGATGGCGCCGTGGCTGACCGTGGCGGCGCCCACCGTCATGTCGCCGCCGGCGACGATGGTGCCGTCCTTGCCGTCGATGATGAGCCGGGCGCGCAGCTCCGGCGTGACGGCCAGCTCGCGGATGCGGGCCAGCGCCGTGGCGCGGGGGAGCGAGTCGGGGAGCGCGAGGAGCACGCTCCCTTCATCCTCCACCTCCGCGGCCTTGTCGCCGAAGCGGGCGGTGATGGCGGCGGCGATGCGGGTGGCGGTGCCCAGGTCGGGCTCGCGCAGCAGGAGGCGCGA
>JBEIJM010000283.1:0-3094 GCA_040380205.1 Gemmatimonadaceae bacterium
CCCACCCGCCTACCCCGGGCCCCCCGGCGCCCCCTCCCGCAGCATAAGGCAGGTTTTGCCCGGGAGTCTAGCTAACCCCTCATCCCTACGACCTCGGCCCTCTCCCTCATCCCCAGGGCCCCTCGGCGCAGCCTCAAGCAGGAAAAGCCCGCGATGCAAGGTCACAGGTCCGCCCCCCTCATCCCTACAACCTCGGCCCTCTCCCTCATCCCTAGGGCCCCTCGGCGCAGCCTCAGGCAGGAAAAGCCCGCGATGCAAGGTCACAGGTCCGACCCCCTCATCCCTACAACCTCGACCCTCTCCCTCATCCCCAGGGCCCCTCGGCGCAGCCTCAAGCAGGAAAAACCCGCCCCACGAGCCACAGCACGCCCACAGCACCGCCCCACGCCGGAATAGCCCGCGAGCCGCGCCGTCCTCTAAGTGCGCATCATGCGGAGCGTCGTCCCCACCCGCCCCGCCAGCCGGTCCAGCACCGCCGCCTCCGGCAGCGGCGACGTCCCCGGCGTGGTCACGATCACGCCGTACAGCCGCCCCCCCATCACCAACGGCAGGCACGCCGCCGGCCCGTCCGTCGCCAGGTGCTCGCACCGGAGCGGCGAGGCGCCCCCCTGCACATGCGTGCGCTGCGTCCGCAGCGCCCAGCACGCCTCCGCCGGCAGGAAGTCCGCGCGCCCGTCGCGCGGCGCCGGGTGCTGCCAGAACTCCACCGCCTCCTCGCCGCGCACGTAGAGCGTGGCCTCCACCCCCGGCAGCAGCTGATGCAGGCTCCCCCACACCACGTCGTGCAGCTGCCCCTCCGACGTGCAGTGCTGCACCAGCTCCGCCAGCTGCCCCAGCGCCACGTCGGCCGCCCGCTCGCGCCCCAGCTCCTCCAGCCGCTGCTCCAGCTGCGCCTTGGCCTGCTGCAGCGCCGCCTCCACCCGCCGCTGGTCGGTCAGGTCACGCAGGCTCACCACCACCGCCGCCACGGACGGATCGGCCAGCAGGTTGATCCCACGGCATTCGAAGTGCCGCACATGCCCCGTGGCGATCCGGATCGACATCGCCCACGTGCTCCGCGCCCCGCGAAACGCCAGCAGCTCCTCCAGCGCCTTGCGCACCGCCGGCCGCTCCTCCGCCAGCGCCCACTCCACGAACGCCTCCCCCGGCAGCAGCGCCTCCGGGCGCCCCAGCAGGCGCCCCATGCTCCCCGACACCGCGGAGATCACCAGGTCGGGGCCCAGCGTCACCATCCCCTCCGAGGAGAGCGACCCCAGCGTGGCCTGCCGCGCCAGCGCCGCCGTGAGCCCCGCCTCCGCCTCGCGCGCCCGCGTCACGTCGGTGAACGACGCGTACACCGGCGACCCCGGCGCGTCCCCCAGCCGGGCCGCCTCCACCTCGATCCACGTCAGCGAGCCGTCCGGCTTGTGCACCCCCATCAGGTCGCGCTCCACCTGCCCGCTGCGCAGCGCCCGCATCGCCGGGTGCTCCGTGCCCGGAAAGGTCGAGCCGTCCCCCCGGAGGCTCCGCCACCGCGGGTCGATCGACGTGCGCCCCAGCATCTGGTCCATCGTCAGCCCCAGGATCTGCTGCGCCGCCTCGTTGGCGTGCAGGATCCGCCCGTCGGCCGCCTGCACCACGATCCCCACCGGCAGCCGGCGCAGCAGCGACCCCGACACCGACTGCCGTGCGTCGAAGGCGTGCGCCAGCGCCGCCTCGTCGGAGAGGTCCACCAGGCTCACCGCCACCAGCGGCGGCGTGGTGCCGGGCAGGTGGTACACGCGCGCCAGCGCCGAGAAGGGCGTGCCGTCCAGCCGCTGCCCCGCCACCGCGCGCCGCCCGCCCCCCATGGTCTGCGACGGCACCGCCGACGCGCCAAAGGCCGCCATGTGCCCGGCGTGCGCCGCGCGGAACGCCTCCGGGAGCAGCTCGTCCACCAACCGCCCCACCAGCCCCGGCGGCGGCGCGCGGAACACCCGCTCGGCCACCGCGTTGGCCGCCACGATCCGCCGCGAGGCGTCACACACCAGCAGGCACTCCTCGGCGTGGTCCAGCACCAGCGCCGCCGTCTCCCCCACCCAGCGCGCCTGCGTCAGCGCATCCGCCTCCACCCCGTGGGCCCCGCTCATGCCCCGGCCCCCGCGTGCCCCGCCGGCACCTGGTCGCTCCAGAAGCAGACGCGGTTGCGCCCCGTCCCCTTGGCCTCGTACAGCGCCTGGTCGGCGTGGCGCCAATGGTGCTCCACTCCCAGCGCCGCGCCCGCCGCATCCACGTACACCCCCCCGATGGAGCAGGTGCACTTGATCGTCCCCCCCACCAACCACGTCCCCTCCACCGCCGCGCGCAGCGTCTCCGCCAGCTGCAGCGCCACCCCGCGGTCCACGTCGCGCAGCACCACCATGAACTCCTCCCCGCCCACCCGGGCGAGCACGTCGGTGGCGCGCAGCCGCTGCCGCAGCAGCGCCACCAGCCCCGTGAGCACCGCATCCCCCGTCTCGTGCCCGTGCACGTCGTTGATGCGCTTGAAATGGTCCACGTCCAGCATCAGCAGCGCGCACGCCGCCCCGCCGCGCGCCACGCGGTGCATCGCCACCCGCAGCTCGCGCTCCAGCTGCCGCCGGTTGATCGCCCCCGTGAGCGGGTCGCGCAGCGCCTGGTCCTCCAGCGTGTGCCGCAGCTGCAGGTTGGCCAGCACGGCGGAGAACTGCCGCGCCTCCTCGCGCAGCGCCGCCACCGCCCCCTCGCGCGCCGCCTCCCCCGCATCGGGCGCCACCCCCGTCGCGCGCACCGACGGCAGCGGCGCCGACAGCACCGCCACCACCCGCGCCCCGTCGCTCAGCGGCGCACACCCCCAATCGCCGGCCACGCCGGCCAGGTGCGCGCACCGCACCCCCCCCGCCACGCTCACGAACGGCTGTCCCGTGGTGTACCCCCAGCAGCCGGTCAGGTCGATTCCCACGCACCCTGGCGGCAGCGCGTCGGCGTCGCCGCCGCGCGGCCGCTCCGCTGAGCGCGGCACCAGCAGCTGCGGCGCGCGCCCCTGGTACACGGTGGGGAGCAGCGCCCCGATCACCGACAGCGCCTCGCGCACCGTGCGGCTGGCCGCCACGTACGC
>JBEIJM010000284.1:0-3087 GCA_040380205.1 Gemmatimonadaceae bacterium
GCTGCCCGCCACGAAGAGGGTGGGGGTGCGAATGCCGGCCAGCCCCGCCGCATCCCAGAAGCCGGCCTGCATCCCCCACGGGCCGATCGCCACCGCGGCCTTGATGCGGGCATCGCCATGGCGTCGCCGATAATCCGGGTGGTCAGCGCTGCGCTCCAGCAGCAGGGCGTGCGGCGGCGCTCCGGGCAGGGAGGCCGCCGCGGCACGGAAGCCACCACCGATCGCGTTCAGTACCCCATATCCGCCCATGGAATAGCCGATGATGCCACTCTGATCGGCATCTACCCGACCAGCCAGGAAGCTCCGCGAGGTCGGCGCCCCCAGGTCGGCGATCGCCTGCAGCACGAACAGCTGATCGAGCGGACGATTATAGAGCGTGCTGGCGAACGCCCGGGCATCGTCGTACGTGCTTTCGGCGTGGTCGATGGACACGACCACATACCCCTTGCTGGCCAGGTTCTCGCCGAGGTGACTGAGCAGGTAGCGATTGCCGGGGTATCCGTGCGAGATGATCAGCAGCGGAAACGGTCGGTCACCGTCGCGTGGTGCGGCATCACGCTGGGCCTGACCATAGAGCGACATGGTCACCGACGGATCGCGCATGACGGCGCGGTATTCCCCCAGTCGCCCCGGATTCCCGCCCGCCGCCGGATACCAGACCTCGAGCGTGAGGGAGCGATCATATCGTGCGGCGCTGTCGCCGGCGATCATGCGCAGGACATCCCGACGGCGGCGATCGGTCACCGTGATGGTGCGCACCCCGATCGGGTAGGGCCCGAACATGGCCAGCTCGGGGGCCATCGGTGTCACGACATCGATGCGCTGGTCGAGCGGCGGCACCCGCACAGCGTCGAGACGTCCGGTTCCCGCACGCGGCGGGCTCGGGTCCTGCGCGGCTACGCCATCGGGAGCAAGGAGGACGAGCGCCCAGAGCGCGGTCCTCGCAAAACGGCGGCAGGTAAGGGGCATCGGGACAGGGGGGAGGGAATCGGCGGATGCCGGGACGACCTTAAGGATATGCGCTGACCGAACGCTCGCTGCCCCCGCCACTCGGCGAGGGCGGACGTACATTCCCCCCCATGGCCACCCTACGCACCCTGCTCCCCGCCGCGGCCCTCCTTGGCGCCGCCTGCGCCCCCGACTCGCGCACCCCCGTCGACCTGCTCATCAGCGGCGGCAGCGTCATCACCATGGACTCCGCACGCCGGGTGATCGAGGACGGTGCGGTGGCCATCGCCGGCGACTCGATCGTCGCCGTGGGGACCGCCGCCGACCTCACCGCACGCTTCGCGGCCCGCGAGACGATCGATGGCTCGCGCAGGATCATCATGCCCGGGCTGATCGACGGCCACGGCCATGCCGGGCACGGCCTCGTGAAGTCGCTCGGCATGGACACCGAGGAGTGGTATCCGGCCACCGAACAGATCTATGCCAACGGCTCCACCGTGGACTTCTGGCGCGCCGAGGCGCTCCTCACCGGCGTGGAGCGGCTGCGGTTCGGCACCACCACGGCCCTGAGCTTCTTTGGCGGCGGCGACATGATCATGCGCACCGACGATCCCAGGTACGGCGACACCTACCTGCAGGCGATGCAGGAGGTGGGGACGCGGTTCATCCTTGCCGTCGGGCCGCGACGGCCACCCTTCCCCAGGCGCTACACCGACTGGCAGGGCGACTCGGCGCGCGAGGTCCCCGTGACCTTCGAGCGGCAGCTCGAGGTGAGCGAGGCGCTCATCGCCAAGTGGAACGGTGCGGCGAACGGTCTCTTGCACCTCGCCATGGCCTTCCCCACGCATCACCCCGAGACCACGCCCCTCACGCCGGCCGCGCTCGCCGAGCTCACCGCGCAGGCCCGTGCCACGCGCGCGATGGCCACGAAGCATGGACTCCTCTTCACGCAGGACGGTCACTCGAGCGGCTCGGTGCAGTGGGCCGACACCGTCTTCGGCATCCTCGGCCCCAACGTGCTCCTCTCGCACGCCACCGGAATGACGCCGGAAGACATCGCAACGATCGTGCGCACCGGGACGAAGATCGTGCACAACCCGAGCGCCAACGCCGCCACGCGCGAGCGCTTCACGCTGATCGAGCTCCTCGACGCCGGCGCCACCGTGATGCTCGGTTCGGACGGCGTCGCGCCGGACCGCAGCTATGACATGTTCCGGCACATGTTCCAGGCGATGCGCTACCACCGCTTCCACTTCCGCGACACGAAGGTGCTGCCGGCCGGCAAGGTGCTCGAAATGCTGACCATCGACGCGGCGCGGGCCCTCGGCATGGCCGACGAGATCGGGTCGCTGGAGCCCGGGAAGAAGGCCGACGTCATCCTCATCGATGCCGCGCGCCCGCACATGGCGCCGATGAACATGCCGCTGTATCGCGTCGCCTACTTCGCCAACGGCAACGACGTGAGCACGGTGGTCGTGAACGGCCGCGTGCTGATGCGCGACCGTGTGGTGCTCTCCGTGGACGAGGCGCAGGTGGTGGCGATGGCGGAACGCGAAGCGGCCGCCGCCATCGCGCGCACCGGGCTCGACAGCCTCACGCGCACGCCGGAGGGATTCTGGGGACGGAGCCGGCTCCCCTGACGGACGCCCGCTGAACGCGCATCCGGGTGTTGGCGATGCTGCCGTCTCAGGCGGACCCGCCGATCACGCATCCACGCGGCCATCGCGGCCTCGGTAAGCGAGCCCGCCGCCAGCGCCGTCATCACCTGCACGATCTCCGCTTCCGTCGCGTCCAGGTCCTTCCCGTTCAATCCGGGAGCGGTCATCGCCGCAAGATGCGCGGCGCGTCTGTTTCCGTCGTTGTGGCCCGCCCCGGCAGCTCGCCTTGGTGCGCGGCACATCCACGGGTTTCCTCAGAGGCGCTGCGCTGGAGCTGACGATCAGTGTCCCCTTGCTGACCAGTGTAGCTGGTGGCTGTACACCAATCCAGTGAAGCCGGACGCGTTCATCTGGGCCGGGTCCGGATTCGGCGGGCAGTTTCCGATGGCGTTCCCCGACCAGCAGATGGTGGTGGTGTTCAACGCGTGGAACATCAGCGGCGGGCCCACGCTTCCCCTGCGTGCCGTGCAGGAACGGCTGA
>JBEIJM010000285.1:0-3084 GCA_040380205.1 Gemmatimonadaceae bacterium
ACGGCGTGCGACCGGGGCGCGGTGCGCGGGCTGGCGCGGCGGCGCTACGGCATGGAGGTAGTGGGGCAGCAGTACGGGCGGATCTTCGACGAGGTGGCGCACGCCACGCGCGCGGGGCGCTTCCCCGCTACCGGCTGGTGACGGGGGCGCCACGGTGACCATAGAGCAAACGGTGGGGACGACGGTGGGCGCGCTGTCGTTTGTCGGCGCCTCGGCCATACAGGCAACAACGGGTCATGCCGGTAACACGGTGACCGTTTCTGCGGTGTCGGCTATCATCGGCGCAGCGGTGAGCTACGGAATTTTGCGCGGCACGGTTCGCGCGTTGGAGCGCAACCGCGAGGACGACCGGCGCGAGTTCGTGGCATTCAGAACGGAAACGCACAATGAGCTGCGCGCGATCCGCGACACCACGCAGCACACGGCCACGCAAGTCGCGCGCATCGAGGGCACCATGGAACGCCGAGGGCAGCCCCGTGGCTGAAAGGACGAAGGGAAGCTGGCTCTACACCCGCGACGGCGACCTCGACCCGCTCTGGATCTTCCTCGGCGCCCACCTGCTGCTGGGGGTGGTGCTGGTCGGGGTGGCGGCGTTCCACGGCGGGCAGGCGTTTCTGGCCGCGCTGGCGTACAACGCCGTGTCGGTGCTGGCGCTGGCGATCATCAAAGTCCCCATCGACCGCGCCCGCCTGCTGGCCCCGGCGCTGCCTAAGGCCATGGGGGCGCTTACCGCCGCCGTGCAGCCGCCGTACCCCGGGATGGACATGGGCGAAGGGGACGCGGAGTCGTGACGTTCAGCCCGCCCCTAGGCGCGCCCGTGGAGGCCGGGGTGCGTTGGCGCGATTCGCCGCACCACTCGCCCCGAGGCGCGGCGCGGATCCGCTGGGTGGTGCTGCACGCCGATGTGAGCCCCGCCGAAACGGCCACGACGGCGTGGATCTGCGACCCGGCGTCCAAGGTGTCATATCACGGCCTCATCCACCGCGACGGCAGCCTGACCCGCTACGTCCGCGACGAGCGGGCCGCGTGGGCGTGCGGCAGAAGCCGGTGGGACGGCGTGGAGTGGCTGAATCGCTGGACCCTAAACCTCGCTTTCGCCAACCGCCACGACGGCAAGGAGCCCCTGGCTCGCGCCCAGATTGACCGGGCGCAGCGCATTCTGGACGCCTGGCGCAGCCGGTACAGCATCCAGGCGGTGCTGACCCATGCCATGATCGCGCCGGGCCGCAAGTCGGACCCCGACCGCATCCCCAACTTTCGCCTGAACGACTACGCATGACCAGACTGCACGCTCTAGCCCTGACCCTATCCGTGGCCGCCGCCGCCCTTGGCGGGGCCTTCTATGCGGGGCAATGGGTGGCGCGGGACGCCACGCTCGCCGCCAAGCGCGACACCGTGCGCGTGGAGCTGCTGCGCCTGGACACGGTGTATCAGCTGGACACCGTGCGCCTGACCCGCTGGCGGGAGCGATGGGACACGGTGCGGCAGGATGTGGAGCGGTGGAAGCATGACACCATCCGCGTGGTCGAGTACGTCCGCGTGGCCGACTCCACGATCCGCGCCTGCGTGGCCGCGCTGGCGACCTGTGAGCAGCAGAAGGCGGCGCTAACCCGTCGCGCTGAGCTGGCGGAGGAGGCGTACCGCCGCACCCTCGTGCAGGTGCCCACGGCTAAGCGGCGCACCCTCGAGCTGGTGGGCGCGGCGGCGGCTGGTGTTGTGATCGGACGCGCCGCCCGTTAGCTTGTTCCGCATGACCGGGTGGCACCCGGACTAGCTGGGCTGGCGCGTCTCCCCGCACACCCCAGCCGACACGCCCCCGACCGCAAGGCTGGGGGCTTTGTCGTTTCTGCCCTTGCCGGAATCGGCGCAGGGCGGTAGGTTAGGGGGCGCGGTGATGCGACCATCGCGCGTGGCAGACAACCCAGCCCCCGGTCTTATGGTGCCGCTCCGCCTTGCGCGGGCGGGTCGCACACCACTAAGCCGGGGGCTCTGCTTTGGGGGTGCCCTACCAATCCAAGACCACCTTCGCGGGCCTATTGCGGCTCTCCCGCGCCAGCGTCCACCGACACGCTGCGACCAATCCTGAGCCAATGACGCCATGTGATGCAGCACACAATCCAGGCAACGCCGCCCTGCGACCTGGCCGGTCATCACCCACATGGCAGGAGTCGTGTACCACGGTAGGGATACCGTGGCTGTGGCACACCGACCGCAGGACGGTACCCCGAGGAAGGGGGGATGCCCCACCCCCAGCATCCCGCACTCGGCGCCATCGGTGTACGTCGGCCAAGCAGCGGCACCCCGAACCGTCCCTAACTGCGGATGACCGGGTATGGGGGGGGTGTATCCAAGCAAAGCGGAGGCTTGCGTGAAAGTGCTAGTGGCGTGTGAGTTTAGCGGCATAGTGCGCGATGCGTTCCGCGCAACCGGACATGATGCGTGGTCGTGCGATCTGTTGCCCACCGAGGCGCCAGGGCCGCACATTTGCGGAGACGTGCGCGCGGTGTTGGGTGACGGCTGGGACTTGATGATCGCGCACCCGCCCTGCACTCACCTAGCGGTAAGCGGGGCGCGATGGTTTAAGGACAAGCAGCGAGAGCAGGCCGAGGCGCTGGCGTTTGTGGCCGAGCTGCTGGCGGCGCCTATTGCGCGAATCGCCGTGGAAAACCCAATCAGCATCATCAGCAGCCAAATCCGCAAACCGGACCAGATCGTGCAGCCTTGGCAGTACGGCCACGGCGAAACCAAGGCAACCTGCCTATGGCTAAAGGGGTTGCCGCTGTTGCGGCCCACCCAAGTCGTTGCGGGGCGCGCGGCGCGGGTTCACCGGTTGCCGCCGTCTCGGGACCGCTGGAAGCTGCGAAGTGTGACGTTTCGAGGCATCGCGGACGCCATGGCCGACCAATGGGGTGGGCTGGCGTAAAGGAATCTTTCCCCACCCCCTTGCGCAGTTTTACACCCGGCGTATATTCCCTTGTGTCGGCCAGCCACCGACACCGACGCGCCGGATGCGCGGACAGAATGCCAGGGAGACAGCGATGATGATGTTCAACGCCGTTGCCGCTCGCATCGCGATTGCGCGCG
>JBEIJM010000286.1:0-3062 GCA_040380205.1 Gemmatimonadaceae bacterium
ATTGGCACACACTTACCCGGGGGGGCCGCCGCAATGTATGAGGACGTCTACGTACGTCTTGGCATGCCGATGGTAATCGGGGTGTGGATAGAAAGCCAACCCCCGAAAATTCGTCGGCGGGCGGCGCCCGTGGCCGCCCCCCGCCGATGGACCGCGCCCCTTGGGGGGCGCGGGGGTGCCGGGCTCCCGACCGGCGGGGCTCCGCCTACTCCGGGCGCTTGACCGTCGAGCGCACGCCGTCGGAGAACACCACCTCCACCCGGCGGCCGCCGGTGGTCACCGTGCGGCCGGCATCGCGCATGAACCCGAGCACCTCGCCGGTGGTGACGTCGCGCACCATGGCCATGGCCACGCTGGCGCCCTGCCAATGCACGCGCGTCCGAACTCCGTCGGCGGTCACCGTGGCATCGGCCCCGAAGGCGGGGGTGGTGATGCGCGGGACGCCCCGCGCATCGCGGACCACCGACCGCGCGGCGCTGCGCGTGGGGATGCGCACGTCGCGCACGCGGATCCCCGCCAGGCGCCCCTCGAGGGCGGCGTCCAGCGGCACCACCACGGCAAAGTGCTGCCCCGGTGCGTGGTCCACCGCCAGCGGCTGGACCGCCAGCGCGGTCAGGGGCGCCCCCGCGTCGTCCAGCAGCTCCACGCGAAGGGTTCCCCCCGCTGCCGAAGGGGTGGCTGGCGCCGTCACCGGGAACGCCGGCTCCAACACCACGCGCCCGTCCTCGACGCGCCCCCACACCAGCATCCCGGGGCCGCGGGCCGCCGTCCGCCGCGCCTGCGCCGCCGCCGCGGTGCGGTGCTGCAGCACGCCGTTCCAGGTGTAGTCACTCACCCACTGGTTGCTGCAGTACCCCATGATGTCGGTGACCGTGGGGAGTACCACGCTGTTGGTGGCGGCGTTCCAGCCGTGCTGGCCGATCACGCCGCCGGCGTACGGGTAGCCGGCCTCGCCGTCCACGTCACAGGGGGCGTGCCCGCGCCCGAAGTTGTGCCCCCACTCGTGCGCGGCCACGCCCGGGGCGGTGCCAAGGTCGTCCCACCCGATGCCGGTGGACCCCGGCATGTAGGCGAGCCCCGCGTACCCGGAGCTGTACGTGACCTTGAGCACGCCGTAGTAGTAGGTGCTGGCGGCGGCGCCGTCGGTGGCGCGCAACGCCTGCACCTCGCTCAGGATGGTGGACCACTTCCCCAGGCTGTCCGCCTCCAGCGTGGTGATGCTGGAGGTGAACGGCGCGCGGATGCTGCTGCTCACCACCGGGACGGGGAACAGCTGCTGCGTGAGGTTGGTGAAGGCGGCCGCGTTGCCGGCGGTGATGTTCCCCGTGTTGGCGCCCACGGTCACCGGCACGAAGCGCACGGTGAAGGTGGGCACGGCGGTCACGGTGAATGCCTGCGGTGCGCCGCCCGCGGGCCACACGTTGTCGCTGCGGATGGCCTCCCCCAGCGTGCTGTCCGGGTCCAGCTCCGCCTGCACGCGCAGCCCCGCCACCACCTCGGCGGCGGTGAGCGGCACGTTCCAGGTGGAGGTGAGGACTCCCGGCGCGTCGGCCTGCCGCACGCTCCCCTCGGGTGCGGCGACGGTGACCGTGCGCAGCAGCGTGGCGCCGTTGTACACCCGCACCCGTACCGGGGGGGTGGCGCTATTGGCCTGCGACGCGGTGACGAACACCCGCAGCAGCCCCGTGCGCCCCGCCACCAGCCCCGTGCTGCGATTGGCCGCCTGCACCGCCTGCACGACATAGGCGTTGGCGATCTGGAAGTTGGGGCCCGCAGACACCACCGTCACCGTCATGGTGGCGGTGACCGAGGCGGCGCTGAAGGTGGCGGTGGCCGCGGTCGTGGCGGTGACGGTAAGGGTGGCGGTGCCCGGGGCCACGGCGGTGACCACGCCGCTGGCGGAGACGGTGGCCACGCCGGGGGCGCTGGTGCCGTAGCTGTAGTTCGCGGCCGGGGCACCGGCGGGCTGCGTGGCGGTGGGGGTGAGCTGCTGGGCCCCCCCCGGGAACAGCGTGGCGGTGGCCGGGGCCAGCGCCACGGCGGTGATGCCGGCGGGCAGGGGGGCCACGGACACGGCGACCGTGGCGGAGGCGGTGGCGGCGGTGAAGCTGGCGGTGGCCGCGGTGGTGGCGGTGACGGTGACGGTGGTGGTGCCGATGCCGACGGCGGTGATAAGGCCGCTGGCCGACACGGTGGCCACGGCGGTGTTGCCGCTGCCATAGCTGATCGTGGGCGCGGGCGCCCCCGTCGGTTGCGCCGGTGTGGGGGTGACCTGGCTGGCCTGTCCCGGGAACAGCGCCAGGGTGGGGGGGGTCACGGTGAGCCCGGTGATCCCGGGGGGCGCGGCGGTGTAGGTCACCGCGGCCGGTGCGGCGGTGAGCGACGCCCCCACCGTGACGGTCTGCGTGGCCGGTTGCGGGGTGTAGGTGGTGGTGCCGCGTTGCACGGTGGCCGCGGTCACGGTGTAGCTCCCCGGGACCAGCCGGGTGAGCGTGGTGGTGGCGGTGAGCGACTGGGAAAAGGTGCCGGGGCCGGTCACTGTGAGGGCCCCGTCGGTGCCCGCAGGGAGCCCCGTGACCGCCACGGCCAGCGAGCCGGTGGCCAGCGCGTAGCTCACGGCCACGCGCCCGGTGTCCCCCGCGGCCAGGGTCAGCGACCCTGTGCGTGGGGTAGCGGCGTAGCGAGCCGTGGTGGTGGTGACGGTGTCGGCGCGCCACGACCAGCTCCCCGGCGTCACCCCGGTGAGGCGGGCGGTGGCGGTCACCGTGCTCGGGGATCCGCCGGGGGGGGTGAGGACTACGGCGGCGTCGGTGCCGGTGGGCAGCCCGCCCACGGTCACCTCCAGCACGGTGGGAGCCACGGTGAAGGTGAATGTCGCGGTGGCGGTGTCACCGGCAGTCACCGTGGCGGTGGCCGACAGGGGCTGCGGGAGGTAGCGGACCCCGTTGGCGGTGAAGGGGGCGGTGACGGCGGTGTAGCTCCCGGGCGGGAGCGAATCCACGCGCGAGGGGATGGCCACCGTGCGGGCGGCCCCCGCCACGGAGAGGATGGCCGAGGCGCTG
>JBEIJM010000287.1:0-3047 GCA_040380205.1 Gemmatimonadaceae bacterium
CAGACGGCCAACTTCTCGCGCGGCATCGGCCACGACGCGGGCAGCTACGCGGTCGCGGGGCAGGACGCTAGCTTCGTGCAGCGCCTACCGTCCGATGGGGGCAGCTATGCTCTGACCGGGCAGGCGGCGGGCTTCAGCCGAGCGGTCGGCGCTGGCGCGGGCGCGTATGTGGTCGCCGGTTTCGCGGCGCAGTTCGTGCGCGGGCTGGCGTCGGAAGCGGGCGCGTATGCGGTGACGGGGCAGCCTGCGAGCTTCGCGCGGGTGATCGCGCTAGGCGCGGGCGCGTATGCCGTCACCGGGCAACCGGCGGGCTTCAGGCGGTCCGCCATCTTTGACGCGGGCACGTATACGCTGACCGGGCAGAGCGCGCAGTTCCCGCGCTTCCTCATCTCGGATGTCGGCCACTACACGCTGACCGGCCAGCCCGCGCGCTTCCTGCGTCCCGGCATCCGCGCGCGCGGGCGCGACCTGTCGGGTCCGCTGGTGCTGTTCCTCGACCGCTCGGGCGCGCTGGTGATTGGCGACGACCAGAGCGGGCCGTTCATCCTGCTGCGCGAGACTTCCGAGGGGCTGCCATGACGACGAGTGCCAAGACGATCAACCCGTACAACGCGTACCTCGTGCGGCAGGAGCTGACGCGGTACAACGCCGCCACGAACAAATACATTCCGTGGACGCTGACGACGGCGGCGGTCACATTTGCCGAGGACGACCAAGGGGTCACGCCGATTGCGGGGCTGGCCAATTTCAGCATGACCGAGAGCGGCGTGGCGGGCACGTATTACGCCTCCATCCCCACGGCGTCGGCCAACCTGCTGGTGCCGTATGACGGCGACACGATCTACCAGATCGTGACGGCAGGCCCGCTGTCGGACCTGACGGTGGTCACTCCGCTGCGCGTGGTCATTCCGCGCTGGGCGCCGTAAATGCCCGTCACCTTCACCGACAGCAGCCGCAGAGTGCAAGACCGTTACCGCGAGGCGGCGCGCATGGGCCTGGCGGCGGGCGGGCAACTTCTCGTGCGCGAGCTGAAAAAGGCGCACGGGAACAGCTATTACAAGGGCGGCAAGTTTCGCACGGGTCAGGTGCGGCAATCCATCAAGGCGACACGGCCAAGCTGGAATGGCGGGTGGACGCTTTTGGTGGGGACCAAGCTGGTCTTCCCGCTCTACTGGGAGCTGGGCCATACGAACCGCTTTAGCGGCAAGCGCGAGCGCGTCCGCATCTGGGCTCCGACGTACCTGGCGCAGATGAACGCCATCCAGGCGGAGTTTGCCGCGACCCTCAAGCGGTACATGGCATGACCGACAAGCCCCGGTGGGTCGTCCCCAACACGCTGGCGCGAGACACCAGCAGCACGGTGGGGCTCTATGCGCGCCTGCGCACGACGCTGCTGGACTACCTGACGCCTGGCGGCGAGCGGCTGGCCGATTACCTGGGCAGCGAGCGCATTTACGTGCGCGCGCAGCCTGAGCCACCGGCCTTCCCGTATATCACGCTGCTGCTGGATCGTACCACCACGCCGGGGTTCAACTCCTACCGCGAAACTGCGGTTCTGGAGGTGCAGGCGGTAGGACGTCCCGAGTCGCAGCTTCCGCTGGTCGAGTCGTGCATGGACATCGTGGACCAATGCCTGCTGAGCCTCACCGATCCCGCCTCAGGGCTGATCGTGGGCCGGTCCCGTCGCCGGTACACGGTGCCCGCCTTCACGGACCCCGCCGACAGCTCGGTGGTGGCCGTCGTGGGGCAGTACGACCTGATCCTGTGGCCGCTGGTGTTGACAGAACGCGCCGAATAGGCCGCGCAATACGTAGCGGTCTGGCTCCATTCTCCCTAGCCTACACACAACCCCCGCACCCCCGAGGACACCATGACCGCCCCGCTGACCGGCTACACCAGCAACCTCCCGTCCGATGTCGTCATCGACAGCGGCGTCCTGTACGTCGGCAGCGCCGTGTTCGGCGCCACGACGGGCGGGCTGAAGTTTGACCCCGGCAACGAGTACCGCAACGTCGAGTTTGACGGGCGCCGTTCGCCCGTGCGCGCGCTGGACCGCAAGGCCATGACGATGCCCAAGCTCTCGGGTACCGTCATTCAGCTCTCCACCACGAACGTCGGCCAGATTGAGCCCGGCGCCACGGTCGTGGCGTCTGGCGCGTGGACCGGATCGACGAGCTACCAGCCCAAGGCGGCTGGCGGCTTTCTTGCGTCTGGCGACTACCTCACCGACGTGCGCGCCATCTGGATGCGCGGCTCGGGCGCCTACGTGCAGGTGCGCTTCCCTGCGGCGCTGCTGACCAAGTACGACGTCACCAGCCAGGACAACGCGGAAATCGCCATCGCCATCGAGATCGAGGCGCGGCTTGACCTGACGGTGAGCGGCGCGACGACCGGCACCAGCCCGTTTCGCATCGAGTACCTGGCGGCGGTGTAATGGCTCGCATGATCGACCTGGACGCGCTCACGTCCGAGGAGGCGCTGCCGCGCGTGCGCCTGTTCGGGCGGGAGCTGCTGGTGCGCCCCCTGACCGGCGCTGCGGCCCACAAGCTGGCCGTGGTGCAGGACAACGACCCGAGCGGCGTGGGGATGCTGGGCGCGCTGCTGGACGTGGTGCGGGTGTGCGTGCCGGGGCTCAAGGCCGACGAGGTGGAGCGGCTCTCGGTGGAGCAGCTCGGGGCGCTGGTGAGCCTCACGCGCGGAGCGGTGGCCGACGTGGAGGCCATGCTGGCGGCGCAAGCGCAGAAGGCGGGACCGGCGGCTGGGCCGGAAGGGACGACCAGCGGAGCGGTGAGCGGAGCGGAGCAAGCGGCGGGAAACTGACTCCCGGCACGGCGGGGGCAGTCGCCGTGCCGTGGACCGTCGCGCAGTATGTGCAGCGGGTCATCGTGCAGGTCGCCCGCGAGACGGGGCGCCCGGTGCGCGAGGTGGCGCAGGAATCGTTCGCCCTTACGCTGTGGGCGTGGGGCGAAATCATGGCGATGGACAAGGAGGCGGCGGTGGAGCGCATGGGTGAGCGGACAGACCTGGCGGGCCTCGTCGCCGTCGCA
>JBEIJM010000288.1:0-3036 GCA_040380205.1 Gemmatimonadaceae bacterium
CGCGGGGGGTAGGGAGCGCGGCATAGCGCGCCGTCTGCCGGTCGCGGGCGGCCAGCACGCGGGCGCGCACCATCGCCGAGGGTTCCCCGTGGCCCGGGGTAGCCAGCGCGTCGGGGGGCACTCGTCCCAGAGGGACGTGCAGGTCGATGCGATCGGCGAGCGGGCCGGAGAGTCGGGCGCGGTGTCGCTCCAGGTCGGCCACCGTGCAGCGGCAGGGGCGGTCGTCGCAGCCGGCAAAGCCGCAGGGACAGGGATTACTGGCGGCCACGCACATGAACTGGGCCGGGAAGCGTACCGCGCGGGTGGCGCGGGCGATGACCACCACCCCGTCTTCCAGCGGTTGGCGCATGGATTCCAGCGTGTGGCGCGGAAAGAGCGAGAGTTCGTCCAGGAACAGCACGCCACGGTGGGCCAGGCTCACCTCCCCTGGGCGCGGCCCGGTGCCGCCTCCCACCAGCCCGGCCAGCGAGATGGAGTGGTGCGGCGCGCGAAACGGCCGCGGCAGCGCGCGCAGCGCCGGAAGCGCGTCGGTGGGGAGGACACCGGCCACGCTGTGGATCGCCAGCACCTCCAGCGCTTCGGCGTCGGCCAGTGGCGGGAGGATCCCCGGGAGGCGCCGGGCCAGCATCGTCTTCCCCGCCCCTGGTGGCCCCACCATGAGCAGGTTGTGTCCGCCGGCGGCCGCCACCTCGAGGGCGCGCACCGCCAGCGGTTGCCCCACCACGTCGGCCAGGTCGGGGGCCTCGCCGGTGGCCGGTGGGGGGGGCGGCAGGCGCGGTTCGCGCGGGGGGGTCCCCTCCCGCAGCAGCGCCAGCACCTCGCGCAGCGAGGCGGGGGCCACCACCCGGACCCCTTCCACGCGGCGCGCTTCCGCCAGGTTGTCCGGGGGGACGAGCAGCAGGGTGTCACCGGTCGCGGCCACGTGCCGCGCCGCGGTGAGCACCCCGCGCACGCCGCGGATCTGCCCGTCCAGGCCGAGTTCGCCCACGGCGCACACCTGCTGCAGCGCCTCGGGGGGGAGGTGCCCGCACGCGCCCAGCACCGCCAGGGCGATGGGGAGGTCGAAGGCAGTCCCCGTCTTGGGGAGGTCCCCGGGCTGCAGGTTCACGGTGATGCGACGCGGGGGAACCGGCACCCCGCTGTTGGCCAGCGCCGCCTGGACGCGGTCGCGGCTCTCCTTCACTGCCGTGGCCGCGAGTCCGACGAGCGTCCAGTGGGGGAGCCCATTGGCGACCTGCACCTCGACGTGAATGGCGATGGCGTCGATCCCCAGGACGGCGACGGAAGCGGCGGTGGCAAGCATGGCCCCATCTTAGGGGTGATGCGCGCCAGCGCCGTCACCCGCGCTTCGCCGCTGGATCGTGGCACCGCATCCCCGGAACGCCGCCGGGCCTCCGTGAGAGATCCGCGGGACCTGTCCCGAGAATCAGCGCGCCGGACGCCGCAGCACGCGCCCCGCGCGGGCGCCCGTGGCGCGCCCGCCGTCCACCGCCACCACCCCGTTCACCAGCACCGTCTCGATCCCCACCGGGTACTGGTGCGGTTCGGTGAAGGTGGCCTGGTCCTTCACCGTGGCGGGGTCGAACACCACCACATCCGCCACCGCCCCGGCGCGCAGCACGCCGCGATCGGCCAGCCCCAGGCGGGCCGCGGGCATCCCCGTCATCTTGTGCACCGCGGTCGGGAGGTCCAGCACCTGCTGCGCCCGCACGTACGCCCCCAGCACGCGGGGGAAGGTGCCGTACGCGCGCGGATGCGGGTGCAGCTCCCCCGGGCGCGAGAGCCGCCCGTCGCTGGCAATCATGGTGAACGGCGACTGCATGATGCGGCGCACGTCCCCCTCGTCCAGCACATGGTAGATGGCGTTGCCGCCGCCACGCTCCATCGCCTCCAGCACCAGGCGCGCCCCCTGCTCCGCCGTGGGCGGCACGCCCCGACGCTCGGCCCAGTCCCGCAGCGTCTTCCCCTCCAGCGTGCGGTCCCAGGGCACCCGCGAGAACTGCACCCGGGACAGGTCGCCGCCGCCCCGGTCGTTGAGGATGTTGTCCACGATGCCGCGCAGGATGCTGTCGCGCACCGCCGGCACCGCCAGGCGGGCGCGGAAGGCCGTGTCACCGCCGGCCATCGCCCAGCTGGGCACCAGCACGCCGATGCCCGTGTGGGTGGCGGTGTAGGGGTACTGGTCGATGAGCACGTCGGTGCCGGCGCGCCGCGCGCTGTCCACCATGGCCAGCGTGCGCACGCTCTGCCCCCACATCTGCTGCCCCACCGCCTTGTGGTGCGTGAGCACCACGGGGATGCGCGCTCGGCGCCCGATCTCCAGCGCCTCGCCCACGCCGTCCAGCAGGCCGATCCCCTCCTTGCGCAGATGCGACGTGTAGATCCCGCCGCTGTCGGCCGCCACCTGCGCCAGCGCCACCACCTCGTCCACCGTGGAATAGGTCCCCGGGAGGTACAGCAATCCGGTGCTCAGCCCGAACGCGCCGTCGGCCATCCCCTGCGCCACCAGCGTCCGCATCCGCGCGAGCTCCGCCGGGGTGGGGGCGCGCGCCGCCATCCCCATCACGGCGCGCCGCACGTCGTTGTGCCCGATGAGGTACCCCACGTTGATCCCCACCGTGGCGGTCCGCACCGAATCGAGGTAGGGCGCCAACGGCAGCGGGGAGCCGCCGTCGGGACCGCCCAGCGCAAAGGTCACCCCCTGCCGCAGCGCGCTCTCGGCCAGCGGCATGTCCAGCAGCGGCTCCAGGTGGGCGTGCAGGTCCAGGAACCCCGGCGTCACCATCTTGCCGCGCGCGTCGATCACGCGACGCGCGCCCGCCGTGGGCACCGCGGGGGCCAGCGCCACCACGCGGTCGCCGCGAATGCCCACATCCAGCCGCTGCGCGGGTGCGCCGGTGCCGTCCAGCACCAGCCCGCCGGTGATTACGACATCGAGGGGCGACGCGGGCTGCCCCCTGGCCGGCGCCGCGCCGACCAGCGCCGCCACCAGCGCCGCCGCCAGCGGCAGGACCGCCCTGGCGCGCGCCCCCGACC
>JBEIJM010000289.1:0-3015 GCA_040380205.1 Gemmatimonadaceae bacterium
CCACTGGAAGAGGCTGGCGGGCGCCGTCCGCTCGCGCGCCAGCCGCACGTCCAGCGGGTCCTGCCAGAACACGCGCGACCGGTCGAGGTTGGTGAAGCGCAGCTGCAGCTGCCCGCGCGGATCGCCCCCCAGCGGCACCGCCACGTCCATGCGCCACAGGCGGCGCGACCGCGGCGGCACCGCCGCCAGCACCGACACCCCCGCCGCGCCGCGCCACGGCGTGTCCGCGGAATACGGCACCAGCGGGTCGCCCCACAGCCGCCCCCCTTCGGCAAACACCGCCAACCCCACGTCGGCCACGTTGAACCGCGTGGGGATCACCAGCCGCTGCTCGCCACGCAGCACCACGCGCCGCGCCCCCGGCAGCTCCGAGCGCTGGTGCCCCAGGATGCCCCCGTCCCGGTCCGCCAGCGACAGCTGGAAGGGGACGCGCACCTGCCACCCGCCCCCCCACTCCGCCTGCAGCACCGTGGTCTGCTTGACCGCGGGGCGGAAGTACCACGCGGCGCGCCCGCTCCCCACCACGTTGTCCCACGCGCGCGCCACCCGGTCGTAGCGCCCCTCGCCGTTGGCCTGCACCGCCAGGAAGCTCTTCCCGCCGCCCACGCCGGCGTACAGCGTCCCCGACAGGAAGTGGTCGCGGTCAGCCGACCCCGGCACCGGCAGCGACTGCCCCGCCATGAGCCCCAGCTGCACCCCCACCCGCACGTCCTGCGTGCCGGTGAGGGCGTCAAACCCCTGCACCGGGACGAAGCGCAGCGCGCGCACCCCCAGCAGCGCGTTGAGGCGCACCACGTCCTGGTCCCGGTAGCGGGGGATCACCGCCCCCAGCGTGTCGGGAACCACCCCGGTCGCCGTGAGCTGCAACGGGGCCCGCCCGAACCGCTCGCGCTCGTGGCTCACCGACGCCCCCACCAGGCGGAGCCGCCCCACCGGCCCGATCCGCGTGAGCGCCCCCAGGTTGCCGTAGCCGCGGCGCGTGTCCACCAGCAGCAGCGGCTGCCCCGGGCGGAAGAACTGCGCGTACTCCTGCACGCCGCCCCCCGACGCCACCCACGCCACCCGCTGCAGGTCGGTGTAGAAGGGGCGGATGACCTCCCCGCGCACCACCTGGCCGCGCTCCAGCCGGCGCACCATCAGCCGCAGCTCGTTGCGCGATCCGCCGAACTGGTAGTCGGTGAAATCCACCCCCAGCACGTCGCGGTAGGCGCCCCCGTGCCGCCACAGCAGCGCGCCGCGCATCCCCTCGCCAAACAGGTTGGCGTCCCCCAGCCGCACCGCCCGCAGCACCGGCGCCGTCTCGCGCACGGCCAGCGCCGCCACCAGGCTGAATTCGTCGCGGGTCTCCACCTCCAGCCGCACGCCGCCCTGCTCGTCGTCGTAGACGTAGATGCGGGCCTCCACCAGATACGGCTGCGCGCGCAGCAGGCGCTCCGACTCGGCGCGGCGGATCTGGTTGCAGGGGTCCCCCTCCTTGAGCAGGAGGAAGCGGCGGATGACCCGGGCCCGGGTGTTCTGGTGGGCCGCCCGCACCGTGGTGCGCACCCACTCCAGCTGCCGGGGGAGGCGATCGCGGAAGGGCGGTGCGGTGATCACCACGATGGCGCTGATGGGTTGGCCGGCGCACCCGGTCACCGCCAGCCGCCCGCGACTGGACTGCGGTTCGGCGGGGCGCTGGTCGCCCCCCTGCTGCTGCCCCGCCGCCGCTCGGCCGCCCAGCAGCAAGAGCAGGGCGGCGACCAGCGCCCTCCCGGACGGGGTACGGACGGGGGCGGACATGGCCGCACATTATCCCCCCGCCCCGGAGAGGCGCCAGTCGGGGCACCCGGTTAGGTTGCAGGGATGTGGCGACCCCCCCCGGGCCCCCCGGGACAGCGCCGGGCTCGCCGGTCCCTCCACCGTCTCCGTGCTCTACCTCGCCATCCCCGCCCACAACGAGGTCGCCACCATCGGCGTCCTCCTCTGGCGCATCCGCACCGTCCTCGCCGAGTTCCCCCGGGAATACGAGGTGGTGGTGTATGACGACGCCAGCACCGACGAGACCGCGGAGGTGGCCGAGCAGTATCGGCAGGCGATGCCGCTGACCGTGCTGCGGGGCACGCGCCGCGTGGGGTACGCGGGGGCCGTCGACGCGCTGGTGCGGCATGCGGCGCGCCACACGCGCTACCCGCGCCGCGACGCCCTGCTGCTGCTGCAGGGCGACTTCACCGACCCGCCGGCCATCATCCCCGAATTCGCCCGCCGGTTCGAGGGGGGCGCCGACCTGGTGGTGGGCGAACGCCACGGTGTGGCGGATGCGCCCGCCGGGGTGCGCCGCCTGTTCCAGGCGGCGCGCTGGGCGCTGCGTCCCTTCGTGCGGGTGCGCGAGGTGCAGGACCTCACCGGATCGATGCGGCTGGTGCGCATCTCGGTGCTGCGCGACCTGCTGCGCGACCTGGGGGAGGCGCCGGTGTGCCATGGCGACACGCTCACCGCCAACGCCGCGCTGGTGAAGGCGCTGGTGCCGCACGCGCGGCGGGTGGAAGCGGTGCTGGTGGAGCCCACCTACGCGGTGCGCACGCGCGAGACGCGCCGGGCCCCGTGGCGTGACGCGCTGGCGGTGCTCAAGTGGGGGTGGGGCGCGCGTGGCGCGCAGGTGCACCCCACCAGCACCCCCGAGGTGGCTGAGCCGGGGGAACGAGAGCGGCCGCGCCGCGAGCGCGCCGAGCGCCCGGAGCGTGCCGAGCGGAGCGAGCGCCCGGAGCGGACCGAACGCCCGGAGCGCCCGGAGCGCCCGGAGCGCGCCGAGCGTGGCGAGCGGCCGCGCGCGCGCGAGGAACGCGCCAAGGACGAACGCCCCCGCGAGGAACGGCCCAAGGATGAGCGCCCACGCGAGGAACGCGCCAAGGAGGCGCGCCCGAGCGACGAACGCCCCCGCGGGGAGCGTCCCCCCCGCGGCGAACGGCCGCGCAGCGAGCGCTCGGCCGACGACCGGCCGCGGGAGCGCCGCCCCCGCGAGGAGCGCGGCAGCGACGA
>JBEIJM010000290.1:0-2972 GCA_040380205.1 Gemmatimonadaceae bacterium
AAGGTGGGGGTGTTCACGGTGGGGGTGACCGGGATGCGCGGCACCTTTGCGGTGCACCGCGCCGCGCAGGAGCGCAGCTGGTTCGTGCGCTTCGCCGAGGCGCCGCAGTGGCACCTGCCGCTGGTGGCCGAGCGGCTGCTGGCCACGCCGCTGCGCCGGCCGTTTCTGGGGGGCGGGGTGCAGCTGCGCACCGGCTTCCGCACGGGGCCGCAGGAGCAGACGCTGCTGTTCCGGCACATCGACCTGGCGGTGCAGGAGAGCGCCATCGTGCGGTGGCTGGGGAACCTGGGGTTCACGGCCGTGAGCGAGCACGAGGGGCCGGCCGACGAGGAGGAGGACCGGTTCCTGGTGGAGCTGTTCCGGGCGCTGCGCGACGACCTGACGGCGCTGTCGCGCACGCTGCCGGCGCCCCCCCCGCCGGGGTAGGCGGCCTCCCAGCCGGGGTACGCGGGCGCCCCGCCGGAGGAATCCCGGCACGCGAGCGGCGCCCCCCGGCCGCCGAAAACGAAGAACCCCCCGGACACCGAAGTGCCGGGGGGCTCACACAAGGGCCTCGCTCGCCGTCATTGGAACTCTCCGTCCTACCGATCGGCGGCGGGCTTGACTCGTTGTTACCCAAGACGATGGTGTGTGTTCCAAGGTAACGCCAGCCCCCAGTTGCAACGTTGGGGCCACGAACCCGCCACGGTTCCATTTCTCGGAAAAACAACCACGCCTGCGGTTATGGAGCTGAGGGGGCTCGAACCCCTGACCTCTGCAATGCGAATGCAGCGCTCTCCCAGCTGAGCTACAGCCCCGGGGACCTCGGCACACCGGCCGAAGCGGCTCCTCCAACCACACCGATGAAAACAGCCCCGCACCGGAGGCGCGGGGCCGATCGGAGGAACACCAGCAAACTAGCCGTCCCGCAGGGTGTGTCAAGCGGCGCGCGCCCGCTGACGCCCGACGCGACCCCTCGGTCGCCCCCCGCCCGGGGAAACCCCGCCCCCCGCCCCGCCATTCACCGCGCATGAGCGCTCCGCACCCCCTCGACAGCGACTTCGTCCGCGACCAGCTGGTCCCGCGCACCCTCCGCCTCAACGACGCCCCGGTGCAGCGGGGCGGCGAGTTCGTGCTGTACTGGATGCAGTCCACCCACCGCCTCACCGAGAACTGGGGGCTGCGCGCCGCCATCCGCGCCGCCGACCGGCTGGGGCTCCCGGTGGTGATCCATCAGGGGCTCGACCCCACCTATCCGCACGCCGCCGCCCGCCACCACCACGTCATCCTCCAGGGCGCGCGCGACACCGCCCGCCACGCCGAGGCGCTGGGGCTGTCCTACCAGTTCGTGCTGCGCCGCCGGCGTGACGACGACCGCCGCGTGCTCGACCGGCTGGCCGCCCGCGCCGCGCTGGTGGTCACCGACCTCTTCCCCACCGCCGGCGTGCTCCCCCGCACGCAGCGCCTGGCCGCGCGCATCGCCTGCCAGCTGCTGGCGGTGGACAGCGTCTGCTGCGTCCCCAGCGGGCTGTTCCCCGGCGCGGAGTACGCCGCGCGCACCATCCGCCCCAAGCTGGCGCGGCAGCTGGACCATGCGCTGGAGCCGGTGGCGGAGGCGCTGCCGCGCACGCAGGCGTCGGAGGCGCTGCGCGCGTCGCTGCGCGACAGCGTGGCCGCCGTCGGCGGGCTGGCGCCGCTGCCGCTGGCCGCCATGGACGATGACGCCATCGCCCGCGAGGTGGCCGCCTGCGAGATCGACCACGCCGTGCGCCCGGTCCCCGGGATGGTGGGTGGGAGCGTGGCGGGCACGGCGCGGCTGGACGCCTTCATGCGCGACGCCCTGCCGCGCTACGCCGACCGCCGCAACGAGGCGGCCGACCCCGACGGCACCAGCGCGCTCTCCCCCTACCTGCACTACGGGCAGGTGGCGGGGGCGGCCGTGGTGCGCGCGGCGCTGGCCTCGGGGGCCGGCGCCGCCCACGTGGACGCCTTCGTGCAGCAGGTCACCACCTGGCGCGAGCTGGCGTTCAACTGGTGCGTGCGCACCCCCCACTTCGACCGGCTGGAGGCGCTCCCCGCGTGGGTGCAGCGCACCATCGCCGAGCACGCCGCCGACCCCCGTCCGGCGCGCTACACACTGGAGGAGCTGGAGGCGGCGGAGACCGACGACGCGCTCTGGAACGCGGCGCAGCGGCAGCTGGTGCACGAGGGGATCATCCACAACTACCCCCGCATGCTGTGGGGGAAGACGGTGCTGCTCTGGACCGAGAGCGCCGAGCAGGCGCGGCAGTGGCTGTTCCACCTGAACGACAAGTACGCGCTGGACGGGCGCGACCCCAACAGCGTGGGGGGGATCATGTGGTGCCTGGGGCTGTGGGACCGCCCCTGGGGGAACAAGCCGGTGTGGGGGGGGATCCGCCCCATGGTCACGTCGCGCGCCAAGCTCAAGTTCGACGTGGCGGGGTACATCCGCCGCACCGCGCGCTATCCTTCCCCGTCATGACGACCTCCGCCCCGCTCCCCGCCCACCCCGCCCCCGATCCTGCCATCCTGCCGTCGCTGGCCGCCGTGCGCGCCGCCGCCGAGCGGGTGGCGCCGCATGTGTCCCCGAGCCGGCTGGTGGAGGCCCCCGCCGAGCTGTCCGAGCGCGTGGGCGTGCCGGTGTGGTTCAAGATGGAGCTGGAGAACCCCACGGGGAGTTTCAAGGTGCGCGGGGCGTTCAACGCGCTGGCCACGCTGCCACCGGAGGAGCAGGCGCGCGGCGTGGTGTGCTCCAGCGCCGGCAACCATGGGCTGGGGGTGGCGTACGCGGCGCGCACGCTGGGGATCCCGGCCACGGTGTACGTGCCGGTCACGGCGCCCGACGTGAAGAAGGCCGGCATCCGGGCGCTGGGCGCCACGGTGAACGACGAGGCGGCCGACTACGACGTGGCGATGGTGGTGGCCAAGGCGCACGCCGCCCGCGAGGGGATCCGCTTCATCAACCCGTGCCT
>JBEIJM010000291.1:0-2956 GCA_040380205.1 Gemmatimonadaceae bacterium
GGGGGTGATGGAGTCGGCCGCGGTGGCGCGCTGCACCACGCCGCGCCGGGGGAGCAAGCGGTATTGCCCTTCCACGGGCTCCACCCACTGCCCCGGCGCCACCGTGGCCACCACGGGCGAGGCGGGGTCGATCTGGGCGTGCAGCGGCACCGCATCGATGGCGCGCCAGTGCCGGAAGCACGCCCCCTCGCGGAAACAGATGCCGCGCGCCACGTGCACCCCGGCCTTCAACGGCGGGGCGCTGTCGCGCGCAGTCGGCACTGGGGGCACGGACGCCGTCGAGTCCGTGGCGCCCGTGGCCGGCGTGGCGTCCCGCCGCGCGTCCCCGCATCCTGCCGCGGCCGTGAGCGCCGCGGCCAACGCCAGCACGCAGTTCCATGTCACCATCCGCGCAGGCATGCCACGCATCAATCGCCCCTCCGGTACGGGAGTTCACCGCGGTGTCGGCCCAACCTTCCACCGCACCGACGGGGCCGCAAGAGGGAGGGCACACTGGCTGCAGGAGCACGACGGCCTGTCGGGCGTTCGCGACGGGCATCCCCTCCAGGCTGTTCTGGCGAGGCCGTTGCTTGGCCCGTATGCTCCTCGCAGTGCCCATCGACTCGGAGGAAGCCATGAGGCAGGTCCTGCTGTCCGCGTTCGTCGCCGTGCTGCTGCCCTCGGCGCTCACGGCGCAGTCGCGCAAGCCCCGGGAGCACGACCTGGGCATTCCTATCGGCGGGGTGCCCGGTCCCCTCAACGCCATCACCGACGTGGCGGGCGTTGAAGTGGGGCACACCACGGTGGTCTCCGGCAGCGGCCCGCTGGTGGTGGGACAGGGGCCGGTGCGGACCGGGGTGACCGTGGTGCACCCGCGAGGCAAGGCCAATCCGGATCCGGTGTTCGCCGCCTGGTTCGCCCTGAACGGCAATGGCGAGATGACGGGCACCACCTGGGTGCAGGAAAGCGGCCTGCTGGAGGGGCCGGTGGCCATCACCAACACCCACAGTGTGGGTGTGGTGCGGGACGCCGTCATCCGGTGGGAGGTGCGGCAGAAGCAGGCCCTCCAGCCGTGGTGGCTCCCGGTGGTGGCCGAGACGTATGACGGGACCCTGAACGACATCAACGGCTTCCATGTCACGCCGGCGCACGTCTTCAGCGCCCTCGACTCGGCTTCCGGCGGCCTCCCGCGCGAGGGGGCGGTGGGCGGGGGCACGGGGATGATCTGTCACGGCTTCAAGGGCGGCATCGGCACGGCCTCCAGGCGGCTCACGGCGGAGCAGGGGGGCTACACCGTGGGGGTGCTGGTCCAGTGCAACTACGGGGCGCGCCGCGACCTGCGGATTGCCGGCGCGCCGGTGGGGGAGGAGATCCCCGACCTGGTGGCGTGCATCGCGAACGACCGGCCGCTGCCGGCTGGGTCATCGCGTCGCCGCTGCGGGTCTTCGGCGTCGGGGTCTCCGGACGACGACCGCGAGCTGGGGTCGATCATCGTGGTGGTGGCCACGGACGCCCCCGTCTTGCCGCATCAGCTCAAGCGCATCGCGACCCGGGTGTCGGTGGGGCTGGGCCGGCAGGGCGGGTTCGGCGGGAACAGCTCCGGCGACATCTTCGTCGCCTTCTCCACCGCCAACCCGCGGGCGTGGCACGACGACGTGCCGGTGCGTGACGTGCAGATGCTCCCCAACGACCGCCTGACGCCGCTGTTCCAGGCCACGGCCTGGGCCACCGAGGCGGCGATCACCAACGCGCTGCTGGCCGCCGACACGATGACCGGGGCCAACGACCTGCGCGTGTTCGCGCTGCCGCACGACCGATTGCTGGCGGCGCTGCGCAAGTACGGGCGGCTGCCGTAGGGGTCGGATGAAGCGTTCCGCCGTATGGATGGCTCGCGCAGTACGGCGATGCGGACCGCTGGCGACGCCGCGCCCGGCCACCAAGCGGCTCGAGGGAATCACGCGATGGCGGAGAGTGGTCAGGTTGATCTGGCGCCCGGGTAACTCACGGGGGCACGTCCAGGGGTGTTCCTGTCACACGGCCGCATAAGGATGGCCAACAGACGGTCTACGAACAGATCATCCGCCTTGCGTGCCGTCCTGATGGACGACATGCACGGCGGATGCGATGCGTCATCGGCCGGAGCGTGAGGACAACCGCTTACGGTTCCTTGTGATGGATGCGGTCGCTGACGTCACCGAGCTTCTGCTCCGCCTTCCCGAGCGTTTGCTGCGCCTTGCCCTTGAGCTGCTCGGCCTCGCCTTTGATTTGCTTGGACGAATCCCCGACGAGTCTGCCCTCTGTGCTGTGGACCCGGCCTTTGATCTCTTCCGCCGTCCCCTTGGCGCGGTTGATGAGGCCCTTTTCGCCCATGTCAGGCATGTCGCGGCCGCTGCTGTCCTGCATGACTGCCTCCGCAGTAGTAGGACCTGGCCAACGAGCGGCGTGTCCGCTCGTTGGACGCTGATCCCGGGTACCGCGTTGTGGGCAAGGCCTATACCACCATCAGGTGCGCTGCTGGCCCACCGGTGACGGATCCGACGAGGCAAAGCGAGGCGAGCCCAGTGGCCTCCCTCGAGGGGTAGATGAGGCCATCGGTCGAGGAGCAGCGCGGACTGAGGGCAAGGACCGCGGTCGCCCCCGTCGCATCGACAAACAGCCCACGCCGCTCCTTCAACAGTCCACCCGTCGATCGCTGCGCACCCAACATGAAGTCAAGCCCGGCGCCGCGGGCGTATTGCGCGCCAAGCGTCAAGGCCGCGCCGCTGAGGAGCATGGAGCCCAGTGAGAGTCGCGTAACGGTTGCCCATGTCATTTGCGACCGCTTGACTGCCGGCGGCGCCGCCGCGTCTTCAGCCCCGGCCGAAGCGGGTCACGATCAGGGCCACCGCGACGGCGTAGAGCACCACGATACCAACCACATACCGGCGATAGGCGGCAACGGTCCACCGACCAGTCCGCACAAACGACAGGGGTCCCA
>JBEIJM010000292.1:0-2929 GCA_040380205.1 Gemmatimonadaceae bacterium
CGAACCCGTCGGGGGTGTCGCTGGAGCCGTAGTCGGCCACCCAGTTCCAGCCGATGGTGAAGCGCTGGAAGCGGAGCATGTCCATCACCCCCACCGCCGGGAGCGCCACGCGGAAGAGCTCGGGGCGCTGCGTCATCACCGTGCCCACCAGCAACCCGCCGTTGGAGCCCCCCTGCATCGCCAGCTGCGCCGGACTGCTGTACCCGTTGGCCACCAGCCACTCGGCCGCGGCGATGAAGTCGTCGAAGACGTTCTGCTTCCGCTCCTTCATCCCCGCCTGGTGCCACGCCTCGCCGTACTCCCCGCCGCCGCGCAGGTTCACCTGCACGTACACGCCCCCCTGCTCCAGCCACGCCATGCGGCTGGCGCTGAAGGCCGGCGGGAGGGAGATGTTGAACCCGCCGTAGCCGTACACCAGCGTGGGACGCCGGCCGTCCAGCGCGATCCCCTTGCGGGCCACGATGAACATCGGCACGCGCGTGCCGTCGCGCGACGTGGCGAACACCTGCCGCGTCTCGTACGCCGACGGGTCGAAGGGGAGGGTGACGGCGCGGTGCACCGTGCTCTTCCCGGTGGCCAGCTCCAGCCGGTAGGTGGTGGGCGGGGCGGTGAAGCTGGTGAAGGTGTAGAATACGTCCGTCACCCGCTGGTTGGCGCTCACCACGGTGGCCGTGCCCACGCCCGGGAGCTCCACCGTGCGCTCGCGCGCGCCGTCGTAGCGGTACGGCACCAGGCGGCTGGTCACGTCCTTCAGGTAGCCGGCGATGATGCGGCGCCCCGCCACGGCCGCGGTCTCCAGCACCTCCGGCTGCTCCGGGACCAGCGTGGTCCAGTCGGCGGGGTCGGGGCGCCGGGGATCGATGCGCACCACGCGGCGGTTGGGCGCCCTCTCGTTGGTGAGGACCAGCAGCGCGCCGCCGTCGTTGTCCAGCAGGGCCAGCTCCTTCTCGAAGCCGCGGCCGATGCGGTGCCACGTGGTGTCCGTGGCGGCCAGGTCGCGCACCCACAGCTGGTTGCCGTCAAACCCCTGCCCGCGGTCGGCGATGCTGAGCACCAGGAACCGCTGGTCGTCGGTGACTTCGGCCGTGTGGAAGCGCGCCGGGTGCGCCGCGTCGGCGTACACCAGCCGGTCGTCCGCCTGCGGCGTCCCCAGCCGGTGGAAGTACACCCGGTGGTCCTCGTTGCGGGAGCTGAGGGCCGAGAGGGTGTCGGTGGGGACGGGGTAGCGCGAGTAGTAGAAGCCGTCGCCGTGCCACGCGATCCCCGACACCTTGACCCAGCGGATGCGGTCGGGGAGGTGCCGCCGCGTGGCGGGGTCCATCACGCGGATCTCCTGCCAGTCGGAGCCGGCCTCGGAGCGCAGGTAGGCCAGGCGCGTGCCGGTGCGGTTGAAGGTGAAGCCGCTCACGCGCGTGGTGCCGTCCTTGGACAGGGCGTTGGGATCGATGAGCACCGCCGGCGTCCCGCGCAGGCCGCGCTGGATGGAGAACACGCCCTGGTTCTGCAGGCCGCTGTTGCGGCTGTACAGCACCCACCCCTTGTCGCGCAGGGGCGCGGTCTCGCGGGGGTAGTCCTGCAGCTGCCGCAGGCGCGCCAGCAGCGCGCCGCGGTACGGGATGGTGGCCAGGTGGGCGAAGGTGACGGCGTTCTGCTCGCGCACCCACGCCTTCACCGCGCTGGCGGTGTCGTCCTCCAGCCAGCGGAAGGGGTCGGCCACCTTGGTGCCGTGGTAGTCATCCACGTGGGGCACCGTGGCGGTCTTGGGGTACGTCAGCGGGGCCGGCTGGGCCAGGGCGGCGCCAGCAACCGCGGCGGGGGCAAGCATGAGGGCAATCCAGCGGGTGAGGGACACCGGGAACTCCGGGGGCAGAGGGTCCGCGGGCGGCCGCGCCGCCGCCATGGCAAAGCTGGCGCGCGCGTGGCTCCCGCGCGAGCGCCGCGGCGCTCGTAGATTGGTCCCGGCACAGGACGCTGGTGGGTCCGTGTTCCGTCCCGCCCTGCCTCCCGTCCCGGGTCGTTTCCCGCGTCCTTCACCGACATCCGACGACGCCCGATGATCGCCCTCCTCCTTGTCGCCACGGCTGCCGCCACCCCCGTGGACAGCACGCGCTGGATCGTCTCCAACCACGGGCGGGAGGCGGGGGACCTGGTGGCGGTCACCCGCGGCGACTCCACGGTGGTGCGGTGGGTGTTCACCGACCGCAACCGCGGCACGCGCGTGGAGACGCGCCAGCACCGTGATGCGGCGGGGCGCGTGGTGCGCGCGAGCGTGCGCCCGGTGCTGGCCGACGGCACCACCGGCGAGCCCACCGACGCCTTCGCGGTGGTGGGGGACTCGGTGCGGCGCGGGGTGGGGACGGCGGCGCGCATGGCTTCGCTGGCGGCCGATGACCTGCCGACGCTGCGTGGTGACACGCCGTGGGAGCAGGCGGCGGTGGCGCGGGCCCTGCTCGCGCGCGCCGGACGGCGCGCCCGGGAGGCGGGGGGCGCCGAGCTGCGCGCCGAGGTGGTGGCGGACACCGTGCTGCGTCAGGGGGCGGGGCGGGTGCGCGCCCGCCTGGTGATGGTGCATCGGGGGCGCGGCGGCGTGCCGCGCGGGACGTGGCTGGACGCGCGCGGCGCGCTGTTGGCCACCGAGGTGCAGTGGTTCATCACCGTGCGCCCCGACGCGGCGGCGCTGCTGCCGGCGCTGCGGGCGATCGAGCTGCGCTGGCGCGACGCGCAGGCGGAGGCGCTGGCGCGCACGCTGCCCACGCCGCATGGCGGCACGGTGGCGTTCCGCAACGGTGCGCTGTTTGACGCCGAGCGCGGGGTGCTGGTGCCGGGGCAGACGGTGGTGGTGCGCGGCGACCGCATCGTGGCGGTGGGGCCCGCGGCCGACACGCCGGTGCCGGCGGGGGCGCTGGTGGTGGACGCCACCGGGAAGACG
>JBEIJM010000293.1:0-2918 GCA_040380205.1 Gemmatimonadaceae bacterium
CTGCGCCTCGCCGAGCGCACCCTGGGCCCCGCCACGCGCCCCCAGGCCACGCCACGCGCCGCCCCCGCCCTGCCGACCGGCTACACCCGCACGGGCCGCCCTGCGCCGTCCTGCGGGGCCGTGGGGCGGGCGGTGGAGGTGAGGGCGTGACGCCGATCCCCCTCTTCGTCGAGTTGTGCGCCGGCACCGCCGCCCTCTCCCTCCGCCTCCACCGCGACGGCGCCAAGCCCCCTGTCAGCCGGATGGGATCGAAAAGTGGCTACGCATCGGCACTTTTAAGAATCCTCGGCCTCCGCCCCGGCCAGCGCGCCGCCGCGTACCTGTGGTGCGAGCCCGACCCCGGCGTGCGCCTCCTCCTCCACGCCTACCGCGACGCCGGGCTGGCCCGCGCCGCTGCCGCCATCATCCGCGGGTGGGCCGCCGAAGACCCGCGGGCGCTGTGGGAGCGGCTGCGCGCCGAGGGGCCGCCTCGGCTGCCGGAAGGGCCGGTGGACGCGGGGGAGGTGGCGCGGTGGATCTTTGGGTC
Source organism: Gemmatimonadaceae bacterium (assembly GCA_040380205.1). Lineage (GTDB taxonomy): Bacteria > Gemmatimonadota > Gemmatimonadetes > Gemmatimonadales > Gemmatimonadaceae > Gemmatimonas. The sequence goes on from JBEIJM010000293.1 coordinate 527, forward strand.
GGCGGCCAGCTACAGCCCGCGCTTTCCGTTCGACGGGTTCGTGCACCCCGAGGATGGTGGCCGATACGGGGCGGGGCGCTTGGACGTCGCGCGAAAGACGGAGGCCCTTCCAGTCATGCCCGAAGCCACCATCACCCCCGACGCCCGGACCATCGACCCGCGCGAGGTGGCGCGCTGGGCGCAGATCACCGCCTCCAACCGGCTGATCCACACCGCATGGAGCGACACCGAAGGCCGCTGGATCAACACGGGCGACGGCGGCGCGACCTTCGGCGGCGCGGCGTTCTGCTCGCCCCCGGAGCGCACCGCCGAGGGCTTCGACGCAGCGCCCGGCGACGTGCCCGCGGTGGTGGTGCCCGACGCCCGCGAGGTGGACCCGCGCGAGGTGGCGCGCGCCGTCATCACCGGCCAGTGGGCCTATCGGCGCGGCGCGCCCGAGTCCGGCTTCGCGGAGGCGCGCACGGGCAGGGGGAGCGGCGAGGGTCACGGCGACACCGCCGACATGCTGGCCTCGAGGTGGGCTGCCGCGCCGGTCATGCCCGCCCTCATCCACCCCGACGCCCGCGACATCGACCCGCCCGCGCTCCCGCCCGGCACCGTGGTTTTTTGCGATCCCCCCTACGTCAACACGACCGGCTACGCCCACGACCTGCCCCGCGCCGAGGTGGTCGCCATCGCCCGCCGCTGGGGCGCCGCTGGGGCCACGGTCGCGATCAGCGAGGCGGAGGCGATCCCCGAGCTGGTCGCCGAGGGGTGGCATGCGGTCGAGATCACGAACGAAAGGATCGGAGCCGCCCGGACGTTCAGTAAACAAAAGCGGGAGTGGGTCACGTTGAACCAGCCCCCGGCCTGGGTGCCGCCCGTTCAAGGCTCGCTGTTCTGACGCTTGCGCGCCATGCGCTCGGTCTTGTAGCAGCCGTGACAGAGGCCGACCTTTGCGAGCTTCCGGTTCGACCGGCCGCACCTGCCACAATCCCCGTTGGCGCTGTAGCACGGCCAGCAGAGCGTGCGCCCGTGGTCGGTTCTTGATCCGCAGGCCGTGCAGAGCGGCCGGGTGTCTCTGCTCGCGAACCCTGCATCTTGCGCGTGATGCTCGGCAAGGTGCTTGCCTTTGCTTTCGCAGAGCATGAGGTTGTCAGGGTCGTTGTTCAGGCCGTTGTGGTCGATGTGATGCACCACCTCTTTGGTGGTCAGGAGTCGGCCAAGTTTGGCCTCCATGATCACCCGATGCTGCATGATCCAGCCGCTGACAGACGTGTGCGGATGGTCGGGCGCGTAGATCATCCAGTACATCCGCCCCCGGAATGATCGCTCCTTGACGGCGCCGATCGGCGGGGTTTGACCAGCCATCCGGCGGCGGCCGTTCGATGACCTGATCTCCGTAAGACAAGGCGCGCAGACCGCTTTGCCGTCCCTGTGCCTCCAAGCCATGATCATCGTGTCGCACTTTGCACACTTGGTCGGTCGCATTGACACCTCCGCCGACACTCTATCCATAGCAGAACGCAAGCGCAAGCTGTAAAGCGATAACCGCCCCAACCCAAGGCCGCTTGTTCTAAACCGACCCTCTCCGCTGCAACAAGGCGCCCCCGCGGGCGCCTTTGTTTCGTCCGGGCACAACACCGCAAAGACGAACCCCCGCCGGCGCGAACCGGCGGGGGCGGGACTGCAGACAGGAGGAGGGAGCAGGCACCAGACCAGAGCGACCATCGCGACGTGGGGCGCCGCACAGGCAGCCTACCCCACGCCGCGGGGGCGGTCAAGCGGTCAGACGATGCTGCACGCCCCACCCGCACAGGCGAAGGTCTGCGCGCCCTCGCTGACGCCGTTCTCGAACTCGGCGAGGCGGCTCCAGTCGACGGCGGGCAGGGCGGCGGTGCGGGCTTCGTAGTCCTCGCGCTCCAAGTCGGTCATCGGCGTGCCGTAGTACGCACCCCCATCGAAGGGCAGGAACGACACCCCGCCCAAGCCGTGACGGTGCTCCCACACCCAATCCCGAACCCGATCCCACTCATCGGGCCGGACGTTGACGGTAACGCTCTGGTTGTGGCCCTTCTCGCCCAACCACCCCCGGTTGATCACCTCGACCCGCTCAAGCAGGTCCACCGCGCCCTCATCAGCCCGAACCAACGCCCCGGCCGGCGCCGACATCGGCAGCTCGAACAGCCACGCGTTGACGTCCTCGACCCGCAGCGCGCCCGCCGCGATGGCCTCGGCTTGACCTTGCAAGCCCGGGATGCACGGCACCCCAGCCTCCCGCAAGACCGCGCAGATCGGCGACTTCGCCGCCACGGTGATCCGGCGCAGGTAGTGCGGGGCGTGGTGGGCATGGACGCCGCTGGAACACCCGAGGAAGACGCTGCTGTTGCCGTCTGGCTTGCCGCAGGTCACC
>JBEIJM010000294.1:0-2879 GCA_040380205.1 Gemmatimonadaceae bacterium
CGGAGGAGGACGAGGAGGACGAGCCGCTGGAGGACGAGGACACGCTGGACCGCGCGGTCGGGCAGATCGACGCCGTGTCGGCAGCCGTTTCGCCCAACTATGTCCCCGCCGACCAGCTCCCGAGCCCCAACCCCCTGCCGCCGCTGGAGGACGTGGAGGGCCGCCCCTACTGGGTCCATCACCCCGAGGTGCTGGACAAGGGCCCGCGCCGCGAGGAGGACAGCGACATCCTGTTCCGCTACTGGAAGCGGGCGACCGAGTTTCAGGACACCATGATGCCGCGTTTCGAGTCCACCGCGCTGGCGCTGTTCACGGCGCAGCGGCGGGACGTGGCGCGGATGTTCGGGGACGCCGAGGGCCGCGCCGTGCGCGCCGACGACCCCATCCTAGCCGAGATCGACCGCCGGATTCGGGCCAACTACGCGCCAGGCGGGGACTACCACGCCGCGTGGCGCGAGGCGTACCTGGACCTAATCGAAACCATGTACCTGAGCGGGGCCAAAATGGTGGCCGGGGCGGGCTTTAGCTTTGGGCTCAAGACGCCCGAGGTGATGGCCGCCATCGAGCGCCGCGCCGCGCAGCTTGCCACCTATGTGGGCGAGACGACGGCGCAGCAGGCCACCGCCGCCATCCTGGCCGGTGAGCGCGCGGGGCTGTCCGTGCAAGAGATCGGGCGGCTGATCGCGCGCAGCGTCTACGGCCCCGAGATGACGCGCACCCGCGCGGACCGCATCGCCCGCACCGAGACGGCGGGCGCGCAGTCGCAGGGGTCGTGGGACCAGGCGCAGGACATGGGCGACCTCTACCGCTCGAAAGAGTGGCTGGCGTTCACGGACGGCAAGACGCGCCCCACGCACTCCATGGCCATGGGGCAGGGGCGCATCGCCATGGACGCCGCGTTTGCCAACGGGCTGCGCTACAGCAGCGACCCGGCGGGCAGCGCCGCCGAGGTGGTCAACTGTTTCCCCGCCGGTACTGTCGTTGAGGGTAAGGTTGTCGGAGGGCTAAAAGCCGCGTACTCTGGGCAGCTGCGCGAGATCATCACGAAAGGCGGGAAGCGGCTGACCCTGACGCCCAATCATCCCGTATTGGCCGAGCGTGGCTGGGTCCCTGCGGCAATGATCGCGGAAGGCGACAACCTGTTCAGTTATGGCGCTGAAGCTGTATCCGTCGCGCCCGGCGTTATTGCAAACGACGAGCAGAACCCGCCAGCCCGCATCGAGGATGTGTTTGATGCGATGGCCAGCGACGGAGGAGTTCTGCTTTTGGATGTTTCCGAATTGGACCTCCACGGCGATGCGGTCGGCGCAAAAGGCCCCGTCCACATTGTACGGTCCAATGGCAAGCTGAAAGGTGAGATCGGGGCAGCGTTCGCGGATGGCGTCCAAGAGGACAATTTCCTTGCGGCCCATTCTGGCATAAGTGCCAGACATCGCCTTGGCCCGCTTAACGAGCATGGCGAGCGAGTCTTTTTGACCTCGACGTTTAGCGTGGGCGGCGGACACCTGTCGAGCAACGAGGGCCGGGTCGCTCTTGATCTTGTCCCACTTGAGCCGCTCCGCATCGGATCGACCGCGCACGGCGATCCCGTGTTCGCACAGCCGTCGAAAGAGGAGCGGGCGGCTGTGCCCGAATTCATCCGAGAGCTGCTTGAGGCTCACGCCGGATTGGTACAGCTCGATGAGGTGGTGCAGGTTCGGGACTTCGATGCGACGTGCCATGTGTTTGACCTCGAAACGGTGGATGGTTGGATGATAGCCAACGGCATCGTCACAAGCAACTGCCGCTGCACGATGGCGTATTTCACCGACCCCGTGGAGGGGCCCGTATGAAGCATAAGACCCGCGAAACGCAGCGCGCCGAGGTGCGCGTCCAGCTCCGCGCCGAGGACGAGATGCTGCCGCCCGGCGTGGCTGGGCAGATTTCCGGCGTGGCGCTCACGTTTGACATGGTGGACACCTACGGCACCGTGTTTGCGCGCGGCTGCGCCAAGCGGTCCATCGACACCAAGGTGGCCGCCGGGCGCCTGCCGCTTATGCTGGACCACGAGTGGGAGACGGAGGCGCACGTCGGCGTGGTGCGGGAGCTGGTGGACACCGGCACCGGCTACCTTATGACCGCCGATCTGTTCGCGACCGAGGAGGGGCAGGAGGCCCGCCGCTACGTCCAGAACGTGTTGGCGGCTGACGCCTACGTTGGGCTGTCCATCGGCTTCCGCCCGCTCCGCTCCGAGATGGTGACCGTGGACGGGCAAGCCGTGGAGCGGTTCACCGAGATTGAGCTGCGCGAGATCAGCCTGACGCCCCTCCCGTCCGTCCCCGGCACCGACGTAGTCGCGGCCCGCAGCGACCGCGCCGCCCCTGATGTCCCCGCTGTGCCCGCCGCTCCGCGTGACGACGCCGAGCTGCTGGCCCTTGCCGCCCGCACCGCGCTTCACGCCTTGAGCCCCGAAGCGCGCGCGGCGGTGCTGTCCGAGTACCTGACCCCGGAGGCACCCGAGGCCCGCTCCGCGTGTCCGCACGCGACCGAGCCGACGACCGCCCCCACGCCAGGTGATGCGGTTTCCATGGACGCGCGGATGGCCGCGCTCCGCACCACCTACCTGTGAGGAGAACATGAACACCCCGCTTGTTTCCAAGAGCCGCGCCGCCGCCGAGCTGCGCGAGCAGGCCCACAAGCTCCGCGCGGAGCTGGCCGACCCGACCCTGACCCTGACCGCCGACGAGGTGGCCAAGCGCACGGACGCCATCCGCGCCCTTGAGCTGCGCGCGCAGGCCGCCGCGGAGTTCACCCCCGACGCCGAGATCGACCGGCAAGGCGGCGACGCCGGGCTCACCCGCGTGGACGCTGGCAACACGGACCGTGCCGAGTTTGAGACG
>JBEIJM010000295.1:0-2831 GCA_040380205.1 Gemmatimonadaceae bacterium
ACGCCCCGGTTTGCGGAGGGGTACGCCGAGGCCGTTTCTGGCGGGGTTGGCTGATTCGGTGCCTCGGACCTGTCGGCGTGCCTTGCGGGCTTCTACTGCCTGAGGCTGCGCTGAGGGGCCCTAGGTAGGAGGTAGAGGTTCGAGGTGATCGGTATGGTGGGCTCCGTGGGGGGGATTGTCTGGGCTACGGGCATTTACTGCCTGAGGCTTCGCTTAGGGGCCCTAGGTATGAGGCATAGGTTCGAGGCCTTCGGTACGATCTGCACCAACACCGTACCTACTCCCTCGCACACTCTCCCTCATACCTAGGGCCCCTAAGCGCAGCCTCAAGCAGTGAAAAACCCCCGAGCACCACCAAAGGCCTTTACCGCACGCCGCCCATCAGCACCGCGTTCCCGAACAGCGGCAGTGTCCCGCGCAGTTGGTCCCGGTACACCGGGTCCTGCGCAAACAGGATCACCTGCCCGCGGCCGATGTCTTCGCGCCACAGGTACACCGACCCCGCCAGGCGTGCCGGCATTTCCGGCCAGAAGAAGCCGCCCAGTCGCACCCGGTCGGCCGGGGCGTAGCGGATGATCGCCTCCCCTGCCGTCAGGTCGCGCGGGGGGAGGAACACGCGGTCGCTGTTGGTGAACACCGGGATCTCGCGTTCCGTGATCCCCGCCAGCAGCACCGAGTTCGTGTCGATCGTGGCGCGCGCCATCACGCCGGGGAGCGTGGACTGCAGTGGCGCGCCGCCGGCGCTGTCGGCGCGCACCGAGTCGCGGCGCAGCCGCAGGCGGGCCAGCCCGCCGCGCTCCTGCGCCGCCCACTGCGAGGCGCCTTCCAGGGTGACCAGCGTGCCGCCGGCGCGCACCCAGTCGGCCAGCCGCGCCTTGCCCCCCTCGCCCAGCACCCGGTCCAGCGCGCCGCCGCTGACCGACGGCAGCACGATCGTCGTGTACGCCGACAGGTCGCCGCTCGCCAGGAATGCCGCGTCAATCAGCGTGGCCGGGTACCCCAGCCGCTGTTCCAGCGCGTACCAGGCAAAGCCGAACGACTGCCCCTGAATGGGCGCGCCGCCCACCAGCGCCACGCGCGGGCGCGGGATCACCACCACCGAGTTGCTCCCCAGGTCCGTCCCCGCCGCCACGCCGGCCGACGCCACTGGGGTCACCGCCACCCCCTGCGCCACCGCGTGGCGCGCCACCAGCGCGTGCACCTCCTCGCGGTTGGGGAAGACGCGCACCAGGTACGCCCCGTGCCGGAAGGAGGGCGCATCCGCGCCCGTGCCCACCGTGAACGGTTTGGGGGCGAACCATACCCGGATCGAGTCGCGCAGCAGCGCCGCCAGCAACCGCTGCGATGCTTCGCTCCCGGGCGCCCACGCGTAGCCGTAGCTCGCTCGCGCCGGCGCGGCCACCGGGGCGGCCCCCGCCGCACCCGCCGCCGCACCCGCCGCACCGGCACCGGCACTTCCACCGGCACCCGCACCCGCACCCCCCGCCGCACTCGCCGCCATCGACCCCTCACCCGCCAGCACCGTGGCCGACAGCCCTGCCGGGATCGCCGACACCGTGTACGCCGGCACGCGCCACGCCAGCGGCAGCGACCAGGCGGTCATGTCATAGAAGCGGTCGCTGTACCCCTGCCGGCGCAGCTCCAGCTCGTCGCGCAGAAACACCGAGTCCAGCGCCGCGTCGGGCTCCAGCAGCGCCTTGGCCAGGTGCCCCTGCGGCTGGGCGAAGTCCACCAGGTAGGCGCCCGCGTCGGCGCGCACGCCGCTGGCCACCGTGGTCACCCGTCCCGTGCCGGCCAGCGCCGACGCGGGGAACGCCGTCGTGGTGCCGTAGGGGGCGGCGCCGGCAAAGGTGGCCGGAGCCGACAGGCGGTGCACGTCGATCCCGTTGTCGCGCAGCGTGGCCGCCAGCGCATCCGCGCGCCCCTGGGCGTCGCGCGCCAGCAGCACCCCGCGCAGCGGTCCCGTGGTGTGCGTGCGGATCGCGTTGGCGCGCGCCGCCGCGTAGTCGCGCAGCAGCTCCGTGCGGCGCGCCGCCGAGGTGCGCACCGTGGCCCATTCGGCGGCAAAGTGTTCGGCGGCCGCCTGGTGCAGCGTGCGGATCGTGCCATCGCGCCGGCGGATGCCGCCACCGCTGCTGGAGGAGGACTCGAACAGCATCCCCACCGCGCCCGTCAGCATCGGCCACCCCTCGCCGTACCCCGGATAGAACGAGTCGTACCCTTCGCGGCGGAAGTAGCTCCACCCGTGGCGGTCGAACGCCGCGCCGTGGGCGGCGGCGTAGATGTCGAACCACTTGGGGAGGTGCGGCGGGTTGTTCTTGTTGTCCGGCTCGCGCGGGGGGGCGAAGTAGAAGGTGCTGCTGGACCCCATCTCGTGCAGGTCCACCGCCACGTGCGGCCAGAACGCCAGGAAGCTGCGCACGCGCGCGCGCGTCTCCGGGTGCGACTGGATGTAGTAGTCGCGATTGAGGTCGAAGTAGTAGTGCGACGTGCGGGGGCCGGGCCACGAGCCGGCGTTGTTCATCGCCCCCGGGTCGTCCGCCACGAACAGCGGGCTCCCCATCCGCTCGATGTCGTGCGTGTGCCGCTCGCGCCCGTCGGGGTTCTGGTTGGGGGTCGATGACCACCACCGTGCTGTCCAGCGCCGTGCGGGTGGCGGCGTCGGTGCCCGCAGCCAGCTGGTAGGCCAGCGCCAGCCCGGCCTCCACCCCCGACGCCTCGCCGCCGTGCACCGAGTGCGCCAGCCACACGATGGCCGGCGTGCGCGCGATGGCCGCGTCCACCGCACCCGCCGCCGCGCCGCGCGGGTCGGCGATGCGACGGTTGTCCTG
>JBEIJM010000296.1:0-2795 GCA_040380205.1 Gemmatimonadaceae bacterium
GGCGGCACCCGCCGGCCCCACGGCGGGGCGCTGTCGGGGCCCGGTGGCCGGCGGCGCCGCGCCCGCGGGTACAGCCGGGCGCTCCGCCCCCTGCCGCAGCGCCTCGTCAGACAACGACGCCAGCTGCCGGTCGATCTTCGCCAGTTCGGCGTCCCAGTTCCGGTCGGTCACGCTCCCTCCTCCTCCTGCGGTTCGCGCGCGAGCGCATGCCGCTCCAGCTTCTTGTACAGGTTGGAGCGCGGCATGTCGAGGGCCCGCGCCGTCTCCGCGACATTCCAGTCGTGCGCCCGCAACTTGGCGTGCAGGAACAGCCGTTCGGCCGCCTGCTTGAACTCCTCGAAGGTCTGGCACGCCAGCAGCGCCTCCACCCCCGTCAGCTCCCCCCCCCGGGCACCCGCCAGGCCGGCCACATCGGCGGCGTCGATGGCTGGGCCAGCCGCCAGGATGAGCAGCCGCTCCACGGTGTTCCGCAACTCGCGCACGTTGCCGGGCCAGTCGCGCGCCTCCAGCGCCCGCACGGCCGCCGCGGTGATCGGGCGCCGCGGCACACCATCGCGCGCGGCCCCCTGCTGCAGGAAATGCTCCACCAGCAGCGCGATGTCCTCGCGCCGCTCCCGCAGCGCCGGCACGGTGATGGGCACCACGTTCAGCCGGTAGTACAGGTCCTCCCGGAAGCGCCCCGCCGCAATCTCGGCCTCGAGGTCCTTGTTGGTGGCTGCCAGCACCCGCACGTCCACCTGCACGGGGCGCGCCCCGCCAATGGGGGTGAGCACCCCGTCCTGCAGCACCCGCAGCACCTTCGCCTGGGCCGCCAGCGCCATGTCCCCGATTTCATCCAGGAACAGCGTCCCCCCGTCGGCCTGCTCGAACTTCCCCCGGCGGTCGGCCACGGCCCCGGTGAAGGACCCCTTCACATGGCCGAACAGCTCGCTTTCAATGAGCTCTCCGGGGATCGCCGCGCAGTTGACCTCCACGAACGGGCGGTCCGCCCGCGGCGAGCCGCGGTGGATGGCCCGCGCCACGAGCTCCTTTCCGGTGCCGTTCTCCCCGGTGATCAGCACCCGCGCCGAGGTGGCGGCCACGCGGTCGATGCGCTCCAGCAGCGCGCGGATCCCGGGGCTCGCCCCGACAATGGCGTGCCGCGCACCGATGGCCTCGCGCAACCGCGCGTTCTCCTCGGTGAGCGCTCGGCTGGCCAGCGCGTTGCGCAGCACCACCAACACCCGGTCGGTGTCCAGCGGCTTCTCGAGGATGTCGTACGCCCCGCGCTGGGTGGCCTCCACCGCGGTCTGCAGCGTGGCGTGGCCGCTGATCATCACCACGGTGGCCTGCGGATCCTGCTGGCGCAGCCGCCCCAGCGTCTCCATGCCGTCCACCCGCGCCATCTTGACGTCCAGGAACACCAGGTGCGGCCGGAAGGCGCCGTACTGCGCGATCCCCTCCTCCCCACCCGCCGCGGTGCGCACCGCGTACCCTTCGTACTCCAGCAGCTGCCCCAGCGCCTGCCGGATCCCGGGTTCGTCATCCACCACCAGGACCCGGGCGCGCGCGCCGGCACCGCTGGCGCCACTCACTGCGGCACCGCCCGGTAGAACACCACGCGCCCGTCGGTGATGCGTACATCGGCCACCGCCGAGGGGACCGCCACCGTCAGCCGGTCATCCGGGAGCGTATCGTCCGCGGGCGCGGTGTCCGGGCTCGCCCCCGCCGCCATGTCGCGCAGCCGGGCCAGCAGCGCCGGGCGCAGCGGGTCGGGGATGGCCACCCGCCCCAGCCGCACCTGCCGCACCCGATATCGGGCCACTCCCTGACGCAGCAGCGTCAGGTCGCCCTCCAGCACCAGGGTATCGCGCCCCTCCACCACGCCCCGCAGCAGCGACCGCAGCGTGCCGGTGCCCATGAGCGCGCGGCGATCCACCACGCCGCGCAGGTACAGCCGCTCCCCCTGCACCGCCACGGCCGGGTCGGTCGCGTCTTCCGGGAGCACCGCCACCAGTGCAGGGCCCAGCGCGGCCGCCAGCGAGTCGGCGGACAGGCTCACGTAGGCCGGCCCGCCGCGGCGCGCCAACCGGGCCAGCCCCTTGGCCCCGCGCGGGGCGGTGGCGGGCAGTGGCGACCACTCGCGCAGCGCCTCGGCGGCGGTGCGCGCGGAATCCGCAGACGCCAGGCGTTCCTCGGCCTCCTCCGCTGCCTTGGCCACGGAGCCGGCCGCCTTGGCCGCCACCTGGGTGGCCACGGCCGGGAGGCGGTCGCCATACCACCACGCGCCGGCCGCGCCGAGCGCGACCAGCACGACGAGACATCCAATGCGAGGGAAGCAGCCCACGGCAGCGTCGGGTGAGGGGATCCCCGAAACTATCGGCTGGTCCGGCGGCGCGGCAGATTGGCGTCTCCCTCCCCCGCGTCAGGCTGCGGCCGCGTGGGGAACGGCGGGGCGGTAGCGCAGCGCCTCGCCGATGTGCCCGGCCTCCACCCCCTCGCTGTGGTCCAGGTCGGCCAGCGTGCGGGCGACCCGCAGCACCCGGTGGTAGCTGCGCGCCGACAGCCCCAGCCGGTCGGCGGCGCGCACCAGCAGCGTGCGTCCGTCGGCCGACAGGCGCGCCGAGGCGAGGAGGGTGGGGGCGGGAACGGTGGCGTTGGTGATCGGGACGCCGTCGGGGAGTCCGGCGCGGGGGGTAGGGAGCGCGGCATAGCGCGCCGTCTGCCGGTCGCGGGCGGCCAGCACGCGGGCGCGCACCATCGCCGAGGGTTCCCCGTGGCCCGGGGTAGCCAGCGCGTCGGGGGGCACTCGTCCC
>JBEIJM010000297.1:0-2761 GCA_040380205.1 Gemmatimonadaceae bacterium
CGCCCCGAGTCGGCGGCGGCGGTGGCGCGGCTGCGGGCGCTGGGGGTGGAGGTGGTGCTGCTCACCGGCGACACGCCGCAGACGGCGCAGGCCATTGCGCGGCAGGTGGGGATTGCCCAGGTGGTGGCCGGGGTGCTGCCGGCGGGGAAGGTGGCCGAGGTGCGGCGCCGGCAGGAGGTGCGGCAGGAACCGATGGGCGGGAGGCGTCCCGTGGTGGCCATGGTGGGGGACGGGGTGAACGACGCCCCCGCGCTGGCGCAGGCCGACGTGGGGATGGCCATTGGCAGCGGCACCGACGTGGCGGTGGCGGCCGGGGACCTGGTGCTGCTGCGCGGCGCCGTGGGCGGGGTGGCCGACGCCATCGCGCTGTCGCGGCGCACGGTGCGGGTGATGCGACAGAACCTGGGGTGGGCCTTTGGCTACAACGTGGTGGCGATCCCCGTGGCGATGGGGGTGCTGGTGCCGGTGTGGGGGGTGCAGCTGAGCCCGTTGCTGGCCAGCCTGGCGATGGCGTTCAGCTCGGTGAGCGTGGTGCTGAACGCGCTGCGGCTGGCGCGGGGGTAGGGGGACGCCACGAGGCGGTCACGCCCCCCTGGCCCCAATTGACCCGCTCAATTGTCGAGTGTAATTATCGGGTATGGCTTCTTGAGAGCCGTTTTCAACAAACCCCGACCTCCACGACGTGCGCGCCTCCCGCTGCCACGCCTGCCCCCTGCTCGCCGCCGCCTGCTGCCTGGCCGCCGCCCTCCCGGCCGGCGCCGTCGCCCAGTCCGCCCCGCGCACCCGCGCCCACGCCACCCGCGACTCCGCCCGCGCCGACTCCATCCGCACCCCCGGACAGCTCCCCGGCGTCTCCGTGGTGGGCACCGCCACCCCACTGGATCGCATCCCCGGCTCCCTCACCATCCTCGGCCCCGACCAGCTGCGCAACAGCCGCGTCGTCTCCACCAACGAGGCGCTCCGCAAGGTCGCCGGCGTGGTGGTCCGCGATGAGGAAGGCTTTGGCGCCCGCCCCAACATCGGCATCCGCGGCCTCAACCCCACCCGCTCCACCAAGGTCCTCCTCCTCGAGGACGGCATCCCCCTCACCATCGCCCCCTACGGCGACAACGCCGCCTACTACCACCCCCCCATCGAACGCATGGAGTCGGTGGAGGTGCTCAAGGGCGCCGGCCAGCTGCTCTACGGCCCGCAAACCATCGGCGGCGTGATCAACTACCGCACCCCCGCCATCACCAGGGCCCCCACCGCCACGGCCACCGTCACCGGCGGCACCCGCGGCTTCCGCTCGGTGCACGCCTCCGCCAGCGGCACCGCCGGAGGCACCGGCCTCTTCGCCGACCTCCTCCGCCGCGACACCGACGGCGCCCGCGAGAACACCCGCACCACGGTGGACGACGCCTCCCTCAAGCTGCGCGTCCCCCTCACGCCCGCGCAGCTGCTCACGGTGCGCGGCAACCTGTTCCGCGAGCAGTCACAGGTCACGTACTCGGGGCTCACCGAGGCGGAGTACGCCGCCAACCCGCGGCAGAACCCCTTCGCCAACGACGCCTTCGACATCACGCGCCTGGGAGGCGCCGTGTCGCACCAGCTGGGCGCGTCCCCGCGCCGCCAGCTGGTGACCACGGCCTACGGCTACACGGTCCAGCGCGACTGGTGGCGCCAAAGCTCCAACTCGGCGCAGCGCCCCAACGACCGCACCGACCCCGCGTGCGGCGGCATGGCCAACCTGGCCACCACCTGCGGCAATGAGGGACGCCTGCGCGACTACGTGGTGGCCGGCGTGGAGCCGCGGCTGGCGTGGCAGCGGCTGGGGGCGCGGCACCTGCTGCAGCTGGACGTCGGCGCGCGCCTGCACCATGAGGTGCAGGAGCGCCAGCAGGTGAACGGCGGCACCCCGCGCGCCCGCACGGTGGGGAGCGCCGGCAACATCAACGCCGGGGTGGTGGAGGACAACCGCCGCACCACGCTGGCGCACGCGGCCTTCGTGCAGGCGCGCGTGGTCACCGGCGCGGTCACTGTCACCACCGGGGTGCGCGGCGAGGCGCTGCGCCTCACGCGCCTCAACCGGCGCCCCACCGCCGCGGCCCCCGAGGGGGTGTCGGGCGCCACCACGCTGGCCGCGCTCATCCCCGGCGTGGGCGCCACCTGGGCGGTGCGTCCCGGCGTCACGCTGTTCACCGGCGTGCACCGCGGCTTCGCGCCGCCACGCCCCGAGGACATCATCAGCAACAGCACCGGCGGTGTGGTGGAGCTGGACCCCGAGCTCAGCTGGAACAGCGAGCTGGGGGTGCGGTGGCAGGGGCGCCCCGGGTGGCAGGCGGAAGCGACGCTGTTCGACATGGACTTCGCCAACCAGGTGGTGGCCGCCAGCATCGCCGGCGGCACCGGCGCCGCGCTCACCAACGCGGGGCGCACGCGGCACCGCGGCGCCGAGCTGTCGCTGCAGGCGGCGGCCGACGGGCGCGGCACGCTGCAGCCGTTCGTGGAGCTGGCCGCCACCTGGCTGCCGGTGGCGCGCTACGAGGGGGTGCGCACGGCGTACGTGGGCACCGGCGGCGGCGACGTGACGGGCAAGGTGTACGCCGAACAGAACGCCGGCGCCACCCGCACGCGCGTGGTGGTGACCGGCAACCGGCTCCCCTATGCCCCCGAGGCCACGCTCACCAGCACCGTGGGGGTGCGGCACCGCGCCGGCGCCGAGCTGCGCGTGGAGCTGGTGGCGGTGGGCGCGCAGGAGAGCGACCCCGTGAACACGCGC
>JBEIJM010000298.1:0-2751 GCA_040380205.1 Gemmatimonadaceae bacterium
CGACGCTCCCCACCGACCGCACCATGACGCTGGCCGCGCTGCGCGCCGAAGCGCGTCGGCTCGACGCCGTGCAGGCCACGCGGCGCGACCCCCGCATGCAGGCGTCGCGCGCCAACCTCCGGGTGGAGATCCACCGCGCCAACCTCCGGGTGGAGATCCACAAGAAGTTCGCCCTCCCGGCGGCCTGCGTGCTGCTGACGCTGCTGGCCGCCGGCCTCGCGCGACGGGCGCCGCAGGCGAGCGGGGTGACGATCGCCATGGCCAGCGCGGCGGTGTTCGGGGGCTACTACCTGCTGCTCATGGGAGGCGAGACGCTGGCCGATCAGTCGGTCGTCCCCCCGGCGCTGGCCATGTGGAGCGCCAACTTCGTGGTGCTGGGGCTCGCGGCGATGACGCTGCGCGCCACACCACGCGGGATGGATGCCGCGCAGCTCCCGGCCATGCCGCGGCGGTAGGCGCTCTGGTCAGGGCGTCCCTCAGCGCGCTCGCCGCCCCCGCGCCACCGCGTACCCCTTGTACCCCAGCCACACCAGCGCCACCGTCACCGCGGCCGCCCACCCCACGGTGCTGAACGCGATGGCCTCCTTGAACACCACCAGGAGGCACACCAGCACCAGCACCAGCGTGGGCCCCTCGTTCATCACGCGGAACCACTCCCCGGTTCGCGTGTCGCGGTCCGCCGCCAGGCTGCGGATCACCCGCGCGCACGCCAGGTGGTACACCGTCAGCAGCGCCACCAGCGCCAGCTTGGCCCGCAGCCACCCCGCCCCCAGGTACGCCGGCTGCAGCGTCAGCATCGACACCCCCGTCATCCACGTGAGCACCATCGCCGGCGTGGTGATCAGCCGGTACAGCCGCGTCTCCATCACGGTGTACTGCCCCCGCAGGATCCCCCGCCGCGGCTCGGCGTCGCCACCGGCCTCCGCGTGGTACACGAACAGCCGCACGAGGTAGAACAGCCCGGCCATCCAGCTGACCAGGAACACCAGGTGGAAGGACTTGAGCCAGAGGTAGGCCATGGGAACGGGACGGAGGGGAAGGGACGGGGCCGGCTCAGTCGGCCAGCCGCAGGCGCTGCAGGTCGCGCCGCAGCTCGGCGCGCAGGTCGGGGTGCGCGATGGACGTCAGCCGCTCGCCCCGCTCGCGCAGGGTGGCGCCGTGCAGGTTGACCGCGCCGTATTCGGTCACCACCCAGTGGACGTGGCCGCGCGTGGTCACCACCCCCGAGCCGGGGGCCAGCTCGGCCACGATGCGCGACGCGCGCCCCCCGGCCGCCGTGGCGGGGAGCGCGATCACCGGCACCCCCCCGCGCGAGCGCGCCGCGCCGCGGATGAAGTCCATCTGGCCGCCGATTCCGGAGTACACCCGGTGCCCCAGCGAGTCGGCCCCCACCTGCCCGCTGAGGTCCACCTGCAGCGCCGAGTTGACCGCCACCACCCGCGGGTTGCGGCTGATGCGCGCGGTGTCGTTCACGCGGTCCGACGGGTGGAACTCCACCAGCGGGTTGTCGTCCACGAAGTCGTACAGGCGGCGCGAGCCGTCCACGAAGCTGGTGACGATCCGCCCGGGGTGCACCGCCTTGAAGCGGTTGGTCACGGCCCCCGCCGCCACCAGCTCCACGAGGGAATCGCTGAAGCACTCGGTGTGGATCCCCAGGTCCCGCTTCTCGTGCAGCCGCGCGAGGACGGCGTTGGGGATGGTGCCGATCCCCATCTGCAGCGTGGCGCGGTCGGGGACCAGCGCCGCCACCAGCTCGCCGATGCGGGCGGCCACGTCGTCGGGGGGCTCGGGGTCGTGCGCGGGGAGCGGGCGGTCGGTGGCCACCACGGCGTCGAAGCGGTCCAGCGGCACGGTTCCCGCCCCGTGCGTGCGGGGCATCCGCGCGTTGACTTCCGCCACCACGAAGGTCGCCGCGTCCACGGCGGCGCGCGCCACGTCCACGCTGGTCCCCAGCGAGCAGCAGCCGTGGCGGTCGGGAGGGGAAACCTGCACGAGCGCCACGTCCAGCGGGATCACCCCCGACCGGAAGAGGGCGGGGATGTCCGAGAGGAACACGGGGACGAAGTCGGCGCGCCCGTCGGCGACGGCCTCGCGCACCGGCGCGCCGGTGAACAGCGACACGGAGCGGAACCGCCCCGCCTGCTCGGGGGCCGCCCACGGGGCGGGGCCCCCGGTGTGCAGGTGATACAGCCGCACCCCCTCCACGTCAGGGCGCGCCACCAGCGCCTCCAGCAGCGGGGTGGGGGTGGCGGCGGCCCCGTGCACGAACACCCGCATCCCCGACCGCACGAGCCCCACCGCCGCCTCGGCGGACACGGCGCGGCTGCGCCAGTCGGAGGCGGCGTGCGCCCGCCATGCGGGGGTGGGGGGGGAGGCACGGCGAGGGCGGGGGGCGTCCATCTCCGGAGCATGCGTCCCGGGGCGCCTCGGCGCCAGCAGGACGGGCCCGCACCGGCCGCCCCGCGGGCCACCCCGGTCCCCCGCGCGCCCGGGCGCGTATAGGTTGCGCGCATGCCCCTGGACTCCGTGACTGATGCGCGCTGGGACGCCGAGGTGACCCGCGCCCCCGGCCTGGTGCTGGTGGATGTGTGGGCGGCGTGGTGCACCCCCTGCCGCGCCCTCACCCCAGTGCTGGAGGCTCTCGCGGCGCGGCACGCTGGCGCCCTTCGCGTGCGCGCGCTTGACGCCGACGCCAACCCCGCCACGGTGGCGGCCCTGGGGGTGCGCGCGCTCCCCACGGTGCTGCTGTTC
>JBEIJM010000299.1:0-2722 GCA_040380205.1 Gemmatimonadaceae bacterium
CGCCGCCACGTCCAGCGCCAGCGCCACGTCGCGTCCCACCATGGCCCGCGCGATCGCCTGCGGCGTGGTCCCCGCGGTCGGGAAGCGCGCCACCGTGCGCCCCGCGCGCAGCACCGTGATGGTGTCCGACACCGCCACCACCTCGTCCAGCTTGTGGGTGATCAGCAGGACCGTCGCCCCGCCGGCGGCCAGCGTGCGCAGCACGCGCCACAGGTCGGCCACCTCGGGGGGGGAGAGCACCGCCGTGGGCTCGTCCAGGATGAGCACGCGCGCGCCGCGGTGCAGCGCCTTGAGGATCTCCACCCGCTGCGCCTCCCCCACCGTCAGGTCGGCCACCAGCGCCGTCGGGTCCACCGCCAGCCCCGTCTCGCGCGAGAGCGCGGCCACCGCCGCCACCGCCGCCGCCAGGTCCACCCGGCCGCGCGCCATCGGCTCCGCGCCCAGCACCACGTTCTCCGCCACCGTCAGCGTGGGAACCAGCATGAAGTGCTGGTGCACCATCCCCACCCCGGCCGCGATCGCCGTGCGCGTGTCCCACCCGGTCACGTCACGCCCGTGCACGCGCACCGTCCCCGCATCAGGGGCGTGCCCGCCGGCCAGCACGCGCATCAGCGTGCTCTTGCCGGCACCGTTCTCCCCCACCACGGCATGGATCTCCCCCGCGGCCGCCTCCAGCGAGGCGTCGCGGTTGGCGGCCACGCCGCCAAAGGCCTTGGCGATGCCGCGCAGCACGACGGCGGGAGGGGCGTCTCCGGAGGCGGGGACGGACGCGGGCATGGCCATCAGCGGGTGGACGGCACGGTGATGCGCCCCGCCACGATCTCCGCGGTGAGCGTGTCCAGCCGGGCGCGCACCGCGGGGGGGATGAGCGCCCGGTTGTTGGCGTCGTACACGTACCCCACCCCCTGCTCGGCCAGCCCCAGTTCGCGCACGCCGCCGGCAAAGGTCCCCGCCTGCACCGCGCGGATCGCCTGGTACACCGCCTCGTCGATCCCCTTCACCATCGAGGTGAGCACGAACCCCGGCGCCTCGCCGTACTGGTCGGCATCCACCCCGATGGCCAGCCGCCCGGTGGCGCGCGCAGCCTCGAACACGCCAAGCCCCGTGGACCCCGATGCGTGGTAGATGACGCGCGCCCCCTGGTTGTACATCGCCAGCGCCAGCTCCTTGCCGCGCCCGGGATTGCGGAACGCCTCGGGGGTGACCCCCGCGTAGCTCACCAGCACGCGGCAGTCGGGGCACTCGTGGCGCACCCCGGCGCGAAAGCCCGCCTCGAACTTGTGGATCAGGTCGATGTCCATCCCGCCCACGAAGCCGACGGTCTTGCTCCCCCCCACCCGCGCGGCCAGTGCCCCCACCAGGAACGACCCCTCCTCCTCGCGGAACTTGAGCGCCACCAGGTTGGCGGGGAGGGGCAGGGGGCGTCCCGTGCTGTCGGTGGCCACCGCCATGTCCACGTCGGCAAAGCGGGTGCCCGGGTACTCGCGGGCCAGCGCCAGGATGTCGTCGGTGAAGATGAACCCCACGCCGATGACCAGGTCCATCCCCTGCGCGGCCAGCGACCGCAGCCCGGCCTCACGGTCGGAGCCCTCGCCGGGCTCGATGAACCGGACGCGCGCGCCCAGGTCGCGTGCCGCGCGCATCCCCCCCAGGTAGGCGCCGTCGTTGAACGACTTGTCGCCTCGGCCGCCCACGTCGAACACCACGCCGATGTCCAGCCCCTCGGAATCGTCCGCCACCGTGGCGCCGGGGGGGCGCACCAGCAGCAGCGCCCCATGGGTCAGGAGCAGCGCAACAAGCAGGAGGAGGGGGCGACGCACGGGGGGAAGCTACCGGGGGGGGCTCAGGGGGGGAAGCCGCGCGCGCCACCGGGCCACCCGCCTGCCCGCCCCGCGCGCCGGCCCCCTTACGGCGGCGTGACGCGCCACAGCCCGTTCAGCATGTCCGACGCGAACAGCCCCGCGTTGCTCCAGTGCACCCCCCACACGTACACGGGCGCGCCGGTGCCGGTGAAGCGCGCCACCTCGCGCCCCATGAGCCCCAGGTCGCACCGGCCGTCGGTGGTGCGCTGGGCCGCCGTGCACTCCGCCAGGTCCCCGGTCACGTCCAGCACCCGCACCCCGGCGTTGTAGTACGCCGCATACAGGCGCCCCGTGCGCTCGTCCACGCTCACGTTGTGCACCCCCGCCCCCGCCACGGTGAAGCGCGCCACCTCGCGCGGCGCCGCGAACGATGACACGTCCACCACGTGCAGGTCCCCCACCGACGAGGACCCGACGCTCCCGGGCCCCTCCTCCCCCACGAACAGCCACCGCTTCCCGCCGGCCGCGTCGTGGTGCCACCACACGTTGTGCGCCCGCCCCCCCACCGTGACGGCGCGCCCCAGCCGCCGCGGCGCCGAGGGCGATCCCCCCTGCGCGCCGATGTCCCAGATCCCCACGCCGTCGTTCCACTCGGCCGTGAACAGGTACCCGTCGCGCACGAACACGTCGTGGATGTACGGCGCCCCCATCACCTCCGACCACACCACCTGCGGCGCCGCGGGGTCAGCCAGGCTCACGATGGCCAGCCGCGCCGGCACGCCGTTGGCCGGATCCACGGCGCAGAACGCGTACAGCGTGCCATTCACCCGCGCCACCTCGGCGGTGTGCACGCCATACTGCAGCACGCCCCCGGTGGTGCGCACCAGCAGCTGCGGCGCGCGGGGCGCGGCCAGGCTGTA
>JBEIJM010000300.1:0-2718 GCA_040380205.1 Gemmatimonadaceae bacterium
ACCGGCACCGGCGCCGGCGCGGCCGAGTCGGCGGGCGCCGCCCCGGGGACCGGCACCACCGCCGCGGCGGCCAGCGCGGGCGCCGCCGGCGCGGGCGCCGGGAACAGCGCCGCCTGCTTCTGGTGCGCCGTCCATTGCGTGAACTCCGCCGGCGTCACCGTGAAGGCGCGGAAGCGCATGTTGCCGTGCGACGGCCCGCAGAACTCCGCGCAGAAGCCGTTCCACGCCGCCGAGGGCATCGTGCTGTCCGGCGTGAACCAGAGGTAGTTCGTCCGGTTCGAGATCAGGTCCCGCTTCCCCCCCAGCGACGGGATCCAGAACGAGTGGAGCACGTCCACCGTCTTCAGCTGGAAGTTCACCGTCCGCCCCGTGGGCAGGTACAGCTCGTTCGCCGTCGTGATCCCGTACTGCGGGTAGCGGAACTCCCACCACCACTGGTGCCCGATCACCTCCACCTGCAGGGCGTCCGGCGCCGCCTTCGCCTGCGTCTGGAAGATCGTCTTCACCGTCGGGATCGCGATGAACAGCAGGATCACCGCCGGAATCACCGTCCAGGTGATCTCCAGCGCCGTGTTGCCGTGCACCTGCGCCGGCGTCCCGGCCCCCGGCTTGCGCCGGTAGCGGAAGATGGTGTACACGAGCGCCGCCTCCACCGCCACGAACACCAGCGTCCCCCAGAAGAGGAGCGTGTCGAAGAGGCGGTCGATCGCCGTGTTGAAGTCGGTCGTGTGCGCGAACGTGGTGTTCGGATAGTCGCCGCCGCAGGCCGCGACCCCGAAGGCCACGGCGCCCAGCAGCGCGACGGCGGCGAGCCGCCGCGGGCGGAACGTACCAGCCATGCCGGTTCCTGGAGGAGGAGGGAAAACCCTGCCCCGCCGGCCACGTGCCGACGGCAGGGGAACGGGCTGTGGGATGCCAACCGATGCCAACCTAAACCGGCGTTTCCACGCCCCGCAAGGAACATCGGACCCGAAGTCCGCCGCCTCACCGCGCAAGCGCCCGAAGTAACTGTCTACCGGTCTTTTTATTGGTTTTTCCCTCGAAACACCCCCCGCGCCAACTCGGACCACCCGGTCCACCAGCCGCCCCGCCCACCCCCCGCGTTTCCGCATCCCCCCCTCAATCGTCCCCGGCCTGATGGAACGCCTCTGCGCCCCTCACGGCCGCCCACCGCGCCCGCAGCGTGCCCCCCGTCCCCGCCCCAGCGGGACGGGAAGGGCGCGCGTCGCGCGCGCCGTCGCATGGGCCGCCGCCCTCGTTGGCGCGGGCACCGCCTGCGCACGCCATCCCGAGGCCACCAGCGCCCCCGCCGCCGACCTCCCCGCCGCCATCGCCGTGGGGGTGCTCCCCGGCAACCCCCGGTATCAGGAAGTGGCCGACGGCGTCCAACTCGCCGTCGATCGCCTCAACGAGGGGACGGGACGGCGCTTCGCCGTCCGCTTCCCCCGCCCCGGCACCCTCAGCAACGCCCGCCTCGCCCAGCACTTCGTGGACGATGACGAGGTGCTGGGCGTGGTGGGCGGCGTCGACAACGGGGCGGTGCAGGAAACCCTCGGCATCTATGCCGACTCCGCCGGCGGGGAGGCGCGCGCCCTCCCCCTGGTCTCCCCGGCCGCGGCCGCCTCGCGCCTCAGCGGCGTGAACCCGTGGTTCTTCCGCGTCACCCCCAACGACAAGGACGTCGCCCGCTTCGCGGCCCGCTGGATGCGCGACTCCCTCCCCGCGCGCCGCGCGGTGGTGGTGTACCGCAACGATCCGGTGGGTCGCGACTGGAGCGCCACCTTTGCCGATGCCTTCGCGCGAAGCGGCGGGGTGGTGCTGGCCCGCCGCCCGTACCTGGCCGGGATCACCGAGTGGGAAGCCTATGCCCGCCTCCTGGCCAAGTTGGCCCCCGAGGCGGTCCTCTTCGCGGGCGCCGGCGACGACCTCCTCGCCCTCAAGGGGGCGCTGACCGCCATTGGCCTGGACCTCCCCCTGGTGGGCAGCCCCGACGTCGCCCTCGCCGACGGGCAGCCCGGCGCCGACGGGGTCCGCTACCTCACGGTGCAGGGCGGCGCGAGCGCCGAGGCCCGCACCTTTACGCAGCGCTATCGGGCCCGCCGCGGGCGCGCCCCGACCATGGCCGCGGCGCTGGCCTACGACGCCGCGCTGGTCATCGGCCGGGCGGTGCAGCGCGGCGGGGGCACGCGCCCTCAGCTGCGCGAGGCGTTGGAAGGCACCGGCAACGGCGCCCCCTCGGTGCAGGGGGCCCTGGGGCTCATCGCCTTCCGCTACAACCACGACATCCGCGGCCGCACCGTCTCGGTGACGCAGGCCCGCGGCGGAGCCCCCGCCGAGTGACCGCCGGCACCCCCCCGGGGCCGGTGGCGCGCAAGGCCGCCCGCCAGAGCGGCCGCCAGCGCCGCTGGCAGCCGCTCCGCACCATCCGCAGCCGCCTCATCATCGGCTTCGGGACCTCCAACCTGCTTCTGCTGGGGGCCGGGCTCCTCGGCTGGCTCGGCCTCAGCCGCAGCAACGTCGAGACCGACCGCACGGTCCGGGCCATGGCCGAACGGGCCGAGCGCACCGAGCGCGCCGGCACCGCCGTGCTCCGCCAGCTGGTTGCCGGGCTCCGCTACCTCAACAGCCGCTCGGAAGTCGACGAGCGGCAGTATCTCGCGCTGGGCTCCCAATCGGAGCAACTGCGCCAGGACGCCATCGCGCAGGACATGCTCACCC
>JBEIJM010000301.1:0-2673 GCA_040380205.1 Gemmatimonadaceae bacterium
GCTGGCACGCGGGATGGCGCTGCTGGTGGGGGTGGCTGCGGCGGCGGTGCTGCTGGTGCGCGGCGGGGGAGGGGACGTGGGCCTTCGCGGTGCCGCTGGTGCCGCTGGTGCCGCTGGTGCCGCCGGTGCCGCCGGTGCCGCCGGTGTCGCCGGTGTCGCCGGTGCCGCTGGTGTCGCTGGCGCCGCCGAAGCTGGTGGGGCGGTGCTACTGGCCGCGCCGGAGGCGCGCCGGATGGTGGCCGCCGACCTGGGGGATGGGGCGGTGGTGCCGTGGACGGGGGATCCGGCCGTGTTTGGGGGAGACGCCGAGCCGACGGACCCGTTGGCGCGCACGCGGGCGCGGGTGGCGGCGCTGGACCGGCTGTTGGCGGCGTCGCAGGCGGCGCTGGCGTCGGCGCCGGGGGACCCGGTGCTGCAGCGGTCGGTGGCGTCGGCGCATGCGGCGCGTGAGGCGGCGCTGCGGGCGCTTGGGGGGACGCTGCCGGTGTCGCACCAGCTGGTGCGCTACTAGAGCGGGAGATCGCTTAATGCTGTCGCGTTACTTTTCTGTTGGTGCGCTGATAACGGCCTTGTCATGGCCCGTTGATGGCTGGTCACAGCAGGTGCTGCTGGTCCGGCGCCTTCCCCCCAACCGCTGCGAGACCATCCCCGCCGGCCCCTCCCCGGCCGCCAGGCACCCCGACGGCATCGTCCTCCTCCGCCTCCGCGACGAGCTGGACGCCGCCCAGCGCCTGGTGGAGCAGCTGGTGGAGCAGCGGCCCACCCTTCAGGGGGAGCGGCGGCGCGTCCTCGTCCTGCAGCGCGAGATCGATTCCGTGCTGGCCGCCCTCGCACGCGGCGACGCGGGGCCGCTCCCCCTGCGCAGCTGGGGGCCGCAGGTGTCCGTGCGCATCCAGACGATGGACCGCGCCCTGCGCGAGCCGGCCGCCGAGGCGACCGGATACCTGGGGCTCACCCTCTCCGGGGCGCAGCTGCGCACCCTGCACCCCGACGGCCTCTACGTGAGCCACTGCGAGCCGCCGGTCGTGGAGGCCGTGGATCCCGGCTCCCCCGCCGCGCGCGCCGGCGTGCAGGCCGGCGACACGCTCGTGGCCAGCAATGGTCTCGACCTCCGGGACCACGCCGTGTCCTACCCGGCCCTCCTGGTCCCGGGCACCACGCTGCGCCTGCAGCTGCGGCGCGGCGGCACGGTCCAGCAGCGGTCGGCCCAGGTGGCGCCCCGCGACCCTCCCCCCGCCCCTGCGCCAGACCACCCCGAGCCGCGCCCCGCCCGCCGCTAGCCCCGGGGAATCCCTCCGCCCCTTACGGCGCCGAGAGAAACCCCTCGATGGCGCCGAAGAACGGCGCCGGCTGCTCCCAGAACGGGTTGTGCCCCGCCTCGGCGATGGGGACCACCTGCGCCTCCCGCAACAGCGACGCCGTGCGGTGCGCCTCGGCAATCGATAGCAGGTCGGCGGTGCCGTGCACCAGCAGCGTGGGCACCGGCATCCCCGCCACCCGGTCGTGCCAGTCGTACCCCTCGCGCCGCAGCCGCGCCACCGCGGCGCACCCGGTCTCGCTGCTCCCCCGCGACGGGAGGATGCGCGCCGGCAGCGTCTGGTCCACGAACCACGCGGGGAAGAACGCCTGCCCGTACTCGGCGTGCACCGGCAGGTCGGGGTGCGCCAGCGCCCCCGGGTCCAGCGCCGCCAGCCGCGCCCGCGCCTCCCCGGTGAGCACCGCCAGCGCGGCCTCGTGCAGCGGCGCCATCCACCGGCTGTCCACCCCCACGGCGTCCACCAGCACCAGCCGCCGCACCCCCGCCACGTCCTGGGCGGTGCCCAGCAGGGCAATGCCGCCCCCCCAGCTGTGCCCCAGCACATCCCACTGGGCAATCCCCAGCGCCTCGCGCAGCGCCGGCAGGTCGCCGGCGTCGTACTCGATGCGGTGCCGCTGGTGCCCGGGGGGCACCGCCGACGCGCCGCGCCCCCGCTGGTCGTACAGCAGCAGCTGCCGGGTGGCCGCCAGCGGCGCCAGCGTGGGCCACAGCAGGGTGTGGTCGAACAGCAGCCCGCCGTTGAGGCACACCAGCGGGGGGACCCCATCCACCGGCGGCGTGCGGTACACGGCAAAGTCCAGTCCGCGGGCCCGCACGGTGAGCGCCTCCAGCGGCGGGCGGGGCGGCAGCGTGCGGCGGAAGGCCAGGAACCGATCCAGCGCGGGGGACCCGGTGGGGAGCGCGTCACTCATGGCGCGACAATCTAGCGGGGCACGCGCGGACCTTCCGCCGCGCGCCGTGCGCGGCACCGCGTCCCCCTCGGGTCACAGCGGCTGCGCCACCTCGGCCACGCGCCCGCTGGTCACCAGCGCCTGCAGCGCCTCCCCCAGCGCCAGCGACGCCGTCCGCACCGCCTCCCACCGGCGAATCCGTTCGTCCGGCGTCAGCGTGTAGAAGTCGCGCCGGTCGGGGATCTTGCCGCCGGGGAGCGACGCCACGAAGGCGGGCGACGGCGCCACCAGCAGCACGCGCTCCAGCCCCGCCCCGCGCGCCCTGCGCCACGGGAGCCCCTTGTCGAACCACCCCGGCACCAGGTGCCCGTAGAAGTGCGGGTACAGGATGAGGCCGTCCCCCTCGGGGTACGGCAGCGCCAGGTGATAGTCGGTCACCCCGCCATCCCACTGCACGCCGTCCAC
>JBEIJM010000302.1:0-2651 GCA_040380205.1 Gemmatimonadaceae bacterium
GCTGGTCCCCGTGCGCCGCATGAGGATCCCCTTGGCGCGCTCGATCAGCTTGCGCGCCTCCAGCGCCTGCCGCGCCGCGTCGGCCTCGCGCCGCGCCTCGGCGAGCACCCGCGAGCGCGCCGCCGCCATCCGCAGCGTGGCGTCCAGCGTCACCGGCGGCGCCGGCTTGGCCAGCAGCGCCACCGCGGCGCTCTCCTCCATCTCCGCCGGGCTCAACTGCAGCGACAGGTCGCCGGTGATGAGCACCACCGCCGTTCCCGGCAGCTCCCGCGCGATGGCCGCCGCCGCTTCGGCGCCGCTGGCCCCCGGCAGATGCTGGTCCAGCAACACCGCATCGGGGGCCAGCTGTCGCGCCTGCGCCACCGCCTCGGGGCCCGTGGACACCTCGGCCACCACCAGGTGCCCCAAGGCGCCCAGCAGGTCCACCAGCGTGGAGCGCTCCAACGCATTGTCCTCCGCCACCAGCACGCGGAGCATGTTCGTCTCGGTCATCGCGTCACCCACGGTCCGGCACGAGGCAGTTGCGCCCCGCGACATGAGCCTGCAAATCGGCGACCGGCCACGGCTTGCGCAGCACGAACGCCACCCCGGAGGCCCCCTCGCGCTCCGGCCCTGCGTCCCACCCGGTCACCACCCCCGCCCGCAGGGTGGGCCACGCCTGTTGCACCTCCCGCACCAGCGCCCAGCCGTCGCCGTCGGGAAGCCCGGCATCCGCCAGCAGCAGGTCGAACGGGGGGGCGGCGGCGCCGGTCGCGCCCGGGGCGGCGAGCCGTGCCCGCGCCCCCGCGCAGTCCCCCACCGCCTCCACCAGGTGCCCGTCCTCCCGAAGAATCCGGACGAGAAACTCGCGGCTGTCCTCCTGATCCTCCACCACCAAGATGCGCAGCGCCGTGGGCGCCGCGACAGGGCCCGCGATGCCCGCCACGTCCGCGGTCACGCCACCCCCCGCCGCCTCGCCCACCGGTGACGCCGGCGCCGCCTCCGCCCCCGCGGGCGCCGCCTCGGCCGGCAGCCGCAGCACCACCTCGGTGCCGCGCCCGGGGACCGAGGCAATCGACGCGGTGCCGCGGTGGCGACGGGCGATCCCGTACACCTCGGCCAGCCCCAGCCCCGACCCGCGCACCCCCTTGGTGGTGAAGAACGGCTCGAAGGCGCGCTCGCGCACCTCCGCGCTCATCCCCGCGCCGCTGTCGCGCACCGCCACGCAGGCGTCGCCCCCCTCGCGGAAGGCGCGCACCGTGAGCGTCCCCCCCGCGGGCATGGCATCCACGCCGTTCTGCACCAGGTTCACCAACGCCTCCCGCAGCTCGCCGGGGATGCCGCGCACCCACACCCCGGGGGGGAGGTCGCGCACCACCCGCACCGCCGCCCCGCCGGGGCGCGCCTGCCAGGCCGGCTCGGTGAACGCCAGCACCTCGGCCGCGATGGCCGACAGCTCCACCGGGCGGTCGCCGCCGTGCAGCGGCTCCTGCCGGATGAAACGCCCCACGCGTGAGGCGATGGCCGCGCCGGTCTCCGCGGCCTTGCGGATCCGGTCGGCGTAGTCGCGCACTGCCGCCGGCGACTCGGCGTGATGCTGCAGCAGGTACGCCGCCGCCATGATGGGGTGGAGCACGTTGTTCATGTCGTGCATCACCCCGGCCGCCAGCTGCCCCACCGCCGCCAGGCGCCGGTCGCGCAACTGCGCCTCCTGCGAGGCCAGCAGCGCCTGCGAGCGCTCCTCCACCAACCGGGCCAGGCGCGCCTCCCCCTCGGCGGGCTCCCCCACCGCCTCCGAGGCGGCCGGCAGCTCCACCACCACCACCCCGCGCACCGCGCCGGTGGCATCGCGCAGCGGGCGCGCATGCACCGCCACCCGCACCACCGCGGCGCCACGGCGCAGCTCCAGCGGCTCCCCGGCCACCGCCTCACCGGCCAGCGCCCGCATGGCCGGCGCGTCGAGGAACGACAGCGGCCGCGCGTGCCGCAGGTCGTGCGGGGCCTGCAGCTCCCAGAGGGCGCGCACCGTGGGCACCTCGCGCCCCTCCACCGCCGCCGCGGCCGCCGGGTTGCGACGCACCAGTGCACCTGAGGCATCGGCCACCCACACCGGCACCGGGAGCCCCGCCAGCAGGGCGTCCCGCTCGCGCACCGCCGCCTCAGTGGCGCGCGCGTGCGCCACCACGTCGGTCATGTCGGTGGCGCACGCCAGCACGCGTCCCTCGGGGACCGGAACCAGCCGCAGCTCCACGAGTCGCCCCGTCTCCCCCAGGGGCAGCTGCAGCGTCTCCGGCTGGCACAGCGCGGCCACGCGCACCGCCGCCGCAGGCGCCGCCTCCCCCAGCGGGAGGAGGACCACGTGCCACGACTGCGTGGCCAGCGGCGCGCGCGCGTCGACCGCCAGCCAGCCGTGCGCGCGGGCATTGGCGGCCACCAGGTGCCCGTCTCCCTCAAACAGCACGGCGGCACAGGGGAGCCCCTCCAGGAGGGGGCCCAGCGCGTCCACCGATGGAGCAGTCAGGACGGACATGGCGGCGGCAGCAGGACGCAGGGGCCAAGGCCCAGCCGACGACGTCGCCGCTGGCGGACGGAGGCCGACGGGCAGTCGGGTGCGTCCAAGCGCGTGCCCCCGGGGCACCCTCGCAAGCTAGCCCTGCGGCAGGGCATGGTCA
>JBEIJM010000303.1:0-2647 GCA_040380205.1 Gemmatimonadaceae bacterium
CGCTACCTGGCCACCGTGGCGGAGCTGGAGGCGCGGCTGGCCGTGCTGCTGGGCGGACGCGCGGCGGAGCTGGTGGCGCTGGGGGAGAGCTCCACCGGCGCCAGCGACGACCTGGCCAAGGCCACCCTGCTGGCGCGCGACATGGTCACGCGCCATGGCATGGCGCCCACCGTGGGGCCGGTGGCGTACGAGGGAGAGGGGGCGCCTTTCCTGGGGGGTGACGGCCACCTGGCGCTGCTGCCGCGCGCGGTGAGCGAGGCCACGCAGCGCGACATCGAGGAGGCGGTGCGCACGCTGGTGGAGCGGGGGCTGGCGCGCGCCACGCGGCTGCTCACGCACCACCGCGCCGCCTTGGACGAGGGGGTGCGGCGGCTCCTGGCGGCGGAGACGCTCACCGCCGAGCAGCTGCCGACGGTGACGCCGCTGCCGGTGGAGGCGCCGGTGACGCCGCTGCCGGCGGAGGCGCCGCAGGTGGTGATCCCCCCTGCGGCGATGGCAGCCGCGGTGTCTGCCACGGAGGACGGCGCCGGCGCTCCCGCCCCCCGCTCAGTGGGCGAGCGCCGCCGGGCGTGAGATCCCCTCCAGCACCTGCTCCACCAGCCGCGCATCTCCGGGGCCCACATGTGTGGCCACGTCGGCCTGCGCGATGACCCCCTGCACCGCGCCGTGGTCGTCCACCACCGGCAGGCGGCGCACCTGGTGACGGATCATCAGGTCGGTCACCGACTGCAGCGAGGCCTCGGGGGCCACCGTCGCCAGCGGCTGGTGCGTCATGCAGTCAGTCACGTGCGCCACCAGCCCGTTGCTGCGGGCCAGATGCCGCACCACGAGGTCGCGGTCGGTGACCACCCCCACCAGCCGGCGCGAGGCCTGGTCGGTGACCACGGGGAGCATCCCCACCCCCCGCGCGCGCATGAGTGCGGCGGCGTGCTGGAGCGTGTCGCCGGGGGTGACAGTGGCGGGGTGCGGGGTCATCAGGTCGCGAGCGAGCATGGCAGTCTCCGGCAGCGGCGTGAAACGACGGATCCTCGGCGGCGGCGTGCCGCGACGGGGAAGCTCGCGGCGCGCGCGCACGGCGTCTGTCGGTGCAGCCACGGACAGACAGCGGGTGCGCCGACGGCCACGATGCGGGTGTCCCCAGTGCCGTGCCGTTCCCGCCATCTCCGAGGGATCCATGCCCCCTGTGTCTCCCCCCGCGCCCACCGTGGCCGACCTCATGACCCGCGAGGTGCTGACCCTCGCCCCCGAACTCGCCGCGCGCGAGGCGATGACACTGCTCACGGCGCGCCACGTCTCCGGCGCACCGGTGGTGGCCGGCCACCGCGTGCTGGGGGTGGTCACGCTCACCGACCTCGTGCAGCTGGCCGCCGTGCTCCCGGCGGTCCCCACGTGGCGACGCGAGGTCCCCGAGCCCGGCGAGCCCCCCGACGCGCTGGACTTCGACGAGCTGGTGGAGGGAGAGGCGCCGCCGTCGGAGTACTTCACCGACCTGTGGGCCGACAGCTTCGTGGACGTGGCCACGCGGCTGGCGGTTCCCGATGCGCCCGAGTGGAGCGCGCTGGACGACTGCACGGTGTCGGACGCCATGACGCGGCAGCGCCTGGTGCTGGGCCCGGACACGCCGTTGGACGAGGCCGCGCGGTTCCTCCGGCAGCACGGGATCCACCGCGCGCTGGTGATGGAAGGAGAGGCGTTGCGCGGCATCCTGAGTGCCAGCGACCTGGTGCGCGCCGTGGCCGAGGGGGTGCTGGCAGCGACGGGTGAGGCGGCGACGGCCGAGGTGGCGGCGCGCCCCGGCGGAGGGCGCGCGCCATGATCGCGCGCGTGGAGGGTCAGCCCCCGGCGCTGTACCCGCGGGCCGACGGTGACGTGGTCTACGAGAGCGGCGTGTGCGGCCCCTGTCCCCCCACCCGAGCCCCGGTGGCGGTGCGCGACGACGCGGCCGTTGCCGAGGACGCCCGCCGCGCACTGCGCGATGAGCTGGGGGCGGCGGAGGCGGCGTTGACGCTGCAGGTGCGGGGCGGCATGGTGACCCTCTCCGGCACCACGGAGCTGCACCTGCACCGGGGCGCGGCGGAGCGCGCGCTGCGCTTCGTGGCGGGCGTGCGTGGCGTGGACAACCGCGTGGTGGTGCGGCCGACCGTGGCCACCCCCGCGGTGCGGGCGCAGGTGCAGGAGGCGCTGCGGGCGCGCGCCGCGCAGGCAGCCGCCTGCGTGGAGGTGCTCACCCAGGGAAGCACGGTGGTGCTGCGCGGCACCGTGGGCACCGCCGCCGACCGCGCGGCCGTGGAGCAGGGCGCCTGGCGCGTGCCGGGGGTGACCGCGGTGCGCAACGAGCTCAGCGTGCCGCCATGAGCGCCGCCGGGCGCGCCTCGGGGTGCGCCTCGGGGTGCGCCTCGGGGTGCGCCTCGGGGTGCGCCTCCGCCCGTGCCGCCGAGAGGGCGTGGTGCACCGCACCCAGCAGCGCCTCCAGCGTGAAGGGCTTCTGCAGGAAGGGCAGCGGTGCGACGCGCTGTGCCCCTTCGTGCAGCACGGCGTCCTCCGACCCGATGATCAGCACCCGCAGCAGCGGGCGCAGCGGCCGCAGCCGCTCGGCCAGGCGTGCGCCGCTGTCCAGCGGCAGCCGCCGGTCGGCGATGAGCAGGTC
>JBEIJM010000304.1:0-2639 GCA_040380205.1 Gemmatimonadaceae bacterium
GCCGAGGCGGACGGCCGCGTGGTGGCCGCGGACACCGTGCGCCCGCGCGGCGACGGCGCGGCCCTGGCCCGCTTGCGGCTGCCGCCGCTGGCGGCCGGGGTGCACCGGGTGACGGTGCGCGTGCCGGCGCTGCGCGGCGAGGCGGTCACGCAGGACAACGCGTGGAGCGGCGCGGTGGCGGTGCGCCCGGGCCCGGACCGCGTGCTGCTGCTGGAGGGGGAGCCGCGCCCCGAGTTCGCGGTCCTGCGCCGCGCGCTCCTCCCCGACAGCGCGCTGGCGCTCACCGCGGTGCTGCGCACCGCGAAGGGGAAGTTCCTCCGTCTGGGCGTGCGCGACTCGCTGGAGCTGCTGGGGGGCTTTCCGGCCACGCGCGCGGAGCTGTTCGCGTACCAGGCCGTGGTGCTGGGGAGCCTGGAGGCCGCCGCGCTCACCGGGGCGCAGCGGCAGTGGCTGGCCGACTTCGTGGCGGTGCGCGGCGGCGGCCTGCTGCTGCTGGGGGGCCGCGCGGCGCTGGCGGAGGGCGGCTATGCGGGGACGGCGCTGGAGGCCGCGCTGCCGCTGCAGCTGGTGGCCGACACGGTCAACGCCACTGGCCCGGCCCGCCCGCTGCGGCTGGCCCCCACCCCCGCGGGCGAGGAGCACCCGGCGCTGCAGCTGGCGCCGGGCGCCCCCGGCAGCGCGGCGGCGCGGCAGTGGTGGGGCGCCCGCCCCATCGTGACCACGGTCAACCGCCCGCTCACCGCGCGGCGCGGCGCCACGGTGCTGCTGGTGGGGCGTGATTCCGCGGGGGGGGGCGAGCATCCGGTGCTGGCGTGGCACCGCTACGGGCGCGGCGTGGCCGCGGTGCTCGCGGTGCAGGACCTGTGGCGGTGGCGCATGGACGCCAGCGTGGACGAGGCGGACCTCACGTTGCCGCTGCTGTGGCGCCAGCTGCTGCGCTGGATGGCGGAGGAGACGCCCGCGCCGCTGCAGCTGACGGTGAGCCCGTCGCACGGCGCGCCGGGAGACCCGGTGCAGGTGCGCGCAGAGCTGCGCACGGCGGAGTACGCCCCCATCCCCGACGCCGTGGTCACCGCCACCCTGTCCCCCGCCGATGGCGCAGCGGCGGGCGTGTCCGCCGTGGCGCGCGTCACGCTCGCGCCGCAGGTGGCCGCCCCGGGGGCGTACCTGGGGACGCTGCCGCTGACCGACAGCGGGCGCGTGACCGTCACCGTCACCGCCCTGCGCGGACGCGACACGGTGGGGGTGGCCTCGGCACGGCTGCTGGCCGACACGCTGGGGGCCGACCAGCCGCTGGACGAGGAGGGGAGCGCGCGGCTCCGCGCGATGGCTCGCGCCACCGGCGGCCAGGCGTACGATCCCGCCACAGTGGCCGCGCTCCCCGCCGACGCGGCGATCACGCGGGCGGGGATCACCGTGAAGGAGGCGCACGACGTGTGGGACATGCCGGCGCTGTTCCTGCTGCTGCTGGCGCTGCTGGGCGCCGAGTGGGGGGTGCGCCGGTGGCAGGGGCTGGCATGAGGCGCGCACTCGGGCAGACGGCACGGCTGGCGGTAGCGTGCGTGTTGGCCGGCGCGCTGTGGGCAGGGCCCGCCGCGGCGCAGCGCGCGCATGTGCTGGTGGTGGCGGGGCTGTCGGGGGAGCCGGCGTACCGCGCGAGCTTCGCGGCGGCGGCGCGCGCCACCCGCGAGGCGGCGCGCACCCGCTGGGGGGTGGCCGACTCGAGCGTGATCGTCCTCACCGAGGACTCGCTGCCGGTGGCCGGCGTGAGCGACGGGCGCAGCACGCGCGACAACGTGCGGGGCGCGTTGGCGCGGCTGGCGGCGCGCGCGCGCCCCGGCGACGTGGTGCTGGTGCTGCTGCTGGGACACGGCGCGGGGGAGGGGACGGCGTCGCGCGTGAACCTGCCGGGCCCCGACGCCACCGCCGCCGACTACGCCGCGTGGCTGGCACCGCTGGCCGCGCAGCAGGTGGTGGTGGTGAACGCGGCCAGCGGCAGCGGCGACTTCGTGCCGGCACTGGCCGCGCCGGGGCGCGTGATCATCACCGCCACGCGCAGCGCGCTGGAGCGCAACGCGCCGCGCTTCGCCACCCCCTTTGTCGAGGCGCTGGGGAGCGACGCGGCCGACAGTGACAAGGACGGCCGGCTGTCGGTGCTGGAGCTGTTCCGCTTCACGCGCGCGGCGGTGGCGCGCGCGTACGAGGCGGCCAACACGCTGCAGGTGGAGCACCCGGTGCTGAGCGACTCGGTGGCGGCGGCGCGCATCGCCTTCGCGCGGGAGGCGGCGCCCGCCAACGCGCGGGTGGCGGCGCTGCTGGCCGAGCGGCAGGCGCTGGAGTCGGCGCTGGCCGCGCTGCGCGCGCGCAAGGGCGCCATGGACGCGGCGGCGTACGAGACGGAGCTGGAGCGGCTGCTGGTGGCCATCGCCGAGAAGACGCAGGCCATCAAGGCGGCGGGAGGGACGCGATGAGGGCGCGCGTGGTGGCACCCCGGGCGCTGGCGGCGGCGCTGCTGCTCGCGGTCCCCCCGGGGGTGCGGGCGCAGGCGGCCGCCGACCCGTGGACGCCGGTGGTGGAGGAGGCGGAGCGTGCGGCCCGCCGCGGCGCGCACGACCGCGCGCGCGAGGCGGCCTCGCGCC
>JBEIJM010000305.1:0-2639 GCA_040380205.1 Gemmatimonadaceae bacterium
CCCGATCAGCAGGGGATGAGGCGCCTGGCGCTGCAGCTCCTTGACCAGCGCCCGCACCGCCCCCTGCTCTCCCCCCTCCAGCAGGAGGCCTCCCACTCCCAGCGCCATGGCCTCGTCCAGCAGCGGGCGCGCCGCCTCGAAGCCGCTGGACGCAGCCCACGGAATGGATGGCACCAGCAGCGGCGCCACCAGGCGCCGCAACACGTCACGGGAGGTCACGAATCAGCGGGGCGTCAGGGAACCCAGCACCCGCGGACCGCGGGCACCGGTGGCCGAGGGGAGGTTGCCGGGACGTCCGCGCAGGTGCAGGTACCCGAGCAGCGCGAAGGCCACGGCCTCCTTGGCCTCACCGTCAAAGTACACCGACGCAAAAGGGCGGATCGCCGGGGCCTGCGCCCCCATGCGCGCGCGCAAGGCGGCCTCCAGCGCGCGGACCAGCGCCGGATTGCGCGCGCCGCCCCCGGAGAGGAGCACCTCGGCCACCCCGGACGGGAGGAAGCGCGCGTACTGGTCGGCGATGCTGTGCGCCGTGAAGGCCGTGGCCGTGGCCACCACGTCGGCGGTCGTGCCGCCGGCCGCCTGGCAGGCGGTGATGAAGCGCGCCACGTAGTCGGGCGTGAACCACTCGCGCCCGGTGCTCTTGGGAGGCACCGCCGAGAAGAAGGGGGCGGCCATGGCCTCCGCCACGACCTCCGGGAGGACCCGGCCGGCCAGGGCCAGGGCGCCATCACGGTCGAACGGGAGCCCCGGCACCAGGGCGCGCACCACGCTGTCCACCACCACCACGCCGGGCCCGGTGTCGAAGGCGCGCACCGAATCGGGGGCCGCCGAGCCCCGCGGCCAGGGCGGCACCACGGTGACGTTGCCAATGCCGCCGATGTTCTGCAGCGCGCGCCACCCGTCCTCCCGGGCGAACAGCAGGAGGTCGGCCATGGGGACCAGCGGCGCCCCCTCCCCGCCGGCGGCCAGGTCCCGCGTGCGGAAATCCGACACCACCGCGCACCCCGTCCGCTCCGCCAGCCGCGCGGCATCCCCCAGCTGCCAGGTGCCGTGCGGCGGCGCATGCCACACCGTCTGCCCGTGCGACGCCACCACCGCCACCTCCCCCGGGCGCACGCCGGCCTCCGCCATCGCCGCCAGCGCCGCCTCGGCAAACCAGTCGCCGAGGTCGGCGTGGAGCGCGCAGTAGTCGGCCGCGCTCCCCGCGCGCAGCGCCCCCTCCAGCCGGGCGCGCTGCGCCGGCGTGTACGCCGACGGCCGGAACGCCAGCAGCTCGCAGCGCACGCGACCATCAGCCCCGTCGCCCAGGCGCACGACCGCCGCGCTGATGCCGTCCAGCGAGGTCCCGGACATCAGCCCCACGCACACCGCCTCCGACGGGGCGCCCTCCGCCGCGGGCATCAGGCCACCGGCGGCGGTGGCGGCAGCACGCGGCGCACCACGCCCCCCGCCTCGTCCAGCGCCGCCTGCGCCGCATCGGCCGAGCCGCCCAGCGCCTGCATGACCAGCGCGCGCTTGACCCGCCCCCCCGCCGCCGCCAGCAGCGCGCGCGCCTCCTCGCGCGGGACGGCCGCCACCTCGGCGACGATCCGCTCCGCGCGGTCCTGCAGCTTGGTGTTGGTGGCCATGAGGTCCACCATCAGGTTGCCGTAGCTCTTGCCGATGCGGATCATGGCCCCCGTGGTGAGCAGGTTGCACACCAGCTTGGTGGCGGTCCCCGCCTTGAGGCGGGTGGAACCGGTGAGCACCTCGGGGCCGGTGACCGGAACGATGCAGAGGTCGGCGTGCGCGCGCATGGCGTCGGGCGGAGGCGAGCAGGCCAGCAGGATGGTGCGGGCGCCGCGGGCGCGCGCCGCCTCCAGGGCACCGCGCACGTAGGGCGTGGTCCCGGAGGCCGCGATGCCGCACACCACGTCGCCCACCCCCACGGCGTGCGCCGCCATCGCCGCCGCCCCGCCGGCGGGATCGTCCTCCGCCCCCTCCACCGGGGTGCGCAACGCCACGTCCCCGCCAGCGATGATCCCCACCACCAGGCGCGGATCGGTGCCGAAGGTGGGGGGACACTCACTGGCATCCAGCACCCCCAGGCGCCCCGAGGTGCCCGCCCCGATGTACAGCAGCCGTCCACCGGCGCGAAAGGCG
This sequence comes from Gemmatimonadaceae bacterium, assembly GCA_040380205.1. GTDB lineage: Bacteria > Gemmatimonadota > Gemmatimonadetes > Gemmatimonadales > Gemmatimonadaceae > Gemmatimonas. The sequence continues at coordinate 2,143 of JBEIJM010000305.1, forward strand.
CCCTCCACCAGCGTGATCCCCTGCGCGATCACCTCGCGCTGCGAGGCCACCGCCTCCACCACCCCGCGGTCCTCCGCGAGGACAAGGTCCACGATGCCCTGGGGATCGGCGAGGTCGATGTCGGCGGTGCGTGGATTGCGCTGCTCGGTGACGCGGGGGTCGCGCATGGCGGGAGCGGGAGGCGGGGAGGACGGCCCGGGAGACCTCGGGATCGTGTCGGCATCTTGATCGACGACGCGTCGCGGGGCAACCTAGGTGCTGCGCCGGTTGCTCCCGTGTCCGGACGTTCCGCCCTGACGGGCCCCTCCTGCCTCCGCCCCATGCGTCCGTTCCCCCCCACTCCGGCGCGTGTGCGCCCTGCCCTGCGTCCTCCGGTTGGCGCGGCCCTGCTGGTGATCACCCTGGCATCGGGGTGTGTCGCCCGCCCCGGGGCCGGCGCGCCGGAGCGCGGCGGAACCGCGCGCGGCGCGGCCGGGCGCCCGCCGGGCGATCCGGCC
>JBEIJM010000306.1:0-2621 GCA_040380205.1 Gemmatimonadaceae bacterium
AGCGCGCTGCTGGCGATTGACTGGCCGCTGCCGGCGGGGGTGCGCCCGGTGCTGTCACCGCGCGATGCGGCGGCGCCGGCGTGGGATGCGAGCGTGATGTGCGAAGAAGGGCGGGATGATGCGCGGGATGATGCGCGGGGTTATGCGCAGGGTGATGCGCGAGATGACGCGCGGGGTGATGCGCGGGATGACGCGCAGGGTTATGCGCAGGGTGATGCGCGAGATGACGCGCGGGATGACGCGCGGGATGACACAGGCACCAGCGCCCACGACGCGCATCCCCACCGTGGTGGTGCGCGGTGATGCGCACGCGTCTGTTGCTGCTGGGGGGCACGGGACAGGTGGGGCGCGCGCTGCAGGCCCACTGGCAGCACGCGCGTGCATCGTGGGAGCTGCTGACGCCCACGTCGCGCGAGCTGTCGCTGGAGCACCCCGCGCAGGTGGCCGACGCGGTGCGCGCCCTGCGGCCGGCGGTGGTGGTGAATTGTGCGGCGTACACACGCGTGGATGACGCCGAGGGGGAGCCGTGGCGCGCGCGCGTGGTGAATGCGGAGTCGCCCGGGGTGTTGGCCGAGGTGACGGCGCAGATGGGGGCGCGTCTGGTGCAGCTGTCCACCGACTATGTGTTTGACGGACGCGGGGGCGCACCGTATGCGCCGCAGGCGCCCACCAGTCCGCTGGGCGTCTACGGGCGCACCAAGCGCGAGGGGGAGGTGGCGGTGCTGGCCGCGCATCCGGCGGCGGTGGTGGTGCGCACGGCGTGGGTGCACAGCTGCACGCCCCCCAACTTCGTGGCCACCGCGGTGCGCCGCCTGCGCGAGGGGGGCACGATGCATGTGGTAGACGACCAGGTGGGGACCCCCACGCGCGCGACCACGCTGGCCCGCGTGGTGGACGGCGTGCTGACCGCGATGGAAGGGGCGTCGCCCATGGCGGGGATGGTGCATGCCACCGATGCCGGGGTGGCCAGCTGGTACGACGTGGCGTGCACCGTGCGCGAGCTGCTGCTGGCGCGCGGTGCGGCGAATGTGGGCGCGGTGGTGCCGGTGCCCAGCAGCCAGGTCACGCGCCCGGCGCCGCGTCCGGCCGTGGCGCTGCTGGATTGTCACGCCACCTGGCGCGCGCTGGGGTTCACGCCGCCGCACTGGCGTGAGGGGGTGGCGTCCACGGTGGCGGAGCTGCTGGGGGACGCGCCGGTGGATGCGCATGATGATGGCGAGGAGCAGCCGGGGCATGCGGCGCCCGGCGCCGCTCGTGACGGAGTTGCTCGTGACGGAGTTGCTCGTGGCTGAGTCACTCGTGGCTGAGTCACTCGTGGCTGAGCGCGTGCGGCGTGTGCTGGTGACCGGTGGCGCGGGGTTCATTGGCGCGCACTTCGTGCACCATTGGGTGGCGGCGCACCCGGCCGACGGCGTGGTGGTGCTGGATGCACTCACCTATGCGGGGAACCGCGCGCTGCTGGCGCCGCTGGAGGCGTGCGGGGCGATCACCTTTGTGCATGGCGACATTGGCGACGCGCCGCTGGTGGCGCGGCTGCTGGCGGCGCACGACATCGACACCGTGGTGCACTTCGCGGCGGAGTCGCATGTGGACCGCAGCATTGCCGACCCGATGGCGTTCGTGCGCACCAACGTGCTGGGAACGCAGGTGCTGCTGGACGCCTGCCGCGCGGCGTGGCGGGAGCACGGCGCGTGGCGCGCGGGCGTGCGCTTTCACCATGTGAGCACCGACGAGGTGTTTGGCGCGCTGGGGCCGGACGACCCGCCCTTCACCGAGCGGTCGCCGTATGCGCCCAACAGTCCGTATTCGGCCAGCAAGGCGGCCAGCGACCTGCTGGTGCGCGCGGCGATGCACACCTACGGGCTGCCGGCCACGCTCAGCTGGTGCTCCAACAACTACGGGCCGTGGCAGGTGGCGGAGAAGCTGATTCCGCTGATGATCACGCACGCGCTGCACGGGCAGCCGCTGCCGGTGTACGGCGACGGGCAGCAGGTGCGCGACTGGCTGCACGTGCGCGACCACTGCGCGGCGCTTGACGCGATTGTCTGCCGCGCGGAGCCGGGCGAGGGGTTCGTGATTGGCGGGCGCGCGGAGGTGGTGAACCTGGAGCTGGTCCGCACGCTGTGCCGGCTGGTGGACGAGGCGTTTGCCGCGGACCCGGCGCTGGCGGCGCGGTACCCGGCGTGTCCCGCGGCGCGGGGGGCGCGGTGCGAGACGCTGGTCACCTTTGTCACCGACCGGCCGGGGCATGACCGGCGCTACGCGATCGACCCGCGGCAGATCGAGGCCCGGCTGGGGTTCCGGCCGGCGCGGAGCCTGGAGGCGGGGCTGCGGGAGACAGTGGGGTGGTACGCGGGGCTTTGAATTGTTTGCGGTGCTGATTGGGGGGTTTTACTGCTTGAGGAGGTGCTTAGGGGCCCTGGGGATGAGGGAGAGGTACGAGGGGATAGGGGCCAGGGAACTGCCTGAGGTTGTTAGGGGCCCTGGGGATGAGGGAGAGGTCCGAGGGGATAGGGGCCAGGGAACTGCCTGAGGTTGTTAGGGGCCCTAGGGATGAGGGAGAGGTCCGAGGGGATAGGGGCCAGGGAACTGCCTGAGGTTGTTAGGGGCCCTAGGGATGA
>JBEIJM010000307.1:0-2614 GCA_040380205.1 Gemmatimonadaceae bacterium
CCGAGTAACCTCCTCGGAATCGCCACGGACCAGGACGGCTTCCCGTGAAAGCTCGCACCAAGTTCCTGTTTGGCGGCCTCCTCGTGCTGGGGACGGCCGGGTACCTCATGGCCAGTTCCATCGAGGACACCGCCACGTACTACCTCACCCCCACCGAACTGGCGGGGAAGGTGGCGTCCAACCCGCGCTTCCGGAACACCGGGGTCAAGGTGGGGGCCCGCGTCGTGTCGGGGACCATCGTGCGCGACCCCTCCGGCCGGTCGCTCACCTTCCGCATGACCGACGGGGCGCAGACGTACGCGGTGCTCTACCGCGGCGTGGCGCCCGACACCTTCACCGACGGCGTGGATGTCGTGGTGGAAGGGCGGCTTGATCGCGACGGCACCTTCCAGGCCACCACGCTGCTGGCCAAGTGCGCGTCGCGCTACGAGAACGCCCCCGACAAGTACCAGCAGACCCCGGGATACCAGCAGGGGACGTCGGCGCCACGCGCCTGAGGCCACATGATTCTCGCGGGTGAACTGGCGCTCTGGGTGGCCCTCCTGATGGCCGCCTGGGCCGCCACGGTCTCGTTTGCCGGTGGCGCCCAGGGGCGCGCCGACCTCGTGCGCAGCGGCGAACGCGCGGTGTACGCCACCTTCGGCTTCACCCTCGTGGCGTCGCTCGGGCTCTGGACCGCCCTCTTCACGCACGACTTCTCCATCAAGTTCGTCGCGTCGTACACCAGCGCCAACCTCCCCACGGTGTACCTGTTCACCGCCTTCTGGGCGGGGCAGGCGGGGTCGCTGCTGTTCTGGGCGCTCATCCTCACGCTGTACGCCGCCGTGGCGGTGTTCACCAACCGGCACCGCAACCGCGCGCTCATGCCGTGGGTGACGGGGACGCTGGCGGTGTGCGCGCTGTTCTTCCTCATGACGCTGGCGTTCGGGGCCAACCCGTTCGAGCGCCTCGACTGGGTCCCCCCCGACGGGCGCGGGATGAACCCGCAGCTGCAGAACCCGGGGATGGCGGCGCACCCGCCCATGCTCTACCTGGGGCTGGTGGCCACCGCGGTCCCCTTCGCCTTCGCCATCGGCGCGCTGATCACCCGCCGGTTCGACACGGCGTGGCTGGGGGCGGTGCGCAAGTGGGCGCTGCTGTCCTGGTTCTTCCTCACCATCGGCATCGTCCTGGGCATGTGGTGGGCGTACGTGGAGCTGGGGTGGGCCGGGTACTGGGCGTGGGACGCGGTGGAGAACTCGTCCTTCCTCCCCTGGCTCACCGGCACCGCGTTCCTGCACAGCATCATGATCCAGGAGAAGCGCGGGATGCTGCGCAAGTGGAACGTGACGCTGGTGATCCTCACGTTCCTCCTCTCCATCCTCGGCACCTTCATCACCCGCAGCGGGATCATCAACTCGGTCCACGCCTTCGCGCAGTCGGCGGTGGGGAACTGGTTCCTCGGCTTCCTCATCCTGGCCACCGCGGCCTCGGCGTGGCTGGTGGCCACGCGCCTCACCGACCTGCAGGCGCCGGTGGAGCTGGAGAGCATGGTGAGCCGCGAGGCGGCGTTCCTGTACAACAACCTGGTGCTGGTGGGGATCTGCTTCGCCACGCTCTGGGGGACGCTGTTCCCCATCCTCACCGAGTGGGTGCAGGGGGACAAGATCGAGGTGGGGGCGCCCTGGTTCAACGAGGTGAACGGGCCGCTGGGGCTGCTGCTGCTGGCGCTCACCGGCGTGGGGCCGCTCATCGCGTGGCGGCGCGCCTCGCTGGCCAACCTGCGGCGGCAGTTCACCCTCCCCGTGGCCGCGGGGGTGGCGGTGTTCGCCACCCTGCTGGCGCTGGGGATGCGGGACGTGTACGCGCTGGTGTCGTACCTGCTGGCGGGGTTCGTCTTCGCCACCATCGTGCAGGAGTTCGCCAAGGGGATCGGGGCGCGCCGGCGGATGTACGCCGAGGGGCTGGGGCTGGCCGCGGTGCGCCTGGTGGCCCGCAACCGGCGCCGCTACGGCGGCTACATCGTGCACGTCGGCGTGGTGGTGCTGTTCGCCGCCTTCGCCGGGCTGATGTTCCGCACCGACGTCACCGCCACGCTCAAGGCGGGCGAGTCGGTGGCCGCCACCGACGCCTTCGGGCACCGCTGGACCTTCACCAGCCAGGGGATCTCCTCCTTCAAGCAGCTCAACCGCACCGTGATGGGGGTGAGCCTCGACGTCACCCGCGACGGCAAGCGCGTGGGGATCCTCTCCAGCGAGAAGCGGCAGCACGTGAACAGCCTGGGGGAGCCCACCTTCGAGCCCTCCACCGAGGTGGGGATCCTCGAGTCGCTGCAGCAGGACGTCTACCTGGTGTTCACCGGCGCCATCGACCGCGAGACCGCGGCCATCCACATCAACTTCAACCCGCTGGTGTGGTGGGTGTGGTTCGGCGGCATCGTGATGGCCATTGGCGGGCTGATCGTGATGTGGCCGCAGGCGCGGCGCGACCCCCGCGAGGGGGGCTACGTGGCCCAGCTGCCGGCGCAGGCGCCCGAGGCGGACGCCGGCGCGCTGGCCGGGGCGGGGGCGTGAGCGGGGACGGGACGGGGCGGTCCGCCCAGGTCGCGGCGGCGCGCCGCGCCTTCCTGCGCCAG
>JBEIJM010000308.1:0-2568 GCA_040380205.1 Gemmatimonadaceae bacterium
CGGCGAGGGCGCCCCGTGCGGGGGAGGGGAGGGCAGGGAGGCGCGCCGGCGGGCCGGCAGGCCGCCCCCCGGCCGGTCAGCCCGGTTGCAGCGCCGGTGTGCGGGCCGGACGGGGGGCGCGGGCCCCCCCGATCAGCTCGGCCACGATCTTGCCGCTGGAGATCACCCCCGGGAGCCCGGCTCCCGGGTGCGTCCCCGCCCCGCAGAAGTACAGATTGGGGATGTCGGGGCTCACGTTGTGCGGCCGCAGGTAGGCCGACTGGGTGAGCACCGGCTCCAGCCCGAAGGCGTTCCCCTTGAAGCTGTTCAGCCGGTCGGCGAAGTAGCGCGGGTCCACCCGGCGCTCGGTCACGATGGAGGCCTGCAACCCCGGCAGGTAGCGGTCTTCCAGGTACTGCATGATGCGGTCGCGGTAGCGCTCCCCCGCCGCCTCCCAGTCCACGTTCCCCCCCAGGTGCGGCACCGGGGAGAGGACGTACCAGCAGTCGTGCCCCGGGGGGGCCAGCGTGGGGTCGGTGGCCGTGGGGCGGTGCAGGTACAGCGAGAAGTCATCGGCGAGGATCTTCCGCTCGAAGATGTCCTCCAGGAGCTCCCGGTAGCGGGGGCCCATGATGATCTCGTGGTGCGCGATGTCCGGATACTGCCGGTTGGTGCCGAAGTAGATCACGAACAGCGACATGGACAGCCGCATCCGCTCGGTCTTCGCGTCGCTCATGGAGGGACGCGCCCACGCCGGCAGCAGCGTGCGGTGCGCCTGCACCACGTCGCCGTTGCACACCACCGCGTCGGCGGACAGCGTCTCGCCGTCGGCCAGCCGCACCCCGGTGGCGCGCCGGACGCCGGGGGGGAGGAGGATCTCCGCCACCTCGGCGTCGTAGCGGATGGTGCCCCCCAGGTCCTCGAAGGCCTGCACGAAGCCGCGCACCATCGCCCCGGTGCCCCCCATCGCGAACAGGACCCCCCACTGCTGCTCCAGCTTGTGGATCAGCGCGTACATCGACGAGGCGCGGTAGGGGTTCCCCCCCACCAGCAGCGGGTGGAAGGAGAATACCTGCCGCAGCCGCGGGTCCTGGATGTGCTGGTCGGCCAGCGCGGCCACCGACTTGTCGGCGCGGGTGCGCACCAGGTCGGGGAGGGCGCGCGCCATCGAGCCCATGGTCAGGAAGGGCTTGTCGATCAGCGGCATCCCCACGTTGAAGATCTCCCACGCCTTGGCGCGGAAGCGCAGGTAGCCGTCCACGTCGGCGGGGTTGAAGGCGGCCACCTGGCGCACCAGGGCCTCCTTGTCCCCATTGTAGTGGAACACCGACCCGTCCTCGAAGCGGATGTTGTAGAACGGGTCCAGCGGGACCAGCCGGACGTAGTCGTCCGTGGGGCGCCCGGTGAGGGCGAACAGCTCGTCAATCAGCCACGGGGCGGTGACGATGGTGGGGCCGGCGTCGAAGGTGAAGCCGTCCTGCTCGAAGACGTACGCCCGTCCGCCGGGCTTGTCGAGCTTCTCGACGACCGTGACCTGGTGCCCCTGGGCCTGCAGGCGGATGGCGGCGGCCAACCCGCCGAACCCGCTGCCGATGACGATGATGCGCATGCGTGGTGCCGAAGGAAAAAGGGGGAGCGGGCTCCCCCGCCGGTCAGCGACGGAACAGAACCCGGATGTGCCAGACGTGGATCACGAGCGCCGCCAGCATGGCCAGCGCGAACAGCGCGGGGGCGGGCTCGGGGCGCCGGTGGAAGATCATCGCCGCCACCAGCGACCCGCCGGCGCCCAGGAACGTGAGCAGCCGAGGCACGTTGGGCGCCCCCAGCGGCCCCTCCGGATGCCGCCGCTGGTACCGCACGATCAGCGCCGCCTCCACCACGATCAGGACCAGGATCCCGATGGGGAGCCAGTCGGAGTCGAAGATGGGACGCAGCGCCTCCATGGCCCCCACGCGCCTACCCCTGGGGGGATAACGCCTGACGGGGCGCCGCGGTGCCCGCCCCCCGCAGCGCGGGATCATTCCGCAGCGCCAGCCCCAGCGGCACCGCCATCGCAATCAGCCCCAGCACCCCCGCCGGCACCATGTCCCACCGGAAGCAGATGGCCAGCGGCAACAGCCCGTTGATGGCGTACAGCGCCAGCGGCAGCCGCGCCGGCGACACCTGCGCCGCCCACACGGACGGGGGGATGATCGCCAGCATCACCCGCGCCACCAGAATCCCCGTCAGCAGCCAGCCCAGCCAGTTGGTCAACGGCATCCCGAAGAAGATCGGCGTCCCGATGAACTGCTGGAACGCCCCGCGGTCGGAGAGGTCCCCGATCTGCCAGAACCAGTGGTTGGTCTTCACCATCGCCGGGTCCATGGACACGTCCCACAGCGTCAGCACCACCCCCCCCACCAACGCCCACCACCACTTGGACGCGTTGTCGTCGGTGGCCGGCAGCAACCGCCCGCAGATGGCCAGCGACGCCACCAGCATGTAGAACCACGACGTGGGGATGTTGAAGGGCACCCGCCCCAGGATCTTGTACCCCAATTGGCTGGTGTACTCGTACGCCCCGAACGGATAGTCGGTCACCGTGCCGGC
>JBEIJM010000309.1:0-2543 GCA_040380205.1 Gemmatimonadaceae bacterium
GCCGCCGCGTCCGCCTGCCGCGCCGCCTCGGCCGCCTGCGCCGCCGCGCGCCGCTGCGCCTTCTCCGCCGCGCGCGCGCGGTCCTCCGCCTTCCGCTTGCGGATGTCCGCGATGCGCTCGGCCAGCGGCACCTCCAGCTTCTCCTGCGGCCGCGCGGTGTAGTCGAAGTCCGGCACCGTCACCCGCGGCAACGCGCGCTTGATGGCGCGCTCGATCGCCTTGAGGTCCGCCTCCTCGTCGGGGGCCACGAAGGTGAACGCCTCCCCCGTGGCCTCCGCGCGCGCCGTGCGCCCCACGCGGTGGATGTAGTCCTCCGGCACCGCCGGCACGTCGAAGTTCACCACGTGCTCCAGCGCCTCCACGTCGATCCCGCGGGCGGCGATGTCGGTGGCCACCAGCACCTGGTACTGCCCGTCCTTGAAGCCGGCCAGCGCCTGCGTCCGCTGCGCCTGCGACCGGTTGCCGTGGATGCGCTCCGCCTTGATGCCGGCGGTGACCAGCTGCGACGCCAGCCGGTTGGCGCGGTGCTTGGTGCGCGTGAACACCAGCGCGCGCGGCATGTCGCCCCGCTTGAGCAGCGCCACCAGCAGCTGGCTCTTGAGCTCCGATGCCACGGGATACACCGCCTGCGTGATCCCCGTGGCCGGCGCCGCCTGCCGCTGCACGTTGATCTGCACCGGGTCCCGCAGCAGCTCGCGCGCCAGCTGCCCGATGGCGGGGGGCATGGTGGCGCTGAAGAACAGCGTCTGCCGCGCGCGCTGCGGCAGGTGGCGCAGCACGCGCTTGATGTCCGGGAGGAACCCCATGTCCAGCATGCGGTCGGCCTCGTCGAACACGAGCACCTCCAGCTGGTCCAGCCGGCCGTAGGGCTGCCCGAAGTGGTCCAGCAGCCGCCCGGGGGTGGCCACCATCACGTCCACGCCGCGGCGGAACGCCGCCTCCTGCGGCCCCATCCCCACGCCGCCGAACACGGCGGCGCCGGTGAGGCGCGTGGTCTTCCCCGCCACGTCCTCCAGGCTCTCGTGGATCTGCGCCGCCAGCTCGCGCGTGGGGGAGAGCACCAGCGCGCGCGTCCCCTTGCCGGGGGTGGTGAGCAGGCGGTGCAGGATGGGGAGGAGGAAGCCGTAGGTCTTCCCGCTGCCGGTCATCGCGCACGCCAGCAGGTCGCGCCCCGCCATGGCGGGGGGGATGGCGTCGCGCTGGATGGGGGTGGGCTTCTGGAAGCCGAGGGCGTCCAGCCCCTGCAGCAGCGCGGGGTGCAGCGCCAGCTGCGCAAAGGTCGTGTCGGGAGTCGTCGTGTCGGACATCCCGAATACTAGCGGGGCGGGGGGTCGACTTGACCCCCCGCCCCGCGATTCGCCCCGGACGGACGCGGCGCGCGCTCACCCCGTGGGGACCAGCTCCTCGCCCGGGTTCACGAACCGGTCCTCCTCCAGCCGGTACTGCCGGTCGTACAGCTCGCGGTAGCGCCCGCCCAGCGCCAGCAGCTCCGCGTGGGTGCCGCGCTCCAGCACGGCGCCGCGCTCCAGCACCAGGATCTGGTCGGCGCTGGTGATGGTGGAGAGCCGGTGCGCGATCACGAAGGTGGTGCGCCCCTCGCGCAGGCGGCGCAGCCCCTCCTGGATGAGGTGCTCGCTCTCCGAGTCCAGCGACGACGTCGCCTCGTCCAGGATGAGCACCCGCGGGTCGGCCAGGATGGCGCGCGCGATGGCCACGCGCTGCCGCTGCCCGCCGGAGAGCTTCACGCCGCGCTCCCCCACGATGGTGTCGTACCCCTGCGGGAACGCCGCGATGAAGTCGTGCGCGTTGGCCACCCGCGCCACCGCCTCCACCTCCGCGTCGGTGGCGCCGGGCTTGGTGAAGGCGATGTTCTCCTTCACGGTGCCGTCGAAGAGGAAGTTGTCCTGCATCACCACCCCCAGGTGGCGGCGGTAGTCGCGCAGCTTGAGGTCGGACACCGGGGCGCCGTCCACCAGCACGCGCCCCGCCTGCGGCTGCGCGAACGCCATGATGAGCGAGATGAGCGTGCTCTTCCCGCTGCCGCTGCTCCCCACCAGCGCGGTGGTGGTCCCCGCCGGCGCGGTGAAGGTCACGTCGCGCAGCACCGGGACCCCGGCCTCGTACTCGAAGGACACGTGGTCGAACTCCACGCGCCCCTCCACCACGGGGACGTCCCGCTTGCGCGCGTCCTCCTGGTCCTCGGTGGCCATGTCGCGCAGCTCGCGGATGCGGTCCAGCCCGGCGAACGCCTCGGTGAGCTGCGTGCCGATGTTGGCGATCTGGACCAGCGGCGCCGCCACCATGCCGATGAACAGCACGAAGGTGAACAGCTCGCCGGTGGTCATGCGCCCGGCCACCACGTCGCGCCCCCCCACCAGCATGATGAGCACGCCGATCACCCCCACCACCGCCGTCCCCAGCGCGCCGGTGGCCGAGGTGCCGGTGATGGTCTTGGCGATGTTGGCGAACAGCTTCTGCACCCCCTCGCGGAACACGGCGGTCTCGCGCGCCTCGGCGGTGTACACCTTGATCAGCCGGATGCC
>JBEIJM010000310.1:0-2514 GCA_040380205.1 Gemmatimonadaceae bacterium
CGCCGCCGGTGCCGCCGCCGGCCGCCTAGCGGCCGCCTCACGGCGACCTAGCGCGCGCCCCGCGCCGGAAAGCCCAGCCGCACCCCCCCGGGAATCCCCTCCACGGCGCACCCGGGCGCGTCCGCCAGGAGCCACGCCATCGCCGCCAGGTCCGCGGCGGAGGCCGGAGGCGCTCCCGCGCCCGCCTCCCCGCCGGTCACCGTGACCGTCGTGGTCGGCGGCGCGCTGGCCACCGTCACCGTCACCGCGCCCAAGCCCGCCGCCCCCACCAGCGCCACGCACAGCGCGTGCCCCACCGCCCCCGGCGGCGCGTGCACCACCCCCGCCCCCCCCGCCCGAATCACCGGCACCGCCGCGTCGCGAAAGGCCGGGTGGTCCTCCAGCAGCGCCTCGGCCTCCGCCAGCGCCTCCGCCAGCACCACCGGCTCCGCTCCCCCCCGGCCGCGCGGCACCCCCCGCAGCCGCCGCAGCAGCGCCTCCAGCCGGTCGGCCTCCTCCCGCAGGGCGGTGATCATGCGCGGCGAGGGTGCAGCCGATACTCCCAACAGGTCTGCCACGCCGGCCACCATGCCCACGCGGTTCCCCAGGGCGTGGGCCAGCCCGCGCAGCAGCGCTTCCTGCAGCTCGAGCCAGCGCGCCGGGCCGTCCTCCGCCAGGGGGGGCGTCCCCCCGCGCGTGTCGTCTACCCCCATCCCCGGGATCCCCACGTGTTCGTCATCATTGGCCTAGTGGTGGTGTTTGGCGCCGTCATCGGGGGCTACGTCATGCACCACGGGCAGATCGCGGTGCTGATCCAGCCCAACGAGTTCCTCATCCTCGGCGGCGCCGGGCTCGGGAGCATGATCGTCGCCAACCCCCCGGCGGTGCTCAAGGCGACCGTCGGCGCCCTCCTCGGGCTCCTCAAGCCCAACCCCTACGGCGCCCAGGCCTACGCCGAGCTGCTGCAGGTACTCTACGAGGTGTTCCAGAAGGCCCGCAAGGACGGCCTCGTCGGCCTCGAGTCGCACATCGAGAACCCCGAGGCCTCGGACATCTTCTCCAAGTACCCCTCGTTCGCCAACAACCACCACGCCATGGCCCTCCTGTGCGACACCCTCAAGGTGCTGCTCACCGGGACCGTGGAGGACCACAACCTCGCCGACATCCTCGACGTCGACCTGGAGAAGCACCACCACGAGCAGATGAAGGTCCCCCACGCCATCAGCGCCGTCGGCGACGCCATGCCCGGCTTCGGGATCGTCGCCGCCGTGCTCGGCGTGATCATCACCATGGGCTCCATCGGCGGCGCCGCCTCCGAGATCGGCAACAAGGTCGCCGCCGCCCTCGTCGGCACCTTCCTCGGCATCCTCCTCTCCTACGGCATGTTCGGCCCCCTGTCCAAGGCCATCGAGGAGCGGATCCACGCCGAGCACGACTACATGCTCTGCATCCGCACCGCGCTCCTCGCCTTCGCCCGCGGCGACGCCCCCATGACCTCCGTGGAGTTCGCCCGCCGCAACGTGGAGCCGCACGAGCGCCCCAGCTTCACCGAGCTCGAGGCCATGACCCGCAAGAAGGCCGCCTGACCATGGCCCGCCCGGGATCGAAGATCATCATCAAGAAGAAGAAGGTGGCCGGCGGCGGCGGACACCACGGCGGCTCGTGGAAGGTCGCCTACGCCGACTTCGTCACCGCCATGATGGCCTTCTTCATGGTCATGTGGATCCTCGGCATGGACGACAAGACCAAGCAGGCCGTCGAGGGCTACTTCGCCAACCCCGTCGGCTACAAGAAGGGGTACGGCGCCGGCAGCAGCCCCCTCGCCACCGGCGCCTCCATCGGCACGGTGCAGAAGCAGAGCACCATGCGCCTCATGGTGCGCTCGCAGGAGAAGCAGGCGTTCGAGGAGGCGCGCAAGGGCATCGCCGAGAAGCTCGAGGGGAGCGACTCCCTCAAGGCGCTCAAGGCCATCGTCGACGTCACCATCGGCGAGGACGGGCTGCGCGTGGAGCTCGTGGAGTCCGTGCGCGGCGACGTGTACTTCCCCAGCGGCAGCGCCCGCGTGAACCCCGCCACCATGCTGGTGCTCCAGCTGGTGGGCACCGAGCTGGCCCGGCTGCGCCACAGCGTGGTCATCGAGGGGCACACCGACGCGGCCCCCTACGGGTCGGACCGCAACTACGGCAACTGGGAGCTCTCCGCCGACCGCGCCAACGCCGCCCGCCGCATCCTGGAGTCCGCCGGCGTCGACCCGGCGCGCATTCGCGGCGTGCGCGGCTACGCCGCCACCCAGCTGCGCCTGCCGGACGAGCCGCTGGCGTCGGCCAATCGCCGCATCTCCATCCTGCTCCCCTTCACCGAGGATCCCCCGATGCCGTCGGTGGCCAACGCGGAGTCGCTCGCGGTGAACAAGCAGGACGAGCTCACCCGGCTGGGGCGCGGCGGCAACTGACCGCGCGCGCGCCCGCGGCCGTGCGCGCGCCGCGGGCCCGCGGGCGTCCGCCAACGACGAGGGGCCGGTGCGCCATGCGCACC
>JBEIJM010000311.1:0-2499 GCA_040380205.1 Gemmatimonadaceae bacterium
AGGGGAGATCCTCCCACCCGTTGGTGATGGCGGGCGATGGCGCGGGCTCCGGCTTGTCCTCCGGCATGCCGTACAGCGCCTCCCACACCGTGCCGTACCGCTTGGCGCGCGCGGAGCCGGTGACCTTGGCCACCTGGTCCTTGAAGTTGGCGTAGTCGATGCTGGCGACGATGGCGGGCATGGCCGCCGCCAGCGCCTGCTCGCTGCACCGCATACGCCACGGGTAGTCGGTCCCCGCCTGGGAGACCGGCACCGTGGCCGACGGCAGGAAGCTGGCGCGCAGCCGCTGCAGGTCGCCCAGCGTGCGGCCGCGGATGGTGAGCTCGGGGCCCGGGGTCTTGCGGACGATGCTGTAGAAACCGAAGGGGGTGAAGAGCCACATGGTTGAGTGGGGCAGAGGGTGAGCGACGCCCCCCAAGATGCCGCCGGGGTCTGACAATTACCCCCCGTGCGCTGCGTTGTGGTGAGAGTGGCTGCGGGACGAGGGTGTGCACCGTGGATTGGATCGGTGCAATGCTGCTAGCGGGTTCGAGACCGCTCCTTGCAACTGGTATCAAAAAATGGTATCATTCCCTGAACACGACCCGCCCAAAAGCCAACGTCCCCTGAGCAACCGTCATCGGGCAACCCTCTCCGCACTTTTTGAGGATCCGGTCCGCGCATCCATTTCCTGGTGGGACGTCGAGCACCTGCTCATCGCGTTGGGTGCAGAGCTATCAGAGGGACGGGGTTCCCGCATCCGGGTGGCTCTCAACGGCGCACGCGCAGTCTTTCATCGGCCGCACCCCGCCAAGGACACCGACAAGGGTGCCGTCAGGTCCATCCGTCTGTTCCTCTCCTCCGCCGGAATCCGCCCATGATGGAATACCACGGGTACCACGCCCATGTCGCCTTCGACCACGACGCCGGCGTCTTCCACGGTCACGTGCTCCACACGCGCGACGTCATCACCTTCCAGGGCACGTCGGTAGAGGGCCTCCGCGCCGCGTTCAGGGAGTCGGTGGACGACTATCTGGCGTTCTGTGCTCAGCGGGGTGAGGCGCCGGAAAAACCCTGTTCCGGGAAGTTCCTGGTACGTATCGATCCCGATCTGCACCGGCGGGTGGCCATTGCGGCATCCCTCGCGGGGGAGAGCGTGAATGCCTGGGTCAGCCGCTGCCTGGAACAGGCGGTGCTGCCCGCATCGGCAGGTCATACCCCTGCGGCATCCGCGACTCGTCGCCACCCGCGCCGAGGGGCGGCACCAAAAGGCTAGCGCTCCACCCGCACCGTCGCCCCCTCCAGTCGGTACACCACCCGCTCCACCTCGCGCGGCGACGACAGCACCGCGGGGGTGAACAGCGCCACATTCTCCCCCCCGTCGCACCGCACCGACGGCGCCACCACCCCCGGGTGCCCCTCGCGCGCCAGCCGCGCCCCCAGCGCCTGACAGGCGTCGTAGTCGGAAGGGTGGCACAATGCGGGGTGGTGCGTGGTGGCTGGGCGCAGGTCCAGCAGCAGCGACTGGCAGTGCACGGCGTACACCGTCCGATGGGCCATCACGGCGTGGTGCTGGAAGCCGGCGTCCGCCAGCAGCGTGTGCTGCCAGTGCCACGTGGTTGCCGCGATGGTGGTGGCCACCGAGTCGGAACCGTACCACACGCCGTGCCCCCCGTCGGAAAAACGGCTGGCCTGCCAGCTGCGAAACGGCCAGTCGATGGCCGCGTTCCATGCGGCCAGCTCGAACGGCCGGTCGATGACCGGTTGGGCGGACCGCATCAGCGGCGACGCCACGGCGTCCACCGCACGCTGTGCCACCTGCCAGGCGGCCGGGTCGGCGGCAAGGTCGTCAAAGAGTGCGACGCGCGCCTCGGGGGCGGGAGCGGTCACCACGGTGCGATACACCGTCCCGTTCACATCGGCAACGCGCAGGTGGAGGGACAGCGCGTCCCCCGCATACGGCAGCGCCACGGCAGGTCGCGGCGGTTACTGCGTGAGCGCGCGGTCCAGATACGCGCGCACCATCAGCAGCCCCGCAAATCCCCACGTGCGGATCACCTCGGCGGGGCTCAGCTGGTCAAACGCCCGGTTGCGGGTGGTCATCCACCCGTACGCCAGCTCCGGGTTGGCGGGGAACAGCTGGCGCAGCGCCTGATGGATGGCCAAGAGGTGCCCCACCCGCTCGAACTGGTCGCGGCTGGTGCCAATGGCTTCACCCCGACGATAGCGGGCCAGTGCCGCGCGGTTCCCCGGGGCCAGCCCCAGAAAGGCGGCCTGGTCGTCGGTGCCCAACCGCCAGTGGTCCAGCAGCGCCATGACCATGCGAGACAAGGCGCTGCGGTCGTCGGCGGCGGGAGGACTGGGGCGGGCGGCGGTGGCCACGAGGGGAGGGGTGGGGAAGCGCGTCGGTTCGCGTGAGATATACTAATACGAAATAACGCAACGAAAGCAACCGTTGACCTCAGGAGGGAAGTTCCCCCTACCCCAGCAGCCGCCACACCCGCAGCGCGTCCAGCAGCC
>JBEIJM010000312.1:0-2489 GCA_040380205.1 Gemmatimonadaceae bacterium
GCCGGACGCGTGGGCGCCGGACGCGGCGGCACCGCCGGGCGACGCACCGGCTGCGCGTCCAGCCCCGTCCCCAGCACCGACGCCAGCCCCGCCAGCGCCGCCACCCCCCACCGCGCGCGCCTCACTTGCCAGCCCCCGCGGTGAACGGCTTCGCCAGCTCCGCCTCCGTCAACCCCAGCTGCCGCCGCGCCTCGCGCGAGAGCAGCACGCTGGTCACCCGCGGCTTCCCCAAAATGTACGTGCGCGTGTAGCGCAGCAGGTCGGTGATGCGCTGCTGCGCCATCTGGTCGGTGTACCCCATGAAATACTCCAAGCTGGCCACGCTCCACCAGAAGCCGATGGTGTGCGCAATCTCCGACGCCTTCTCGATGCCGAACGCGCTGGACACCGCGCGCTGCGCCTTCACCGCCTCCAGCTCCCGCGGCGTCACGTACGCGGGGTCGCCGAAGCGCGCGATCTCCCCCTCCAGCGCCCGCATCGCCTCGCGGAACTTCTCCGGCGTGGTCTGCCCCGAGATGGAGATGGGCCCCACCTGGTTGAGCGTGTAGTAGTTCACGCCGATCCCCTGCCACAGCCCGCTGTCCACCAGCCGCTTCTGGAACGTCGACCCGGGGGTGTTGAGCGCGTCGCTGAACACGTCGGCCGCAAAGGTGGCCCCGGGGTCCTTCCCCACGCTGGGCCCCTGCCACTGCAGCAGCACGGCCACCGCGTTGATCGGCTCCTCGCTGATCGACCCCAGGTTCCCCGCCAGCGGCGGGATGGGGGGCACCGGCGCCGCCACGAAGGGATCGGCCCCGCGCGGCCACGCGCCAAACACCCGCTCCGCCATCGCGAACACGCTGTCGGGCACCACGTCGCCGGTCACGATCAGCGCGCAGTTGTTGGGCACATAGTACAGCCGCTGGATCTCGCGCATCTGCGCCGGCGTGGTGGCCGCAATCACCGCCCGGTCGCCGATGGTGTTCTTCCGGCTGAACTGCCCGGGGTACAACAGCCGCGTGGCCTCCTGCTGCCACCGGAACCCGGGCTGCGCCTCGTTCCGGTCGTACTCCCCCAGCACCACCTCCTTCTCGGCCTTCAGCTCGGCTTCCAGGAACAGCGGCGAGATGAGCGCGTCGGCCAGGAACCGGAGCCCCCCCGCCACCGAGTCCGCCGGCAGCGTGAGGTAGTAGTTCACCCGCTCCTCCTGCGTGGTGCCGTTGTACACCGCCCCCAACTCACCGGCGCGGTCGGCAAACGCCTCCGCGTCGGGCAAGGCGGCGTTGGCCTTGAAGAACATGTGCTCGTACAGGTGCGCCAACCCTTCGGTGGACGGCGCCTGCGTGAACGCGCCGTTGCGCACGTTGATCTCCAGCGTGGCAATGGGGACGCCGTGGTTCTCCACCACGATCACCTCCATCCCGTTCGCCAGCACCTTCCGCCGCAGCACCTTCTCCAGCTCGGCGCGCGACTGCGCCGGCGCCGCCACGGGCGACACCGCCCCCAGCACGCCCACCGCCGCCACCGCCAGCACCACCCACCGCCGCATCCCCGTCATTCCCGCCGCCTTGTTGCCGTAAGGATTCGCCTCGGGCCTCGACTCAGACCTCGACTCAGAACTCGCCGATGAAGCCGATCTCCGGCTCCAGATGATGGCCGAACCGCGCCGCCACGGCCCCCTGCGCATGCGCAATCAGCGCCCGCACGTCGGCCGCCGTGGCCGCCCCCAGGTTCACCAGGATGTTGGCGTGCAGATGCGACACCTGCGCGTCGCCGATGCGGAACCCCTTGAGCCCGCACTGGTCCACCAACCGCCCCGCCCCCACGCCGTCGATCTTCTTGAAGATGGACCCCGCGCTGGGGTGCACCGCCAGCCACGGATGCCGCGCCCCGCGCCACGAGAGGTTCTCCTGCAGTACCCGGTGCAGCCCCGCTGGATCCCCGCGCGTCAGCCGAAACACCGCCGACAGCACCACATCGCGCCGGTGGTGGAAGATGGAGTCGTCATACCCGAACCCCATCTCGTGCACCCCCAGCACCCGCCGGTCCCCCTCCTCCCGCAGCACCTCCGCCTCCACCACCACCTCGGCGATGAACATGGTACGCTCCCGCTCGGGCGCCGGCGACAGGAAGTGCAGGTTCTGCCACAGCGCCCCCCCCACCGTGCTGGGGATGCCGATGTAATGCTCCAGCCCCGACCACCCCGCGCGCACCGACGCCAGCACCAGCGCCTCCATCACGGCGCCACTCTCCGCCACCAGCCGGCCATCGTCGTGCAGCACATGCCCCTGCGCGCGGTTGCGGATCACCAGCCCCCGCACGCCACGGTCCCCCACCAAAATGTTGGCCCCCAATCCCAGCACGAACCACGGCACCCCCAGCGCGCGCGCCGCCGTCACCGCCGCCGCCAGCTCGTCGGCCGACGTGGCCTCGTACAGCACATCGGCCGGGCCGCCAATGCGAAAGGTGGTGTAGGGCGCCAACGGCGCGCGCAGCTGCAGGCGGCCGGC
>JBEIJM010000313.1:0-2484 GCA_040380205.1 Gemmatimonadaceae bacterium
CGGTGCGGATGCCGTGCTGCTGCGCCCACTCGTCGATGGCATCACAGCTTATCGCGTTGCACCACGTCCCCGGCGCGGCGCTGGTGTCCCGCATGGGCTCGTGGTTGGCCCCGTCCGTCGTGCGGAACAGCACCACCACGGCGGCCTTGCGTGCCACGCGGACCATTTCGGACAGCGCGGTGTCAATGTCCGCCGGGTCCAGATGCTCTAGCACATGGCGGCAGTAGACAACGTCGCGCGCGTCAATCGGCAAAGGCATAGCAACAATGCTGCCCAGCCCGACCGTCGCGCCCCGCGCGCGCCCGTAGTCCACCAGCTTGGGTGTCATCTCCAGCGCGCTGTACGTTACCCACGGGTGCGAGCGCCAGTAGGTCTCCCAGTCGTGGAACAGCCCGGGGCCGCACTCCAGCACCGACCGGGCGCCCAGCGTTTCCACGATCTTGACCACCTCAGCGCGGGACCACGGGTCCGAGTCCTCCAGCCATCCGCGAAAGGTGCCGTCGTGGACAGCGGCGTGGTCCTGCCACCACCGCTCATGCGGGCGCAGCTCCTCGGGCGTGGTCACTCGCCCCCCTTGGCGTCCACCCAGACGATGGGCGGCGTGGCGATCTTCTCGCCCCCGCTCGTGATGTCCACCGACTCGCGCGGCTTGCCGAAGCCCCGGGCCAGCAGCAGCTCGGCGGCCTTCACGTCGCCTTGCGCGGCCTTGCGGCGCAGGGCCTCGATGATCTGGTCGAGCGCGGTGGTGCCGTCCTTGGCCTGCTCCCCGAGGGCGCGGGCCATGGCCTCCTTGAGGTCGGGCATCTTTGGCTTTCCGGCCGGATTGCCGGACTGGCCTTTGCGGAATGGCTTGGCCCCTTTCGGGGTAACTCCTTTCACGAAGGGCATTTCTGCTCCGTTTCTGCTAGAAAGGGCGGAAGCTCGGGAGCCCTAAACCGCGCGTAATAGCGGGCATGGGCGGGACGGGTGGCACCTCTGGCGGGTGCGGCGGGATGGGGATAGCCCATGCGGGAAGGGGTCCGACCGTCTCCCCGGCGGCCTCGCGCTCGGCGCGCCAGGCGAGTACCTCGGCGGTCGGGACGCGCAAGTCACGGCGCTGGCGGTCGGGGCGGGTCAGGTCGATGGCGGCGATGGGCCGCTCGGCCTGCGTCATGCGCTGGTGGAGCCGCTGGCGGCTGACCCCAACGATGGCGCACGCCTCGGGGACGGTCAGGAAGTCGGGCGGGGTGGCGCGGGTCATCGGGATGGGTGCAGGGCCATGCGGTAGACGTGGCACAGCTCGGCCCACGCTTCCTCGGCGGTGGTGACGACGGCGACGTGCCAGCCGGAGTCGCGGAGGCGTTCGTGCCACCATCCCTGCTGCGCGGTGATGCGGGACGGGCGGCGGTCAGCCTTGAACTCTAGCGCGCAGCCGGTGTGAAAGGCGAAGCCGTCGTCGGTGGGGTGCATGGGGCTGCGCTCAAAGCAAAGCCAATCGGGCGCGCCCGCACTCACGCCCTCGGCCTTGAGGATGGACGCCTCGATCTTGCCGCGCCGTCCTCCGTTCGGGATGGCGCACGCGGGCCAGTCGCGGGTGCGGGGGTCCAGCCGGAAGCGCGCCACGAATAGGCGTTGCTGCTCAGATTCCAAGTGCCTTGGCATGGTCCTCCATCTTGCGGTTGACGTAGGCCAGCAGGATGTCACTAGCCCGCTCGGCCTGCGCGGGGCTCATGGACACGCGGCGGCCCTTGCCCTTGCGGGCCTCGGTGGCCTCCTGTGCCAGATAGGACGCCAGCCGGATCATGTCCACCATGTCGGGGTCGTCCGGGGTGGTCATGTGCCGCCTTCCCGGATGCGGCCCAAGAGCTGCGGCATGGTCACCTGGCGGATAATGGCCAGCCGCTGCTCCTCGGTGGCCAGCTGGCGGCGCCGGTACCATTGCTCGCGCTCTTGCATGGCCCGGACGGTGTCGGTGAGGCTGGCGAGCTGCTGGGACAGCGCGGCGACGATGTGCGGCAGGTCGTCGGGCGCGTAGGTGGCCGCCACGTCGGCGGCGAGGTCGTCGGCGGTCATGGGGTCTCCCGGTGGCGCACGGTGATCTCCAGCCCCACGGCGTGGGCGATGGTGAGGGCGGCGGTGAGGCTGAGGTGCGGGCGGCGGTCGTTCTCCAGCTCGTTGACTAAGCGCACGCCGGTCTTGGCGGCGGCGGCCAGCTCGGCTTGCGTCACTTTTCGCGCGCGGCGGGCGGCGCGCACGGCGGCCCCGAGGGCGGCGGGGTCAGGGACGGGCCGGTGGGACTCGATGACGGCGAGGCGGCGCGCCAGCTCGGCGTCCTGCCTGGCGCGCTGTTCGGCGCGCACCTGCTCAGCCACGGCGGCCACGGCGGCATAGGCGGCGGTGGGGGCGATCATTCCGTCACCCCGTATTTCGCCACGCCCACGGTTTTCATCATGGCCCACCCGTGCAACATCCGGCTTTCGGCGTACATCGCGTTCCACTCCTCCC
>JBEIJM010000314.1:0-2471 GCA_040380205.1 Gemmatimonadaceae bacterium
ATCGACCCGTTGAAGCCGAACATGGTGTAGTCGCGCCCCGCGATGCGGCGCCGCACCACCCCGGCGGTGAGGTCGAGCGTGTCGCCGTGCGCCAGCGTCACCACCGCGCGCGGCACCGCAGCGGGGGCGGCGGCGCTGTCCCCCAGCCGCCAGGGGCGCACGGGGGGGCGCAGCGCCATCTCCGACGGCAGCATCGTCAGCCCCGGATACATGGGGACGTCGCGCCACCCGGCGGAATCGGGGCGCGCGTGCCCGGCATGCCCCGCGTGCGCGTCGTGCATCACCGGCGTGCTGTCGGCC
Source organism: Gemmatimonadaceae bacterium (assembly GCA_040380205.1). Lineage (GTDB taxonomy): Bacteria > Gemmatimonadota > Gemmatimonadetes > Gemmatimonadales > Gemmatimonadaceae > Gemmatimonas. The sequence goes on from JBEIJM010000314.1 coordinate 301, forward strand.
AGAGACGTACCGGACGCCGCCGAAGTGCCGCCCCCCGTGAGCGCCCCGAGGAAGAACTGGTAGTTGTCCGCCGGGCGCAGGCGGTTGGCCGCCGATTCGCCGCGCAGCACCAGCCGGCCGCGGCGCTCGCGCACGGTGGTGTCCGGCTCGGCCGACACCAGCACCAGGAAGCGGTCGTACGTGACGGCCCCCAGTGCGGTGCGCCCCGCGCGCACCACCCCCAGCCGCGTGACGTGCGAGAACGACGGCTCCACCCCCCAGGCGACAAACCCCGGGGCGGGGCCCGACGGGAGCGGCGGCAGCGAGTCCAGCGTCACGGTGAGGCGCCAGCGGTGCGTGCCGTCGGCCGCCACCGCCACGGTGAAAGGGCCCGGCACCCAGTCCAGCTGGGCGGTCCCCGTCGCGTTTCCCCCGGCGGCGCCCGGAAGCAGCGCGATGCAGTACAGGTCGCGGCTGGGCGCGGCGCCCTCGGGGGCGTCGCAGGGGCGCTGGGCCCGCAGGGGGACGCTGGCCGCCGCCAGCAGCAGCGCGAGGGCGGCGGGACCCGCAGGCCGGAAGGACGGGCGCATGGGGTGCAAGATGCACCACGGCATCACGGCGCGCTGCGGCGGTGGGGCGGCGCGCTGCGGCGGTGGGGCGGCGCGCTGCGCCGCGCGCGCATCGGGGCTACCTCGGGGCTACCTCGGGGCTACCTCGGGGCTACCCTGCGGTGCGCGCCACCGCCGCCATCTCCCCCTCCACGAACGCGGCGATCCGCTCCCACTGCCGCTCCGCGTCCTCCTCCCCCAGCGCGATCAGCCGCCGCAGGTAGTCCTCCTGGAACATCACCAGCGACAGCACGTCCGGGCTCTCGGTCTTCTGCGTCCCCAGCCCGCGCGTGAGGAACCGGAACAGCCGCGGCAGCCGCGGCTCGTACTCCCCCGCCAGCCGCCCCAGGTCCCGCGACGGCCGCAGCACCAGCATGTCCACCACCCGCAACCCGTGCCGCTGCTCCACGGGCAGCCGCGCCACCAGGCGGTTGGTGCGCTGCAACCGCAGCACGTCCTGGTCGATCAGGTCCAGGAACACCGCGTTGTACAGCACCCCCAGCACCTGCGCCGGCGGCGGGTAGTCGGGCACCTGCGGGCGCGACGCCTCCTGCCCGTTGCGGTCGTAGCGCGTGGCGATGGTGATGATGCGCGACGCCCCCAGGTGCAGCGCGGGCGAGAGCGGCGCCGTGAGCCGGATCCCCCCGTCGCCAAACCACTCGTTCCCCACGCGCGCCGCGGGAAACAGCAGCGGCAGCGCCGTGGAGGCCAGCACATGGTCCACCGTGAGCCGCGTGTGCTCGCCCCGCCGCTGCGGGCGCTCCCACCCGGTGAAGTCGCGCCCCTCCACCCACGTCACGCTCTGCGACGTGGTGTAGCTGGTGCCGCACAGCGCCACCGCGCGCAGCCGCCCCTCCGCCAGGTTCTCCGCCACCCCCGGCAGCGTGCCGTCGGGGTTGCGCGCCAGCACCCGCTCCAGGAAGCCGCGCAACGGCGCCGTGTCCACCATGCCGCGGAACTGCTCAGGGTGCCCCTGCCCCCCGGCCACCAGCCGCACGCCGCTGCGCATCACGTTGGCGGCCAGGGACGACGCGTCCACCCGGAACACCTGGTCGGGCGTGAGCGACAGCCAATGCTGCACCAGCGCCTCCATCGCCTCCGCAAAGCTCCCGCGGTGTGCCGCCAGGTGCGTGGCATTCACCGCCCCCGCCGACACCCCCACCAGGATGGGGACACGCAGCTGCGGGTAGCGCGCCGCAATGGCCCGCAGCACCCCCACCTGGTAGGCGCCGCGCGCGCCGCCGCCCCCCAGCACCATGGCCAGCTCCGACGGAGCGGGCGCCGGTGGGGCGGACATCAGCGGAACGGGCTCGGACTGGGCGGCAACGGACGGAGAGGCATCCATGGGGCGGCAAGGTGAGCGGTTCCGGAATACTATATGCGGGACGCCCCCAGTCACCGCCAGCTTCCCTTCAGATGCCGCCAATGCGCACCCTCCTCCTCGCCCTCGCCCTCACCCCCGCCGCGGCCCTCGCCCAGAACGAAGCCGCCCTCCGGCAGGCCTTCGAAGGCAAGAGCGTCTCCGTCCGCATCGCCATGCCCGGCACCAGCCGCGGCGTGGACGTGGCCCCCATGCAGCAGCCG
>JBEIJM010000315.1:0-2458 GCA_040380205.1 Gemmatimonadaceae bacterium
CGCGCCGACGGCGGAAACCGCGGCGGCTCCGGCCACGGGGCGCCGTGGGCGTGGCGGGCGCGGAGGGCAGGGTGCCGCCAAGGCACCGGCCCCGGAGGCGGTGAAGGCGCCCGCCAGGGCGCCGGAGAAGGCGCCGGTGAAGGCGCCGGAGAAGGCGCCCGGGAAGGCGCCGGCCAAGGAGGCTCCCAAGGCTCCAGCCAAGGGCGCGAAGGCGCCCGCCAAGGCTCCGGCGAAGGCGCCCGTCAAGGCGCCGGCCAAGGCCCCCGCCAAGGCCCCCGCCAAGGCCCCCGCCAAGGCCCCCGCCAAGGCGCCCGCCAAGGCCCCGGCCAAGGCGGCCAAGGCCCCGGCCAAGAAGGCCCCCGCCAAGAAGGCCGCGCCGCGAAAGTAGGCGGTGTGGCGCGGGGAAACGCGAAGGGCCGGGGGCATCTGCCCCCGGCCCTTCGTGCATTCCCACCCCGGGCGCGGGCTACAGCAGCCCCGCCACCCGACCCGCGTCCTTGAACGCCGCCACCACCGCGTCCAGGTCGCCCTGCGTGTGGGCCGCGCTGATCTGGCACCGCAGTCGCGCCTCCCCCTTGGGGACCACCGGGAAGCCGAACCCGGTCACGAACACGCCGCGGTCCAGCAGCAGGTCGCTCATGCGGATCGCCAGCGCGGTGTCCCCCACGATGATGGGGACGATGGGCGTCTCCCCCGGGAGCGGCGCGAACCCCGCCTCCTGGATCGCCGCGCGGAAGTAGCGCGCGTTCTCCTGCAGGCGGCGCACCCGCTCCGGCTGCGCCAGCGTGAGCTCCACCGCCGCCAGCGAGCTGGCCGCCACCGTGGGGGGGAGCGCGTTGGAGAACAGCTGCGGCCGCGAGCGCTGCGTGAGGATGTCGCACAGCGCCGCCGACCCGGCGATGAACCCGCCCGCCGCGCCCCCCAGCGCCTTGCCCAGGGTGCTGGTGATGATGTCCACCTCCCCCAGCACGCCGAAGTGCTCCGCCGTCCCGCGCCCCGTGGCCCCCAGCACCCCCGAGGCGTGCGAATCATCCATCACCACCGTCGCCCCCTCCTCCCGCGCGATCTGCAGGATCTCGGGGAGCTTGGCGATGGCGCCTTCCATGGAGAAGACGCCGTCGGTCCAGATGAGCTTGCGCGGCGCGCTCCGGTGCGCGCGCAGCAGCTCGCGGAGGTGGTCCAGGTCCGCGTGCCGGTACACCGCCGTGGCGCACCGCGTGGTGGCCTTGGCCAGGCGGATGGAGTCGATGATGGAGGCGTGGTTGAGGGCGTCGGAGATGACGACGTCCCCCTCGCGCATGAGGGAGGGGGTGAGCGCCTCGTTGGCGTTCCACGCGGAGACGTAGGAGAGCGCGGCCTCGGTGCCCGTGAAGCGGGCGAGGGCGGCCTCCAGCTCGCGGTGCACGGTGAAGGTGCCGCAGATGAAGCGCACCGACGCGGTGCCGGCGCCGAAGCGCCGGAGGGCGTCGATCCCCGCCTCGACCACCGCGGGCTCGTTGGCGAGGCCAAGGTAGTTGTTGGAGGAGAGGACGATCACCTCGCCGCGCCCCTCCATGCGGACCCGGGCCCCCTGGGGGGACTCGAGGTGGTTGAGGCGCTTGTAGGTGCCGGCGGCGCGGAGGGCGTCCAGCTCGGCCTGCAGCTCTGCGGTGAGGGGGGAGGCGGGGGCCAGGGGGGGGGTGGGCGTCAGAGCTCGAAGATGATCTTGCCGGCCTCGCCGGAGCGGATGAGCGCCATGGCCTCGTCCACCGCCTCGAGGGGGAGCCGGTGGGTGATGACCGGGCGCGGGTCGAAGTTCCCCGAGCGGAGGAAGCGGGTCATCTGGTGCCAGGTGTCGTACATGCGGCGGCCGACGACGCCGTAGAGGGTGAGCCCCTTGAAGATGATCTCGCTGGCGAAGTCCACGTCGATGGTCTTGGCGGGGATGCCGAGCATGTTGACGCGGCCGCCGGGGCGGGCGAGGGCGAAGGCCTGGTGGACGGCGCTGGGGACGCCGGACATCTCGAGGACGACGTCGGCGCCGAGGCCGTTGGAGGCGTCGCGGACGGCGGCCTCCGCCTGGTCGGGGGTGACGGCGGCGTGGGCGCCCATGGTGCGGGCGAGGGCCAGGCGGGTGGGATTGACGTCGGTGGCGACGATGCGGGCGGCGCCGGCGGCCTTGGCGATCCCGACGGCGAAGGCGCCGATGGGGCCGCAGCCGGTGACGAGGACCACGGCGCCAGCGAGGTCGGCGGCGAGCGCGGTGTGGAAGGCGTTCCCCATGGGGTCGTGGATGCCGCCGATGTCGTAGTCGATGGCGGGGTCCAGCGGCCACACGTTGGCGGCGGGCATGGCGATGTACTCGGCGAAGCAGCCGTCGCGGTCGACGCCGATGATGCGGGTGGCCGGGTCCACATGGGCCTGGCCGGTGCGGCTGAAGAGGGAGTGCTCGTCGACGATGTGCCCCTCGGCGGTGACG
>JBEIJM010000316.1:0-2433 GCA_040380205.1 Gemmatimonadaceae bacterium
CTCTTCATCCTCCAGCGCCTCCTGGACGGCCTCGGCACCACGGTGCCGCGGGGCGCGGACGGCTTCGGCGTGGCCTTCGGCCCCGGGCTCGCCGCCGAAAGCTTCCGCTTCGCCACGGTGTGACGCGGCGGTGACGCCCCCCGACTGGTCTCGTCGCGCCACGGAGGCGGAACGGATGGACGACGCGGCGCTCCCCGCCGAGCGCCTCGCCGCCGTCCTGCGCGACCTGGCGCAGGTCAACCTGATCACCCGCGCCGCGCCCCCCACCCTGCGGTGGCTGGCCGAGGCCACCCGCCCGGGGGACCGGTTCACCCTGCTGGATGTGGGCGCCGGCCACGGCGACATGCTGCGCCGCATCGCCCGGTGGGCGCGCCGCACGGGGCGCCACGCCACCCTGGCCGGGGTGGACCAGAACCCCCACGCCGCCGCCATCGCCCGCCGCGCCACCGACCCCGCGCTGGGGATCACCTGGCACACCGGCGAGGCCGCCGCCGTCGTGGCCGCGGCTCCCGCGCCCCCCGACGTGATCATCTCGTCGCTGGTGGCCCATCACATGGCCGACGACGAGCTGGTGGCCTTTCTCCGCTGGATGGAGCACACCGCGCGGCTGGGGTGGTTCGTGAACGACCTGCACCGGCACCCCGTGGCGTGGCACGGCTATCGCCTGCTGGCGGCCGGCATGCGGTGGGACCCGATCGTGCGGCACGATGGGGCCCTGTCGGTGCGGCGCGCCTTCGTGCGGGGCGACTGGGAGCGACTCCTGCAGGCGGCGAGCGTCCCCCGCGAGGCCGTCACGGTGCGGTGGCACCTCCCCTTCCGGCTGTGCGTGGGGCGCCGCCGATGACGGGGGGCGCCGCGCGGTCCCCGGTCATTGTGGGGGGCGGGCTGGCCGGCGGGGCCGCCGCGCTCCGCCTCGCGCAGCGCGGGCTGGCGCCGCTGCTGCTGGAACGGCAGGGCGCGCCCCACGACAAGGTGTGCGGCGAGTTCCTGTCGGTGGAGGCGGCGCGCCATCTGGCCGCGATGGGGGTGGAGGTGGCCGCACTGGGCGGCGCCCCCATCCACACGGTGCGCCTGCACGTGGGGGCGCGCCAGGCGCAGGCGCCGCTCCCGTTTCTGGCCACCGGGCTCACCCGCCGCACCCTCGATGACGCGCTGCTGGACGCCGCCCGGCGCGCCGGGGCCGCGGTGGAGCAGGGCGCGCGCGTGCTGCGCCTGGAGCCCGGGGGCGCCACCGGGCGCGCCGTGCTGGCCACCGGCGTCACTCACGCCGCCCCCCTGCTGCTGGCCACCGGCAAGCACGACCTGGCCGGCCACCCGCGCGACCCGCGCGGGACGGTGCACGACCTGGTGGGCTTCAAACAGTACTGGCGCGCCACGCCGGCGCTGCGCCAGGCATTGGACGGGGTGGTCGACGTGGTGGCCTTCGACGGCGGCTATGCCGGCGTACAGCTCGTGGAGGGGGCGCGCGTGAACCTGTGCCTGCTGGTTGAGCGCGCCCGCCTGCAGGCGCTGGGGGGCGACTGGGACGGGGTCGCCCGCGCGCTGCGCCGCGAGCCCGCGCTGCGCTGGCTGGACACGGCCCAGCCCCTCCTGCCGCGCCCGCTCGCCATCAGCAACGTCCCCTACGGCTACCTCGCGCCCGCGCACCCCGCCGACGGCCTCTTCCGGCTGGGCGACCAGGCGGCCGTCATCCCCAGCTTCTGCGGCGACGGCATGGCCATCGCCCTGCACAGCGGGCGCCTGGCCGCCGACCTGCTGGCCGACGGCGCCGACGCCGCCCGCTTCCAGCACACGCTGAAGCGGGACGTGGCCCGCCAGGTGCGGCTGGCCATGGCCGTGCAACGCGTCGCCCGCACCCGCTGGGGACCGCTGGCGCTGGTGGCCGGCTTCGGCGCCCTCCCCGGGGCGCTGGGGGCCATGGCGCGCCTCACCCGCGTGGCCCCCGCCGCCGTGGCCCGCGCGGGCGCCTGAGCACCCTCCGGGCCGCCAGAGTCGAACGCTGCGGCGGCGCGGCGCGTTTCCTTGCCAGCCTCCCGCGCCACCCGCAGCTTCTCCGCCATGAAGATCCCCCTGCTCGTCGCCCTCGGCGCGCCGGCGCTCCTGCTGGGGGCCGCCGGCTCCCACACTCCGCCGCCTCGCCCCTCCGCCACGAGGGGCGCGGCCGTGCATCCGGTGCTGACGCGCCCCGCCGCCACGGCCCCCGCCGCCACCGCGCGCACCGCCACGGCGCCCGCTGCGCTCCCCGCCCTCAACGCGGTCGTCCAGCGCAGCTGCGCCGGCTGCCACAGCGACCAGCGCAAGCAGGGGAACCTCTCGCTGCAGGGGATCGACCTGGCCACGGTGGGCACCGACGCCCCCGACATCGCCGAGAAGATGATCGGCAAGCTCCGCACGGGGATGATGCCGCCCCCCGGGCGCGCCCGCCCCGGCGGC
>JBEIJM010000317.1:0-2398 GCA_040380205.1 Gemmatimonadaceae bacterium
CGGCCGTGCACCTTCCGCTCGCCGGCCAGCAGCGCCACCTGCGCGCGCGCCAGCGGGATCCGCCCGTCGTTGGCGGCCAGGAACTCCTTGGACAGCCCGGTCCACCGCGCCAGCTTCGCGTGCATCGCGTCGCGCTCCGCCACGGTGAGCGCCCCCTCCCCCTTCATCAGCCACGGCACGTACTCGTCGGCGGTGAAACGGTCCACCGCCGCCCGGAACTGCGCCGCGGTCATCGCCTGCAGCTCGGGGGCCAGCCGCTGGTGGAACCAGCCGGTGAAGGCGTGCGACGGGAAGTACCCCGCGTAGGCGATGTCGTTGCCGCGGTCGGTGCGCGACAGCTCGAAGTTGAGCACGCTGGAGATGAGCGCCACGCCGTTGAGCGCGATGCCGTTGTCCACCAGCCACCCGCTCAGGTGCGCGGCGCGCGTGGTGCCGTACGACTCGCCGCTCACGAACTTGGGGCTCCCCCAGCGCCCGTAGCGCGTGAGGAACAGGCGGATGAACTCCCCGGTGGCGCGCACGTCCTCGTCCAGCCCCCAGAACTTGGGGCCGTCCGACGCCTTCGACGGCCGCGAGTAGCCGGTGCCCACGGGGTCGAGGAACACCAGGTCCGTCTGGTCGAGGAGCGTGTGCGGGTTGTCCTCGTAGGTGTACGGCGGCGGCCCCGCTGCGCCGTCGTCCAGCCGCTTCACCCGCTTGGGGCCGTAGGCGCCCATGTGCAGCCACACGGTGCTGGAGCCCGGACCGCCGTTGAACACGATCGTCAGCGGGCGCGTGGCCGGGTCGGCGGCCCCCTCCCGCTGGTAGTACACGTAGAAGATGTGCCCCTCGGTGGAGTCGGTCTGCGGGTTGCGGATCGGCAGCTCGCCGGTGGTGGCGGTGTACCCCAGCAGGGCGCCGCTGGCGAGGCGCACGCTCCCCCGCGTGACCACGGGGCTGGCAGGCTTGAGCGCCTCGCCGGGCGCGCGCGGCGAGGCCGCGACGGGGGCCGCGGGCACGGGAGCGGATGCGGGGCGGGCGCCCCCCTGCGCGGCCAGCAGGGCCGGGAGCAGGGTGGGCACCAGCAGGGGCAGGGCGACGAGACGGGGCATGGGCATCACACGAGGCGTGCAGGGGGAACGGGTTCGCGCACCGGGCCCCGCCCGCCTACGGGCGATCCCGGCAGCCACCCGCTCAAGATGCAGCCTCGCACCAACCCCTGCGCGCGCCGCGGGGGGGGGACCTCGTGCGGCAGCGGACCACCCCGTATGTTCCGGCCACCCCGACCGGCTCTCCCTCCCGCCGCGTCGGCCGCCAGCGCCACCCCCGGGCGATGCCGTCCGCCCGGTGCCGCGCGCCCCACCCCCTCCGAGGCGATCCCGTGACCAGCCCCATGCTGATCCTCGACCACGTCTACCAGAAGGAAACCGCCCTGGCCGACCAGGTGTACCTGACCCAGCCGGTCGGCGGCGGACGCACGGTGGACTACACCTGGCGGCAGGTGATGGACCAGGCGCGGCGCATGGCCGCCCACCTGCAGGGGCTCGGGCTGCAGCGCGGCGACCGCGTGGCCATGCTCTCCAAGAACTGCGCCCACTTCTTCATCGCCGAACTGGCGATCTGGATGGGCGGCTTCACCACGGTGGCCATCTTCCCCACCGAGAAGGCCGACACCATCGCCTACATCCTCGAGCACAGCGAGGCCAAGGCGGTGTTCATCGGCAAGCTCGATCCGGGGTGGGAGCGACAGCTGCCCGGGGTCCCCGACGCGCTCCCGCGCCTCACCTTCCCGCTGGCCCCCGACACCCCCGGGGCCCGCTGGGACGAGATCATCGCGGCCACCGCCCCCCTCGAGGGGCGCCCCGCGCGCGCCGCAGACGACCTCGCGCTCCTCCTGTACACCAGCGGCTCCACCGGCACCCCCAAGGGGGTGATGCACGACTTCGGCCACATCACCGCCGCCGCCGAGGGGATCGTGCGCGGCATCGGCTTCAGCGCACAGGACCGCGCGCTGTCGTACCTCCCGCTGGCCCACGTCTTCGAGCGGGCGTACATCGAGTGCACCTCCTTCGTGGCCGGGTGCCATGTGTACTTCGCGGAGGCGCTGGACACCTTCGTCGCCGACATCCAGCGCGCGCGTCCCACGGTGTTCATTTCCGTGCCGCGCCTCTGGCTCAAGTTCCAGCAGGGCGTCTTCGCCAAGATGCCCGCGAAGAAGCTCGACCGGCTGCTGGGGATCCCGCTGCTCGGGAAGATCGTGGCGAAGAAGGTGCTCACCGGCCTCGGGCTGGATCAGGTGCGCCTGGCCGGCTCCGGCTCGGCGCCCATCCCCGCCGAGCTCATCACCTGGTACCGCCGCCTCGGGCTCAACCTGCTCGAGGGGTACGCCATGAGCGAGGACTTCGCCTACAGCCACCTC
>JBEIJM010000318.1:0-2398 GCA_040380205.1 Gemmatimonadaceae bacterium
CCCACGGGGAGTTTCAAGGTGCGCGGGGCGTTCAACGCGCTGGCCACGCTGCCACCGGAGGAGCAGGCGCGCGGCGTGGTGTGCTCCAGCGCCGGCAACCATGGGCTGGGGGTGGCGTATGCCGCGCGCACGCTGGGGATCCCGGCCACGGTGTACGTGCCCGTCACGGCGCCGGAGGTCAAGAAGGCCGGCATTCGTGCGCTGGGCGCCACGGTGAACGACGAGGCGGCCGACTACGACGTGGCGATGGTGGTGGCCAAGGCGCACGCCGCCCGCGAGGGGATCCGCTTCATCAACCCGTGCCTTGGGCTGCCATTGTTGGCCGGCCAGGGGACGGTGGCGCTGGAGCTGCTGGCACAGCTGCCGACGATGGGGTCGGTGGTGATCTGCACCGGCGGCGGCGGGCTGCTGGGCGGCATGGGCGCGGTGCTGCGCGCACTGGCCCCGGCGGTGCGCATCATCGGGGCGCAGAGCGTGGAGACCGCCGCCATGACGAAGAGCCTGGCGGCCGGCCGCGTGGTGGAGGTGCCCGTGACCCCCACGCTGGCCGACGGGCTCTCCGGCCAGATTGACGAGGACGCCCTGCACATCGGGCAGGTGTGCGCCGACCGGATGGCGCTGGTGACCGAGGAGCAGCTGGGGGAGACGATCGCCTGGCTGCACCGCGCCACCGGGCTGACGGTGGAAGGGGCAGGGGCGGTGACCGTGGCCGCCCTCCGCCACGGCCTCGTGGCGGCGCCCCCCGGGCCCGTGGTGGCGCTCGTCAGCGGGCGGAACATCGATCCCGCCCGCCTGGAGACGCTAGTGGCGCGCTTCGCTCCCGCCGGCTTTCCCCCGATCGGCGGGGAGTGACGACGGGACGGTCGGCGTGCGCGGCTCGGACGCCGCACGCGACGGCCGGCCATCGGCCAGGATGGCGCTTTCGCGGGACACGGTGATGGGCACCTCGCGCTCCAGCACCCGCTCGGTGGTCCTGCTGGTGGCACGTGCCGCCGCCTGCTCCGCCTGACGTGCCGCCCGCGCGGCGCGGGCGGCCGCGCTGCGCGATTCTCCCCCTTCGCGGCCGATGGCGGCCATGTGGGCGCGGTCCTTGCTGACCACCACCCCCCCCTTGCGCCCCGCGGCGCGCGCCTCGTCGGACGACCACTCGTGGGCCGTCCCCTTTTCGTGGGCGGCTCGGCCACCCTTGCTGGCGATCTCGCGCTGGCGCGCGGGATCCATGGACGCGAAGCCGCGTCGGCTCTTTCCGGTCATCTGCCCCCCGGCGTTCCGGCTGTGTCGTGATGGCGGGCCCGCTGTCCGGTCAGGGGGAATCCCGCCGGGGCACCGAACACGCGTGAATGATACGTCGACTGCACCCGATCCGTTCTGCAAGGGGCTTGCCAGCGGCACCGGCCGCCGCCGCCGTCGCCCGCGCGGGGCTCGCCTCCGCCCCCGAGGGCTCCTCCGGTATATTGCGCCGCCATGACGCTCCTCCTCCGTTTCCTCGGCACCGCCGCCTCCCGCCCCACCGTGGAACGGGGGGTCAGCGCCCTGGCCATCCAGCGCGAAGGGGAGACGCTCCTGGTGGACTGCGGCGAGGGGACCCAGCGCCAGATGATGCGCTACGGGATCTCCTTCGCCCTCGAGGACATCTTCTTCACCCACACGCACGCGGACCACATCCTGGGGCTCACCGGGCTGCTCCGGACGCTGGCGCTGCAGGGACGGGTGGAACCGCTGCGCCTCTGGGCCCCCACCGGCTCCGCGCGGCTGCTGCAGGCGTGCATCACCCTGGGCGGCGAGCGGACCCCGTTCAAGGTGACGCTCACCGAGGTGGCCCCGGGGGAGGCGGTGCGCCGCGACGAGTACCGCATGGAGTGCTTCCCGGTGGAGCACGGGGGGACCGGGGCGGTGGGGTGGGCGCTTGTCGAGGAGGAGCGCCGCGGGCGCTTCAACCCCGACCTGGCGCGCGCGCTGGGGATCCCCGAGGGGCCGCTGTGGGGGAAGCTGCACCGCGGGCTGGCGGTCACGCTGGACGACGGGCGCGTGATCGACGGGGCGCAGCTGGTGGGGGAGACGCGGCGCGGGCGCCGGGTGGTGGTCACGGGGGACACGCGCCCCTGCGACGCCACGGTGGCCATGGCCGCCGACGCCGACCTGCTGGTGCACGAGGCCACCTTCTCCGAGGACGAAGCGCAACGCGCCCGCGAGACGGGGCACAGCACGGCGCGCGAGGCGGCGCTGGTGGCGGCGCGCGCTGGCGCGCGGCGGCTGCTGCTCACCCACATCTCGGCGCGCTACTCGTACAACGCGCAGGAGCTGGAGGCGGAGGCGCGTGCCGTGTTCCCCCGCACGCGCGTGGCGCGCGACGGGCTGGAGGTGGAGCTGCGCCACACCGAGGAGCCGGCGGCAGGGG
>JBEIJM010000319.1:0-2364 GCA_040380205.1 Gemmatimonadaceae bacterium
CCTCCCGGTGCGCCACCGCGGCGGCCAGCTGCGCCAGCGCCGCGGCCAGCGGGTGATGGCGGCCGCCGCGCTGCAGGAACTGTCCGGTGGCGAGCGCCGCGGCGCAGTGCTCCCAGTCGTTGGGGAGGAGCGCGTCGAGGCGGCGCCCCAGCGCGCGCTCCGCGTCGGCCGGGGTGACGCGCGCGCGGCTGCCGACGCGGTTGGCCACCAGCAGCACCTTGCCGTCGGGGTAGCCCAGGCGGGCGAAGAGGGCCAGCGCCTGCTGCGTGCCACGCAGCGCGGGGACGTCCAGCTGCGTGACCAGCACGATGCGGTCGGCGGCGTCCAGCGCCGCCAGCGTGGCGTCGGCCAGGTGGTGGTCGGTGTCCACCACCACGTGCGCGTGCGTCTCGCACAGCAGCCGCAGGACGCGCGCGGCGGCGGCGGCGCCCAGGGGTGGCGCCTCGGCCGGGGCGGCCGCCGAGGCGAGCAGGGCGACGCCGTCGGGGTGCGGGTGCAGCACCGACTGCAGGTAGGCGCCGTCGACGCGGTCGGCGCGCGCGGCCACGTCACCCAGGTCGTACGGGGGCGCCACCTCCAGCACGCCGCGCAGGCCGGCCCCCACGGTGGTGAAGTCGGCCAGCGCCACCGCCGGGCCCTCTGCCCCGTCGGGGGCCCGCGTGCCGTCCGCATGGGCCAGCGCCCACGCCAGCGCGAGCGCCACCGTGGAGCTCCCCACCCCGCCCTTGGCGGCGTACACCGCCACGCACTGCCCGCCGGCGGGGCGCCCTCCTGCAGGACCAGCCGCACCGCCTGCGCCAGCTGCGCCTCCGTCAGGGTGGCGGCCAGTGCCGGGGGGATGTCGCGGCGCAGCGCCGCCAGCACGCCGTCGGGCACGGCGGCCGGCGCCGTGGCCGCCGGCCCCTCGCGCGCGGCCTCCCGCGTCGCCTCGGTCGTCGTCGGCATGGCCGTCAGCGCCGCAGCGTGTCGGGGGGGAACCGGCGCTCCAGCGCCGGGCGCGCGGGGAGCGTCGTGTCGGGGGCGAACCGAAGCAGGTCGGCGGGGCGCGGCGCTCCCGCGTCCACCAGCACCGGCGACACCACCACCACCAGCTCGCTCTCGTTGCGCTGCCAGCGCTTGCTCGAGAAGAGCGCCCCCAGCACGGGGATGGCCCCGAGGTAGGGGAGCCCCGTGCGCACCATCTCGCGCTCCTCGTTGAACAGCCCCGAGATCACCAGCGACCGGTTGGTGAGCACGTCCACCGTGGACTCCACGCGGCGCGTGCGCAGCGCGGGGATGCGGAACCCCTGGATGGTGACGGCGTTGGTGTAGTCCAGCGACGACACCTCGGGGCGCACCTTGAGCTTGAGCAGCGAGTCGCTGAGCACCTCGCCGCGGAAGGCCAGGCGCACGCCGAACTCGCGGAACTGGATGGTGACGAAGGCCTGCTGGCCGGCCACCCCCCCCTGCACCAGCGGGATGGGGACCTCGCCCCCCGCCAGGAAGCTGGCCTCCTCGAGGTTGGCGGCCATGAGCGTGGGCTCGGCGAGGTAGCGGGCGTTGCCGCGCTGCTCCTCCGCGTCCAGCAGCGCCAGCAGGTCGCGCGTGTTGAAGCTGGTGAGGACGGTGAGGAAGCGGGACTCGCCCGGGAGCGTGACCTGCCCCGGCTCGCTGAAGGGCTGGTCGGTGCGGAAGGCGCCGGTGCCCACGCGGGTGTTCCCGTTGGTGGCGCGATAGAGGAGGGAGGTGCCCAGCTGGCGCAGCGTCTCGCGGCGCACCTCGGCGAACTTCACGGCCAGGACCACCTGCCGCCGGTCGGCGGCGGAGCGCACGGTGACGCGGTAGTGCCGCCGCGCCCCGGGGGCGCTCCCCCAGAGGATGATGTCGGTCTCGCCCGGCGCGTTGGCGGTGATGACCACGTCCCCCTCGCCCACCACCACCACGTCGGCGATGTCGGGGTTGGCCACGGTCACCTTGGCCACGGCGAAGCCGGCGAGCGGCAGGGCGCGCCCGGCCACCAGCTGCACCGGGAGGATGTCGCTGGGCGGGGGCGCCGCGGGCCCCTGGGCGGCCAGACGCGCGGGCGCCACGAGGGGCGGTGCCAGGAGCGCCGTCAGAAGCGCCATCAGGAGCGCAGTCGACCGCCGGGAGCGGCCGGGCGCACGAAGGGAAGCAGAGGGCATGACGTCAGGGGCGGGGCGTGGAGTCCGGGCGGGGCACGGTGTGCACCTTGAGCTGCGTGAGGGTGGCCCGGCGGTAGACCTGCACGATCGAGGAGTCGGGGCGGGCGGGGCGCGCTGCCCCCGCGGGCGCGGCCGGCGGCGAGGGAGGCGGGGGCGGCGGCGCGGCAGACGCCACGGCGGGTGCCGTGCGGCGCGGCGCGGC
>JBEIJM010000320.1:0-2341 GCA_040380205.1 Gemmatimonadaceae bacterium
GCGCGCGCGGTGCGGCGGGTGGCGCGCTGCTCGGGGGGGAGCGACTCGGGGAGGCGCACCAGCGTGAGCACGAACGCCACCACCGACATCACCGCCGAGCCGTACGCCACCAGCGCCAGCCCCGCCCCCGCCTCGCCGGCCCCGCTCCCCGCCAGCAGGCCGCCGAAGGCCGGTCCCATCACGAACCCCATCCCGAACGCCGCCCCCAGCAGCCCCAGCGCCTTGGGGCGCGTCTGCTCGGTGGTGATGTCGGTCATGTAGGCGTACGCCGTGGAGATGTTGCCGGCCGCCACGCCGGCCACGAACCGCGAGATGGCCAGCATGGTCCCCGTGGTGCTGGTGGCCAGCAGCACCGAGGCGGCGGCGTTGGCCAGCAGCGTGGCCAGCAGGATGGGGCGTCGCCCCACACGGTCGGAGACGGCCCCCCACACCGGCGCTCCCAGCAGCTGCCCCAGCGAGTACAGCCCGAGGAAGAAGATCACCGAGGCGGGGCTCACCCCCACCTGCTCGGCGTAGAAGGGGAACACCGGGATGATCATCCCGAACCCGATGAGGTCCAGGAAGACGACAAGGAACAGCGTGGTCATCGGGGGCGGTGACGGGGGGGCGTCGACGGCCGACGTGGCGGCTGCGGGGAGCTCGGCGCGGCGCGTGGCATCGAAGATGCACCCGTCCGGGGGCGACCGTCACCTCCCGTTCCCCCCACCCTGCCCGGAGCCCTGCCCATGCCCCCCTCGCTGCGCCCGCACTTCGGCCCGCTGGCCGGCTCGCTGGCGCACGCCGCCGCGCTGCTGACGCTGGCCCGCGTGGCCGCCATGGATGGCGACGGCCACGTGCCCCTCCCCGACCCCACGCCGCCGGGGAGCGAGTGGGAGGCGCGGCAGCGGCTGGCGGCGATGCTGGAGGAGCTGGTGGCGCTCACGGGGGTGAGCGAGGCCGAGCTGCGCGCGGAGGGGTTCCCCGACGGGGTGCTGCGCGGGCTGGCGGGGAGCGTCTCGCGCCGGCAGGAGCCCCGCCGCACGCCGCTGCTCCCCCGATACGACGCCGCGCTGCGCATCCTGCAGGAGGTGCTGCACTAGTCCCCCGAGGGCGTTGCGGGGGTAGATTGCCCCCCCATGGCCCTGAGTGCGCTGTTCGACCTGTCGCTGCGGGGGCGCGCGGAGCGCCCGGCGCTGACCTTTGGCGATGCCGACGGGCGCGCCGTGCACTGGAGCTTCGGCGACCTGGAGCGGCGCAGCAACCAGATGGCGCAGCTGCTGCGCGCGCGCGGCGTGCGCGCGGGCGAGCGGCTGGCGTTCCAGCTGCCCAACTCCCCGGCCATTCTCCTGCTGTGGGTGGCGTGCGCCCGGCTGGGGGTGGTGGTGGTCCCCATCAACGTGCTGTACAAGGGGCGCGAGGTGCGGCATGTGGTGGCCGACGCCGAGCCCGTGGCGGTGGTGACCACGCCCGCCGACGCGGCGCACCTCCCCGAGGGGACCGCGGTGTGGCTGGTGGACGCGCTGCTGGCCGAGGCGGAGGCGCACCCGGCCACGCGCCCCGCGGTGGACCCCGCCGACGCGCCCACGGCGTCGTCACCGATGGCGCTGGTGTACACCTCGGGAACCACCGGCGCCTCCAAGGGGGCGGTGCTCACGCACGGCAACTTCGCCGCCAACGCGCTGGCGCTGGTGACCGCGTGGGGGATCACCGAGGCCGACCGCTACCTGGCGGCGCTGCCGCTGTTCCACGTGCACGGGCTGGGGAACGGCGTGCACGTATGGCTGGCCAGCGGCTGCCACCTGCGGCTGGTCACGCGCTTCGCGCACGAGCAGGCGGCCGGGTGGTTCCGCGACTACCGCCCCACGCTGTTCTTCGGCGTGCCCACCATGTACGTGCGGCTCCTGGAGCTGGACGAGGCGGAGGCGGGCGCGCTGGGCGGGGCGCTGCGGCTGTGCGTGAGCGGCTCGGCGCCGCTGCCGGCGGCCGTGCTGGAGGCGTTCCGCGCGCGCTACGGGCAGGTGATTTTGGAGCGCTACGGCATGACCGAGACGCTCATGATTGCCAGCAACCCGCTGGTGGGGGAGCGGCGCGCCGGAACCGTGGGGGTGCCGCTGCCGATGACCACGGTGTCCATTCGCGATGATGCCGGCCAGCCGGTGCCGGCGGGGACCAGCGGCGAGCTGTGGGTGCGCGGGCCGCACGTGTGCGACGGCTATTGGCGGCGCCCCGACGCCACGGCGGCCGCCTTCGCGGACGGCTGGTTCCGCACCGGCGACGTGGGGGTGCAGGCCGCCGACGGCTACCTCACGCTGGAGGGGCGGCGCAGCGACCTCATCATCTCGGGGGGGTTCAACATCTACCC
>JBEIJM010000321.1:0-2332 GCA_040380205.1 Gemmatimonadaceae bacterium
CTGCGTCCGGGGATGACGCTGGGTGTGCTGCTGCAGGGACGGTGGCGGCAGCTGCGCGTGACGGGGGTGGTGCTGTCGCCGGAGCATGTGCTGGAGATGCGCCCCGGCGAGCTGTTCCCCGACGCGCGGCGCTTTGGCGTGCTGTGGATGGCCGAGGCCCCGGCGGCGGCGGCGTTTGGGCTTACGGGGGCGTGGAACGAGGTGGCGGTGGCGCTGGTGCCGGGGGTCGCGGCGCGCCCGGTGCTGCACGCGCTGGACGTGCGACTGGCTGCCTACGGGGGCACGGGGGCCATCGCCCGTGACGAGCATCCCTCGCACCGCTTCCTCTCCGACGAGATCCGGCAGGCGCGCACCTTTGCCGCGGTGGTCCCGGCCATCTTCCTGGGGGTGGCGGGGTTTCTGGTCCACCTCGTGATGGGGCGCCTGGTGGGGACGCAGCGCGAGCAGGTGGGGATGCTCAAGGCGTTCGGCATGGGGCCCCTCATGCTGGCGCGCCACTACGCGCTGCTGGCGCTGGCACCCGTGCTGGGAGGCGCGCTGCTGGGGAGCGGGGTGGGGGTGTGGCTGGCGGGGCGCCTGGCGCAGCTGTACGCGGCGTACTACCGCATCCCCGACGCACCGTTTCGGTGGGATGCCGGCGTGGTGCTGGTGGCGCTGGCGGGGAGCGTGGCGGTGGCGCTCAGCGGCGCGTTGGGGAGCGTGCGGCGCGTGTGGCGGCTTCCCCCTGCCGAGGCCATGCGCCCCGAGCCGCCGGTGCGCTACCGCGCGGGGTTTCTCGAGCGGTGGCGGCTGGAGCGGTGGCTCTCGCCTGTGGGGCGCATGACCGTGCGCTCCATCCTGCGCCGCCCCGCGCGCGCGGCGCTGGCGGTGCTGGGGATGGCCATGGCGGTGGCCGTGGTGATCGTGGGGGGCTTCTCGTTTGATGCCATCGCGGTGTTGCGGCGCGTGCAGTTCGAGGAGGCGCAGCGCGAGGCGCTGGCGGTGGGCTTTGCCCAGCCACTGGGCCCCGAGGTAGCGCGCGCGCTGGCGCGGCTGCCGGGGGTGTGGCGGGTGGAGCCGGTGGTCACGGTCCCCGTGCGGCTGGTGGCCGGGGCGCGACGCCGGTCGGCGGTGGTGGTGGCGGTGCAGGAGGGCGCACGGCTGCGGCGCGTGGTGGACGCCGACGGCCGCGTCGTACCGCTCCCGGCCGGGGGGCTGCTCCTCTCCCGTTCGCTGGCGGAGCTGCTGGGCGTGAGGCCGGGCGCGCTGGTGCAGGTGGAGGTCCTGCGCGGCGACCGTCCGGTGGTGCCCCTGCGGGTGGGGGCGCTGCTGGACGATCTGGTGGGAACCAACGCTTACCTGCCGCAGGAGGCGGTGGCGCGGCGGCTGCGCCAGGGCGCCGCCATGGACGGCGCGGTGCTGGCGGTTGACCCGGCACGGCTGGACGCGCTGTACCGCTCCCTCACGCGCACCGCCGTCGTGGCCTCGGTGAGCGCGCGCGCGGCGTACCTGCGCGCCTTTGACGACGTGATCGCGCGGACGTTCTCCGTCACGCTGGTGACGCTGCTGGCCTTTGCCACGGTGCTGGCGGTGGGGGTGGTGTACGACACCACGCGCATCGCGCTGGCCGAGCGCGGACGTGAGCTGGCCAGCCTGCGCGTACTGGGGTTCACGCAGCGGGAGGTGGCGCGGTTGCTCTTCGGCGAGCAGGCGCTGCTGGGGCTGGTGGCCATCCCCTGCGGGGTGCTGGTGGGGGTGGCGCTGTGCCGGCTGATGATCGCCGGGCTGGAGTCGGAGCTGTTCCGCCTGCCGCTGGCGCTGCGCGCGCGCACGGTGGGGGGCGCCGTGGGGATGCTGCTGCTGTCAGGGGTGACGTCGGCATGGCTGGTGCGGCGACGGCTCGACCGGATGGCGCCGGCCGAGGCGCTCAAGACGAGGGAGTAGGGGGGAGCGACGCCCCAGGTGGAAGCTGGAATTGCCGGTGGAGTTGGTACTGCACCCGTTCGAGTTCCGTCCCTTCACCCCGCCTCATGACCGCGCCATCCGCTGCCCTCGCATCCCCGCCCCGCTGGCGGCTCCGCCTTGGCCTGGTGGCCACGGCGGTGGCCGCCGGGCTGCTCCTCTGGTGGATGCGACGTCCCGTCCCGCCCGAGGTGGTCACGGTCACCGAAGGGCCACTGGAGGTGACCGTGGCCGAACAGGGAATCACCCGCGTGCGCGATGCCGTGGTGGTGAGCGCGCCGGTCGGCGGGCGGTGGGTGCCGGCGCCGCTGGAGCCCGGCGACGCGGTGCGCGCGGGCACCGGGCTGGGCACGCTCTACCCCATGCCGTTGGATGCGGCCGCCATGGCGGA
>JBEIJM010000322.1:0-2331 GCA_040380205.1 Gemmatimonadaceae bacterium
CGCTGCGCGTTGCGGATCAGCTCCTGCATCTGGCGCTGCGCCTGCGGATCGTTGGGTCCAATGATGGTAACGCTGACGGGGGCCGCTGCGGGCACGCTGGCCGCGCTGGATGCCATCGTGGGGCCGAAGGAAAGGCCAGGCAGGGTGGTGGGTCCAGCCATGCCGCCAAGGCCGCCACCGGCCACGATGGGGGCGCTGCCGCCGCCAACACCGCCGAACGCACGGCTTGCCGCGCCACGCATAAGGCCGCCGACAGCCACGATGGCCAGACCGGCAGCTACGGCGGCGGGGCCGTTGAGGCTTGAGAGCGCGTTGACGGCGGACGTCATCAGCTTGCCAATCTTCATGACCGAAATGCCGAACGCCACGGTCATGTCCCCGAGCCCGCGCAGCATGGACGCGCCGAGGGCGCCGAAGGCGTCGCCTATCGTGGCGCCGCGCGTGGCCAGCACCTCAAACGCCGACGCCACGCTGGCGCCGAGCGTGTCGCGAAGCTGGTCCCCCAGCTTTTGCGCGGTGGCCAGCACGTTGTCGCGAAACTCCGTGTCGATCAGCGCGCCGATCTGCTGCGCGCTGGCGCGGATGCCCGAGGGATCGATTGCAAGCGAAGGCCCAGCCGACACAGCGCGCCCGATGGCACCGACAGCACCTGCCGCCATCGCGGCCTGCGCCTCGGCCAGGGAGCGCCGCACGGTGGCGCCCTCAAGCGCGCTCTCGGCTTTACTGAGCTGCTTGGCAAGCTCCAGCCGCCGCGCCATCGGCAAGTTGCCGACTTCCATGGCCGTCCGAAGCCGCGCCACCTCACCGGTCAGCTTGGCGTGATCTGCCGTCGTGATCGGCACCAGACCGGCCAGCTCGATAAGCTGGTCCATGTAGCTGGCCACCTTCTTGGTGGTGTCCAGCACCACGTTGCCAGCCTGGCCGAGCCGTGCGCGCCAATAGTCTGTGCGGGCCGCAAACTTTTCGGCATCCTGGCTTTTGTCCAGCTCGGCGTTGAGCCCCGCCGTGGATTCTGTCAGCTTCTTGCTGATCTGGTCAAAAGCGATGTACGCGCCGGAAAGCGCCGCGATGCCCGCAATGATGTTGACCCATCCGCCCGTGGCCATTTGCAAAAGGATGGCCGCGCTGGCCAGATCCCGCACCGTCTTGGCGAGCTGGAAAAAGGCCATGATGTTCCCAGCCGCCGTCAGCGCCGCGCCCGCCGCCGCCGCGCCAATCAGCGCCACGCGGTAGGCGACAAACGCACCCGCAGCGGTGCCAAGCAGGGAAATCACGGTGGGCAGATTGCGCGTCAGCCAGCCGATCGTGTCGGCGAGCGCCTGCGTGGCGCCCGTGGTTTCGCCCACGCGCCCGGTCAGCAACACGAACTGGTTGCGAAGGCCGACCATGTTTTGCGAAATGGTCGGGATAAAATTGGCGAAGGTTTCGGCCACGGTCTTGTTTTGCAAGATCATTTGCGCGAATTGCTGCGACGAGACCTTGCCCTCCACCACCATCCGCTTGAGGCTGCCGGGAATCAGCCCCATGTCCTTTTCGATGCCTTGAATGAGCGGCGCCATGCCGTCGAGGATCGAGTTAAACTCCTCGGCTTGCACCTTGCCGTTGGCCAGCGCCTGGCCAAACTGCTGGAGGGCGCCTGCCGCCGCCCCGGCTTCGGTGCCGTTGATTAGCAGCGCCTGGCTGACCGTCTGCGTCAGCTTGGCGACCTGCGCCTGCGAAAGCCCCAGGGCGGCGGCGGATCGCGCCGCCTTGCCGTACAGCTCGGACACCGACTCGACCGGCTGGAATGTCTGCTGCGCGATCCGCACCACATCGGCTTGCGCGGCAATCAGCTCCTCGGTGCTGGAGGTCGCCAGTCGGATCTGATTGTTCATCGTCTGAAACGCATCAACGGCCCGCAGGGTCGCGCCAGCGCCCGCCACGGACGCCACGGACGCGGCCAGCGTGCGGAACTGGTCGGACAGCCCCGACACCGCTTGGTCGGTTTTCTTGGCTTCCCTTGCCGCATCCGCCAACACCACGCGCAGCGCGTCCACGGACGCCTTGACGACCTTGCCGCCGGTCTCCTTTAGTGCGATGGAGAGGCCAAATATCTCGGCCATTTACGCCTCCACCGGAACCAGCCGCGCGTGCTGCTCGACCATGGCCGACAGCCGCGACCGCTGCGCGTCCAGCATCCGCGTAAGCCTGCCCGCCGCCTTGAGGTAGCGGAATTCCGCCTTTTGCAAGCTGGCGGGCTCGTGAAATGCGACGGCGACGAGGCCCGCCAGGTCTGTCCGCTCACCCATGCGCTCCACCGCCGCCTCCTTGTCCATCGCCATGATCTCGCCC
>JBEIJM010000323.1:0-2315 GCA_040380205.1 Gemmatimonadaceae bacterium
GATGTCCCCGCTTGCCGCCGTGCCCCCCGTGGCCGCCCCGCCGCGCCCCCGTTCGTACTGGGCGCCGCAGTGGATGCCCCCCGTGCTGGCCCCCGCCCACGGGGAGGTGGCGCTCCCCGAGTTCCTCGCCGGGGACGTGGAAATCGCGCGCGTGGTGGTGGACGCCATGGTCCCCGACGTGTTCAGCCTGCGGGCGCGGCGCACGCGCGCGGGGCGCCCCTATCGGTACCGGCTGGTGGACGGCGCGGGAGCCAATGTGGCCCTGTCGTGCGAGGGCGCCGGCGGCACGCTGTCACTGGCGGAGGTGACGACGCTGCTGGACGGGGCCACCGCCTCCGCCCTGCCGCACCCGGGGCTCCCCTTCGTGGAGCGGGTGACGCGTGCCACGCTGGACGCGGGAACGCTGACGCCACACGAGGCGCACACGGCGCTCCGGGTGGAAAGCGCGGTGTACGCCTCGCTGACGGCGTGGTATTCGCCGCGGATCGCGGCGGCAATCAGGGCGTGGCGGGCGGCAGCGTAGTCGAGGGCTGCGGGGCCGCCGGGGCCTCGGGGGGCAGCGGCGCCAGGGGCGGCATCCCGCGCCGCTCGCGGAGCCGGTCCAGCATGGGGAACTGACCGGGGACAGGGCCGCCCATGCCCGGGCCCATACCGGGGCCCATGCCGCGCCGAGGACCCTGGCCCATGCCGGGGGCCATCACCCCGCGCCCCATGCCGGGGCCCATGCCACGTCGCACGCCGGGACCCATCCCGCGCCCCCCACCCCCGCGGCCGGCACGCCCGCGCTGCATCCGCTCCCCGCGGAGCCCGCGCCGCGCCTGCGTCACCTGCGCTCGCTGCGCCGGCGTGAGCACGGCGCGCGCCTCCTGCAGCCGCTTCATGCCATCCAGCGCCTGCGCCGTGCGCAGCGACGCCATGCGGTCCATGGCCGTCTTGGCCGCCGCCAGGTTGCCGTCCCCCTGCATGGCGTCCATGAGGTCGGCGCGGGCGCGCATCAGGTCAGAAGCGTTCCCGCGGGGACGCGGGGCGTTGGCCAGCGCCTCCAGCCGCCGCACCTGCTCGTCGGTGAGCTGCAACCGCTCACGCTGGCGCAGGAACAGGGCCGCCGGCCCCCACCCGGTCACACGCGGGCGCTGCGCCCGCGCCTGGGCGGGGGCCCCCGCCTGTGCGCCAGGCTGCACGCCAGCACGCGGCGGGCCGCCGCGCCCGCGCCCCGCGCCAGCCTGCGCCTCAGCGGTGGTGCTCATCCCCAGCGCGGCCGACGCCGCCAGAGTCAGGAACATCGGGAGTGCTCGCATGGATTGGTTCCTCGGGTGGGGCGTGACGGCCGACGGGGAGTCGGCCGCATCACGCCGTGGTGCAGGGTCGTGACACGGGAGGCGCCGCGGTCGCCCGGATGGCCACGTGGCCGGCGCTTCTGTTCCGGTGGACGCCGCCTGCGCGCCGCCGTTAAGACGCCGCCACGCAGGCGCACCCGCCGTGCCACCCGGTCGCGGCGGACGCCGTGCCCCGCCATCAACGGAACCGCCCGTCGCCGCGTCACCGGAGGTATCCTCCTGCGTGGCCGGGGAGCTCGCGCAGCCCGCCACCCGCCGTCGTCCCCCTCCCGCCGCCCCCGTGCCCCCATCGCTGGACGCGCTGCTGCAGTGGCTGGTGAAGCTCCCGCCGCGCGTGTTCGCGGAAGGGACGCTCACGGTGGCGCCGGTGGTGCCGGCGGCGCTGCTGGCGGGGCTGGCCGTGGCGGGCGCGGCGGTGGTGGCATGGTCGTACGCGCGCGTGACCGCGGTGCCGCCGCGCACGCGGGCGCTGCTGGCGCTGCTGCGCACCGCCGCGCTGCTGCTGCTGCTGGCGCTGCTGCTGCGGCCGGCGGTGGTGGTGGCCGCGGCGGTGCCGCAGCGCAACGTGCTGGCCGTGGTGGTGGACGACTCGCGCAGCATGCGCGCCGCGGCCCCGGGCGCCCCGTCGCGGCTGGCGATGGCGCAGGGGCTGCTGGCCGACAGCGGGGCGCTCATGCGGGGGCTGGCGGCGCGCTTCGTGGTGCGGCGCTTTGCCGGCGCGGCCGCCGCCACGCCGGTGCCCACGCTGGACGCGCTGCGCGGCGCGGGGACGCGCACCGACCTGGCGCAGTGGCTGCGCGACGTCCCCGAGGCGGTGCAGGGGGCGCCGCTGGCGGGGGTGGTGGTGGTGTCCGACGGCGGCGACAACGCGGGCGCGGCGCTGCCGGAGGCGCTGGACGCGCTGCGCGCGCGGGGCGTGCCGGTGCACACGGTGGACGTGGGCGCGCGCCCGCCGGGCCCCGACGCCGCGGTCACCGC
>JBEIJM010000324.1:0-2283 GCA_040380205.1 Gemmatimonadaceae bacterium
CCCACCGCCGCGGGCGGGCGCTCCAACCGCGACTGGTGGCCCAACCAGCTCAACCTGGGGATCCTCCACCAGAATCCCCCGACGGGGAACCCGCTGGGTGACGGCTTCAACTACGCCGAGGCCTTCAAGGCGCTCGACCTCGAGGCCGTCCGCGCCGACCTGCGCGCCCTCATGACCGACTCGCAGCCCTGGTGGCCCGCCGACTGGGGACACTACGGCGGCCTCTTCATCCGCATGGCGTGGCACTCTGCCGGCACCTACCGCACCGGCGACGGCCGCGGCGGCGCCTCCTCCGGCACCATGCGCTTCGCCCCGCTCAACAGCTGGCCCGACAACGGCAACCTGGACAAGGCCCGCCGCCTCCTCTGGCCCATCAAGCAGAAGTACGGCCGCGCCCTCTCCTGGGCCGACCTCATGATCCTCACCGGCAACGTCGCCCTCGAGTCCATGGGCTTCACGACGTTCGGCTTCGGCGGCGGCCGCGAGGACGTGTGGGAGCCCGAGCAGGACATCTACTGGGGCCCCGAGACGGAGATGCTGGGCGACAAGCGCTACAGCGGCGACCGCGAGCTCGCCAACCCGCTGGCCGCCGTGCAGATGGGGCTCATCTACGTGAACCCCGAGGGGCCCAACGGCACCCCCGATCCCATGGCCTCCGCCCGCGACATCCGCGAGACCTTCGCGCGCATGGCCATGAACGACGAGGAGACCGTGGCGCTCGTGGCCGGTGGCCACACCTTCGGCAAGATGCATGGCGCCGGCGACCCGTCGCTGGTGGGCCCCGAGCCCGAGGGCGCCCCCATCGAGACGCAGGGCTTCGGCTGGATCAACCGCCACGGCACCGGGAAGGGCGTCGACACCACCACCAGCGGCCTCGAGGGCGCCTGGACCCCCGATCCCACCCGCTGGGACAACGGCTACTTCGACATGCTCCTGGGCTACGAGTGGGAGCTCACCAAGAGCCCCGCCGGCGCCTGGGTGTGGGTCCCCACCGACAAGGCCGCGCACACGCTGGTCCCCGACGCGCACGACCCGTCGCGCCGCCACCCGCCGGTCATGTCCACCGCCGACATCGGGCTCCGCACCGACCCGGCCTACCTCGAGATCTCGCGGCGCTTCCACGCCAACCCAGAGCAGTTCGCCGACGCCTTCGCCCGCGCCTGGTTCAAGCTCACGCACCGCGATATGGGGCCGCGCAGCCGCTACCTCGGCGCGCTCGTCCCCGCCGAGGAGCTCATCTGGCAGGACCCCGTCCCCGCGGTGGACCACCCGCTCATCACCGCCGCCGACATCGCGGCGCTCAAGCAGCAGCTCCTCGGCTGCGGGCTCTCCATCAGCCAGCTGGTCGCCACGGCGTGGGCCTCCGCGTCCACCTTCCGCGGCTCCGACAAGCGCGGCGGCGCCAACGGCGCCCGCATCCGGCTGGCCCCGCAGAACGGCTGGGAGGTCAACCAGCCCGCCAAGCTCGCCAAGGCGCTCGAGGCCATTGAAGGCGTGCAGCGCGCCTTCAACGCCGCGCAGACCGGCGGCACGCGCGTCTCGCTGGCCGACCTCATCGTCCTCGGCGGCTGCGCCGCCGTGGAGGCCGCGGCCCGCGCCGGCGGCGTCGAGGTCACCGTCCCCTTCACCCCCGGGCGCACCGACGCCACCGCCGAGCACACCGACGCGGCGTCGTTCAGCGTGCTGGAGCCCGTGGCCGACGGCTTCCGCAACTACCAGCAGCAGGCGTTCACCACCTCCCCCGAGGAGATGCTGCTGGACAAGGCGCAGCTGCTCACCCTCACCGCCCCGGAGATGACGGTGCTGGTGGGCGGGCTGCGCGTGCTGGGCGCCAACCACGGCAGCAGCCGCCACGGCGTCTTCACCACGCGCCCCGAAGTCCTCTCCAACGACTTCTTCGTGCACCTGCTGGACATGGCCACGGCGTGGCAGCCCATGGCCGGCTCGCACGAGCTGTTCGAGGGGCGCGACCGGGACACCGGCGACATCCGGTGGACCGCCACGCGCGTGGACCTCGTGTTCGGCGCGAACTCGCAGCTGCGGGCGCTGGCCGAGGTGTACGCCGCCGACGACGCGCGCGAGCAGTTCGTCCGCGACTTCGCCGCCGCGTGGGGCAAGGTCATGGAGCTCGACCGCTTCGACCTGCGCTGAGCGGGACACCCCGCATTCCCGCAGGGCTGCAGGGGGGGCCGCCCCCACCCCGGGGGGCGGCGGGGGGGCCACCACCCCCCCCCGGGGCCCGCGGGGGGGGTGGGCGGGGGGGGGGGGCCGCCCCGCCCCCCC
>JBEIJM010000325.1:0-2270 GCA_040380205.1 Gemmatimonadaceae bacterium
CCCACCAGCAGATAGCGCTGATTGAGCGCGTCAAACACCACGCTGCTGTCCCCGGGCAGCCCGAAGAGCGACGTGGGAAGGCCGTACTCCCCGGGGCCGCTCCCCTCGCGCCCCACCTTGACCACCGCGCCACTCGCGCGGTTCACCACCTGCACCAGCTTGTCGCGGCTGTCGGCCACCACCACGCGGCCGTCGGCCAGCCCGCGCACCCCGGACACCCCGGAGAACGGCTCGCCGAACTCCGCCTCGGCCTTGGCGTAATTGCGGGTGGGGACCCCCTGGGCCCCCAGCGGAAGGGCGATCCCCATCGAGACCGCGGGGACCAACACGAGAGACCGGCAAGCGAGGCGAACCATGAGCACGGAGTCAGAGGGGAGCACTGGGGGGACCGGCAGCCCATGCGGGCTGTCGGCAATTTGTCACACGGGCAGCGGCTCGGGGTTGCCCGCGGAGGCGCCGCCGCGGAATGCGGCGGGTGCCCGGCGCCCCACCAGCAGCGCGGGGACCACCAGCAGCGCCGCCAGCGTGCCGGCGATGGTCCCCCCGGCCGTGGCCAGCGCGATGGCGCCGAACAGCGTGCTGCCGTCGGCCCCCGTGGCCAGCGGCAGCAGCGAGGCCAGCGAGGCACCGGTGACCACGGTGATCATGCCGCTGCGGCGGCGGGCCGCCCGCACCACCTGGGCCGCCGTGAGCGGCTGGTCCGGGGCGCCGGCATGGGGGCGACGCAGGGCCAGCGCCTCGTCCACCAGCAGGATGGCCTGATTGATGGCCACGCCGATGACCAGGATCACCCCCACCGCCGCCTCGCGGGTAAACGGCACCCCCAGCCCCCAGAACGCCGCCGCCACGCCGCCCAGCGCCAGCGGGAGCACCAGGAACAGCTGCCAGGCCGCCCACAGCGAGTCGAACACCAGCGCCACCGCCAGCACGACCAGCACCACCCCCACCCCGAACACCAGCCACAACCCGCGCTCGCTCTGGTCCTCCTGGTAGGCGGTGCCTGACGTCACGTCGGTGATGGCATAGCCCGGGGGCGCGGCCAGCGTGCGTACAAATGCGTCGTGCGTGCGGCGCGCCAGCTTGGGGGGGCCGCGGAAGTCGTACGCCACCTGGCGCAGGTACTGCTGGTCCTCGCGCACCACCTGCGTGAGCGCCTCCCGCTCCTCCACGCGCGCCACATCGCCGATGCGCGCCGGGGCCCCCGTGCCCCCCGGGAGGGGGGCGGCGGCCAGCTCCTGCAGCGTGCGCTCCGGCGCCCCGGCCGCCTTGACGGTGACGAGCTCCTCCTCGCCCCCCACCTCCAGCAGCAGCCGCCCCGCCGGACCGCGAATCTCGCGCGCCACCCCCTGCGACAGCGCGGCCGCCGTGAGCCCGTACGCCGCCAGGCGGTCGCGGTTGGGGAGCACCGCCACCTGCGCCCCCCGCTCGCCGGCAAAGAAGCCGCCGCCGCTGGTGATGCGCACGTCGCGCACGCGGGTGATCCGCGCGAGCCGCGCGGCCAGGTCGTCGGCCAGGCGGGAGACCCCGTCGTAGCTGAAGCCCGCCACGCGCAAGCGGAAGCTCGACAGCGACCCGCCCCCCAACCCGCTGGAGAAGCCGGGGCCGTCGCCCACCACCGACACGGACGCCCCGCCAATGAACACGGCGCGCTGCGTGAGCCGCTCCTGCAGCGCCAGCGGCGCGCCGGTGCGCGCGCCGGCGCGGCTGAAGCGCACGGCCATCTGCGCCGCCGCGGGGCCAAAGGCGGCCGCCCGCACCGTCTCCACCGCCGGGTGCCCCACCACCAGCGCCTCGAATTCGCGCACGGCCCGGTCCAGCGTGCCCGGGTCCGACCCGCGCGGAAAGCTGAGCGACACCGACAGCGTGGTGCGGCGCTCGCCAAAACCGCCAAAGCCCTGGCGCGGCACGCGGACCACGAAGCCCCACCCCAGCCCCACCAGCACCAGCGCGGTGACGGCCAGCGTCCAGCCTCGGCGGCGCACCACGCGCACCAGCAGACGGCCGTAGGCGTGCTGCAGCCGCGGCCAGCGAGGCGCGCGCCCCGCCACCCCGCGCCCCAGCGCCGGAACCAGCAGCAGCGCGGTGGCCACGCTCCACGCCAGCGCCAGCGCAAAGGCCGCGGCAAAGGGGAAGAACGCCGCGCGCGCATTCCCCTGCAGGTAGAGGAACGGCAGCAGCACCACCCCCGTGGTGAGGGTGCCCCCCAGCACGGCCGGCACCAGCCGGCGCGCCGCGGCGGCTCGCGCCTGGCCGCCGCCGCCCTCGCCATC
>JBEIJM010000326.1:0-2249 GCA_040380205.1 Gemmatimonadaceae bacterium
ATACCGGCGGGCGGCGCGGCGCATGATGTAGCCCTCGGCGCGCGTCCACACCCAGTCGATGCCGCAGTCGATCAGCCAGAACGCCAGCGCAAAGCCGCCGACGAATAAAGTCATCAGCTCGAAAAACTCGCGGCTCATGCGTTCTCCTGCGTCACGCTGCACGTCTCGCACGCGGGGGTCCATCCCATCGCCTGCGCCATGCGGACATCCTTGGTGGTCATGCGCTCGACCGGCTGGCCGGAAAGATCGCAACCCGAATAGGTGGCGGTCGCGCCGCCGTGGCGGTAGCAGAAACAGCGCCCATTATCCCCGAGGTACAGCGCCCCCGGGGTCAACACGGGGGCGGGGCCGGTAGTCGTGGCCATGGCTTAGGCCCCCACCATGACGGTGATGGGGGCCGAGGCCAGCAGCGCCTCCAGCTCGGCGGCGTCCATCGCCACCGCAATCAGCCCACGGTCATCGCTGACCGCGAAGTAGTCACAGCCGAGCCGCGCGTTGTGATGCGCGGTGGTGGTCAGCGTCTGGGCATCGCGCGCAATCGCGATGCGAGCGGCAACGGCGTTGAGCATCATCATCGTCGTCTCCCTGGCATTCTGTCCGCGCATCCGGCGCGTCGGTGTCGGTGGCTGGCCGACACCTAGATCTTACACCGGGGCGTAAAAGCGCGCAAGGGGGTCGAGCTATTTTTTTTATGCGCCAGCTAGCTGAACCTGTGTCATTTCGACACACCCTAGCCTGTGTCATTTCGTCACACTGACGCGAAGTGCGCAGCGGTGGTAGAGTGCTAGTCGGTTTTGGACACCGTGACCCGCGCGCTGAGCGTCCAGCGTGGCAAACCACGGGATGAACCGCACCCCGAACAAAAAAAATCCGTGGCAGGACTGGCCTGTCCACCACGGTCGGCAGGGAAGGGGATGCGGAGTAGGACACGCGAGAGTGCGCGGCGTGGCGAAGTAGGGGATGGG
The DNA here is from genome assembly GCA_040380205.1 of Gemmatimonadaceae bacterium. Lineage (GTDB taxonomy): Bacteria > Gemmatimonadota > Gemmatimonadetes > Gemmatimonadales > Gemmatimonadaceae > Gemmatimonas. Next base: position 966 of record JBEIJM010000326.1, read on the forward strand.
GTCGGAGCCCCGCCAGGCAGGACACAGCCTTGGCACCCTATGGACCTCACAGCGACTAGACGCCCCAGCGGTCGGGCATCTCGGGCTACAGGAACGGCGGAGCGCTGCGCGCCGACCCCTAACTGCCGGAGGAAAAGGCCGTGTCATGCCCAGTCATGTGGAAAACTCCGGAGGGTGCGTGCAGAAGATCAAACGGCGGAAGGCGCGAAAGGACAACACCGGATACGGGAAAAAGCTCACGGGCGAGCTGATTCAATGGGAACGCCAAGTGTTTCCGGTGACCCGTGAGGCGCCGGTGATGGGCTGGTGGCGCTACCTTCAAGACGCCCACCGCATCGGCCCGAAGGCGTGGCGCGCGCGGTACAAGCTCTACTTGTACTCGGCGCAATGGTACAAGCTCCGCGCGGCGGCCCTAAAGGCGGCGCTGTGGCATTGCCAAGGCTGTGGGCAGCCGAACCCAAGGCTGGAGGTCCACCACCGCACCTACCAGCGCGTGGGCCGCGAGGAGCCCAACGACCTGCGCGCGCTGTGCAAGGCGTGCCACGAGGTCATGCACATGGACGCGCGGGTCGTGGCGTGGCACGATAGACCGGCGGTCCGCCACCAGCGCGAAGTGCTGCGGAAGCGGCTCAAGTCGCCCAAGCTGATGGCGCTGGTTCGTGAACTGGCGGCTGAACCCGAGGAGCCCCGGCGCATTCGGCGGCGCCCCGGTGGCGTCAAGTCCGAAAACGACAAAGCCCCCAGCCTTGCGGTCGGGGGCGTGTCGGCTGGGGTGTGCGGGGAGACGCGCCAGCCCAGCTAGTCCGGGTGCCACCCGGCCATGGTGGCAAGCTAACGGGCGGCTCGGGTGATCACAACAGGGGCGGATGCACGACGTCGCACCCTACCCCGGCAAGAGCATGGTGCGACGCCGTGAGATCTCCAACCCGGAGAACGTCCGGGCAACTACGTTACCGCGCGATCCGCCCAGCCGCAAGCCCCAGCGCCGCCGCTGCCGCATAGGTCAGCGCCTGCCGCTTAGCCGTGGGCACCTGCACGAGGGTGCGGCGGTACGCCTCCTCCGCCAGCTCGGCGCGGCGGGTCAGCGCGGCCTTCTGCTGCTCGCAGGTCGCCAGCGCGGCCACGCAGGCGCGGATCGTGGAGTCGGCCACGCGGACGTACTCGACCACGCGGATCGTGTCGTGCTTCCACCGCTCCACATCCTGCCGCACCGTGTCCCATCGCTCCCGCCAGCGGGTCAGGCGCACCGTGTCCAGCTGGTACACCGTGTCCAGGCGCAGCAGC
>JBEIJM010000327.1:0-2242 GCA_040380205.1 Gemmatimonadaceae bacterium
ATGTGGGGCGATTTCACCTCGTTCGTGGTGAGTACAGCCAATACCGCTCATGTGGCCGCTGCGCGTACCACGTTGATCGACTTGTTTAACGCCACGGGCAGCGGCGTGATCATCAAGGTGCGCGGCCTGTTCATCATCCCCGCCCTGTCAGCGGTGACGGGTGTGGGCATGACCTACGAGACGATCCGCACCAGCGCTGTGGGAACGGGTGGCACCACTTTGACTCCTAGGGTGTTCGACACGGATGATGCCGCGTTGTCCGGCAGTGTCACGGCGCGACTCAAGCCGACCGGCGGGGCGACGACGGCCACCTCGCTGCTGTTCCACAACGGCACCAGCGAAGAGACGATCCCATACGCCTCAATGGCAAGCATTACGAACCATTTGCCCCTGTTTGGCACACCGTACTTTAAGCCGATTGTGCTGCGCGAAAACCAAGGGATAAAGCTGGATCAGACCACCAATAGCTCCGTTGGTAACGTGAACATCATGCTGGCCTTTACGGTCGAGTAGCCATGTCGTTGCTGCTGCTTCTCGCAAGTAGCAGCGCCCCGAACGTCACGGCCAGCGGGTCCGTGGCGTTCGGGCTTTCGGTGTCTGGCGCCGGCACGGCAACCCCGCCGCCGATTACCGGCACCGCGTCCGTGGCGTTTGGGCTCACCGTCAGCGCCAGTGGCACCGTCACCCCGCCGCCATTGGGCGCCCGCGGCATCACGCGCCCCATCCGCGGGGCGACTGATCCCCGGCAGGCCCGCCGCCGGCCGTCGCCGCTGCTCGTGGCGGCACGGGCCAGTGTCCCGCCGATTAACGCCACGGGCGCGGCGCTCTTTGCGCTGAGCACCGACGCGAGCGGCACGGCCACGCCGCCGCCGATCACCGGCACCGGCACCGTCGCGTTCGGGCTGACGGTGACCGCGACCGGCACGGCCACGCCGCCGCCGATCACCGGCACCGGCACGGCGCTGTTCGCGCTGAGTGTCGCCGGCAGCGGAGCGGCAGTCGACACCACGCCGCCCGTTAGCCGAGGCGTCTTCCGGCCGATCCGCACGCCGGCCGACCCGCGGCGGGCGCGGCGCACGGCGCTGGCGCAATCCCTCGCCGCGCGGCCCAGTGTGCCGCCCATCGACGGCACCGGCGCCACCAGCTTCGGTCTGTCGATCGACGGCAGCGGTACGGCCACGCCTCCCGCCATCGCGGGCACGGGCGCCATCGAGCTCGGGCTTTCCGTTGCCGGCGACGGCACGGTCACCCCGCCGCCGATCAGCGGCACGGGCTCGAGCCTGTTCGGGCTCACGGTCACGGGGAGCGGCACGTTTGGCGACACGACGCCGCCCGTAGGACGTGGCGTGGTGCGCCCGATGCGCACGCGCCGCGATCCCCGACGCGCGCCGACCGCTGGCCCGCAGGTCTACGCCACGACGCAGATCGTGGTCACCGGCACCGGGACCGCCAGCTTTGGCCTGAGCGTCTCTGCCACGGGCGACGCCATTCCGCCTGGCGTCACCGGCACTGGCGCGACGGCGTTTGACCTGACCGTCAGCGGCACCGCGGACGCCGCGACGGGTGGGTTCGTCGGGCGCGGCGTGGTCCGCCCCGTCCGGTCGCGCCCCGACCCGCGACGAGCGCCCACGCGCGGCCCGCAGGTCGCAGCGCAGACGCTCCACGCCATCCCCGGCACCGCGTCGGCGGGCTTTGCGCTGGCCGTCACCGCCACGGGCACGGCCTTCCCGCCGCCGCGCCCGGTGCGCGTGGTGGACCGCAGCGGCCGGCGTGTGCTCGTGGCCGACGCCGGCACCGCGCGCGTGGCGGTCGTTCGCGCGGCGATGCCGGCACTGGTCACCACCACCGACGCCAGCACGGCGCACACGCTCTTGATCGACGCCTCGCGCGCGCGCGTGGCCGTCGCCGATTCCTCCTTCCTCGCTGAGGCGACTGTATGAGCGACACGATCACCGACGTCTCTGGACTGGACGACCTGTTCCACGATGTCACCCTGACGGACGCCAGCACGGGCGCCGCCATCACCTCGGGCACGGTCACGGTGGTGCTCTGCACCGCCCGCACGGTCACCAGCCTCGGCGCTGGGGCGACCTGCTCGCTCGCGCACGTGGCGGCCGGCCGCTGGACCGGCATCCACGACGATACCGCCATTACCACCGCGATCAGCGCGTTGCCAACGGGCGGACTGTTCGACCGCGTGCTGTTTGTCCAAGGCACCGCCGCCCGCAAGCTGGGCACGTGC
>JBEIJM010000328.1:0-2212 GCA_040380205.1 Gemmatimonadaceae bacterium
GTGAATGCGGTGGCGGTGCCGCAGGCCGGGCAATACCTGCCCATCCCGGTGGCTGGCCTTGCCGACGGGGACTACCGGATCTGGTTGGCCGACGGCGCGGGCAATCTGTCGGCGCCCTCGGCAGGCGTCTACTTGGTGGCGAACACGGCGGCCGAGCCGCTGCCGGTGATTGCCGGTGCGAGCCTGCCGGCGCAGGCGATGAAGGTCGGCGATGTCGTGATGCTGACGATCACCGTCGAGGACGATCAGGGCCAGGTCTTGCGGGATGTGTCGGGGACGGTGGCGGGTTTCGCGCTGAGCAACCTGACGCGGCTGAGCAGCACGCGCTACACGGCGCAGTTCAGGGTGGAGGAGGGCGGGGCTGATCTGGCGTCCGATCAGGCCGTCGCCGTGTCGGTGTCGGTCCAGGGCGCCGCGGGGCAGCGCAGCGGGGTCTACCAGCAATCGATTGTTCAGACGGGCGACGCCATCGACGCGCATGCGCCGCAGGTGACGATCGGGGCGATCAGGCTCAGCGACGACTACGGGGCCTCGGCCTCGGATTTCCTGACCGCGCAGCGCCAGCAAACGATAGGCGCGACGCTGAGCGCCGGGCTTGCACCGGGCGAGCGCCTGCTGGGCTCGACCGACAACGGCAGGACGTGGTCGGACCTGAGCGCGAGCGTCGAGGGCGCGAGCCTGAAGTGGGCGGGAGCGCAGTTGCTCGAAGGGGTGAGCCGGATCGTCTTTCGGGTGGATGACGCGGCGGGCAACCGCTCGGCGATGGCTGCGCAGCCCTATGAGGTGAGGCTGGCGCAACCGCAGCTCCAGGAGGCGTCCGCTGTGCCCGAGGCGCTGGGCGCGGGCCGTGACGCGGTCGCGACCGCGCTGGGGACCGGTGGCGCCTTCGTGCTCACCTGGACGGGTGGGGGCTTGGTCCATGTACGGCGCTACGACATCGACGCGCGCCCGGTCGACGCGGCGCCCACCAGCTACGCGGCGGGCACCTGGGTCCGGACCGCGGCGCTGGGCCCTGGCGGCGAGTACGTGGTGGTCAGTGGCGACGGCAGTCACGTCTACGTGCAGCGCTTCGGCGCGGACGGTTCGAGGAGCGGGCCCGCGCCGGTGCAACTGGACGGGGTGTCGACCGGCGGCGAAGACCACTGGCCCGAGGTGAGCGCGCTCGGTGACGCGGGCGAGTTCGTCGTGACCTGGTACGGACGCGACAACGACAGCACGTCATCGAACGACTTCAGCATCTACGTGCAGAAGTTTGCGGCCGACGGCACGGCGGCGGCCTACCCGAGGGTCAAGCTCGAGGCGACCGGCAACACCGTGGGATTCGACGCCGTGCCGAGCGCGGTGGCGCTCGGCGACGAGGGCGAGTTCCTGGTGGTCTGGGAGGGCGGCGATGCGAACGGAAGCAACGGCGTGTTCGTGCAGCGCTTCAATGCCGACGGCACGACCACGGGGCACGCGCCCGCGCAGCTGTATTCGTATCCGGGTTTCCTGGACCTGATTCCGAGGGCCGCCACGGTGGGGGATGCGGGCGAATACGTGCTGACCTGGGCGAACCAGAGCGACGTCTTCGTGCAGCGTTTCAAGGCCGATGGCAGCACGGGAGCGTATCCGCTGCATCAGTTCGACCGGGGCACCCACGAGGAGTTCCCGCAGGTCATCGAGGCTGGCGCGGCGGGCGAGTACGTGGTGTCATGGTGGGACACCTACGGCAACAATGCGGTGTTCGTGCAGCACTTCAACGCGGACGGGACGACGACAGGCCGGCCGCTGGTGAGCTTGCGGGCCACGGGGGTGGGCAATCGCTCCAACGAGTCGCCCAAGCTGTCGGCCCTGCCCGACGGCGGCTATGGGGTGAGCTGGCACGGCCTGGACGAGACCGGCGACTACTCGGTGTACGTGCAGCGCTTCGACGCGAGCGGGAGCCGCTCGAGCGCAACGCCGGTGAAGCTGGAGTCGCTGAACCAGCCGAACTACAACGATCAGTCTCCGGTCGTGACCGCGCTGGGGCCCGAGGGCGGCTTCGTGGTCACCTACCACGTGGCCGACCCGTGGGGGGCCAACCCGCAGGCTTACCTGCAGCGCTTCAACGCCGACGGATCGGTCTGGCGGCCCCTGGCGTACCGGCGCGGCGACGAGGTCCATGCGAGCGGCGACGCCGTGGGCATGCTGTACCTGGCGAAGGCCGATGCGCTGGCGGGTGGGGTGGTCAAAC
>JBEIJM010000329.1:0-2206 GCA_040380205.1 Gemmatimonadaceae bacterium
GCCTTCCGCCTCAGGGTGGATGGCGCCCTGCACCACCGCCAGCCCGTTGGCGGCCAGCGCCGGGCGGATCGCGGCCATGATGCCGTCCAAGGTGGCGTATCGGCTGCGGAACGCCGGGTTTTTGCCGTCCTTGACGATGGGCGGGAACGCGGCCTGCGCGGCCACCAGCGCGGGCGCAATCTTGGCGATGCTCTCGGAGCGAGTCACGGGGTCACCTCGGTGGTGGGCAGCAGCGCGGTGCCGGTGGCGGCCAGCGACTCCAGTCGCGCGAACGCCTCGGCGCGCCCGGCGCGCAGGGCCTCGGCCTCGTCGCGGGTCAGCCCCCACGACTCAGGAGAGCGGAACAGCGCCAGCGAGTCCTCGGTGGTCCAGGCGGTGGGAATGTCGTGGTGCAGGTTGCACGCCCAGAATCCGGCGCGGCGGAGCTGCTGCACCTGCCGCGCCAGCTCCAGCGCGTCCCGGTGCTGGGCGTCGGTCAGCCCCCACACCATGCCCCGCTCGCCCAGCGCAATCTGCTGCGTGGCCGTGATGTCGGCCCACGTCGGCATGGCGCGCAGCAGCTCCTGCGCGGCCTCGTGCGCCAGCTCGACGGCGGCGCGGAGCTTGGCCCCGGCGTCCTTCACCTGCTGCTGGCGCAGCTTCATGCGCTCCCCGCCACGGTACGGGGCCGGGGCGGTGTGCGTCACGCCCTCGGCCTCCGCGTGAAAGGCGCTCATGCCCACGCCCCCGCCAGGTGGGTGGCCAGCGCGCGGCGGGCCTGCCACGCCTCGTACTGCTCCTCGACGGCGCGGAAGTCCAGCTCGGCCACAATGGCCTCGCGCTCGGCCTTGAGGTGCAGGGCGGGCTCCGTGGGGTAGGTGGTGAGCTGCTGGCGGATCTCGGCGATGCGGTCGCGGAGGCGCGGGCTCGGGGCCCGCTGGATCTCGGTGTCGGTCACGCTGTCTCCCATGTAGTGGTGGCGCCGGGCGGCTATCCCCGACGCCATGATATTACACTCGGTTTGACGTGCAGTCAATAGCCGGGGCGCGTCAATCCTCGACCAGATGCGCCAGGCGCAAGTACAGCGCCTTGGTGGCCAAAACGTCGGCGCGGCAGTAGTCCGCAATCTCGGCGTGGCGCCCTTCTAGGTACGCCGGGTACACGCTGGCCCCGGTCCAACCGGTCGCCTTGCCGGGAAGTCCGAACGCCTGCGCCCACTCGTCCAACCCCTCGCCCTTGGTGATGTTGTCGCCCACCAACACCCGCTTCACGTCGGTGTGCCACGCTGTGTTAAATGGCCGCTGCCAAAAGTGGACCACCTCGGCGTCCATCGGAATCGTGACGCCCAACAGCAGCGACCGGACGACAAGGAACCGCAAGTCCCACGACCCGTTCCAGGTCACGGCCTTTCTGTCCGGCGTCATCTCGTCCCAGAACCAATTCAGCACCTCGCGCTCGCGGTCCTCGGTCTGCGCGTAGTAGACCGTCTCGCCGCTCGGCGCGGCCACACCGACGCACAGCACCCGCCCGAGGCGCGGGCTCAGGCTGCACGTCTTGGCCCGCTCCTGCGCCCACGCCAGCCGGTCGCGCTCGCGCCAGGCGTCGATGGCGTCCGCGTTGCGGTAGTTGGCGGGGGGCTGCCGCTCGGCGGCGGGGTACGGCGCGACCATGCTGGCGGCCAGCGGGACGGTCTCGATGTCGATCACGCGGAAAGTCATGGTGTCTCCCTTGGGGTGAGTGTGACGGGCGATTACGGGCGGTCGGCGTGCCGCCAGGTGCGGTCGCGGTGGACGGCGGCGAGGTACCGGCGGGCGGCGCGGCGCATGATGTAGCCCTCGGCGCGCGTCCACACCCAGTCAATGCCGCAGTCGATCAGCCAGAACGCCAGCGCAAAGCCGCCGACGAATAGCGCCATCAGCTCAAAAAACTCGCGGTTCATGGTCACAGGCTCCTGGCGCGGCGCGCGGTGTAGCGGGTCGTGGTGTCCACCAGCTCGCCGTCCTCGGTGATGGCGAACCGGTCCGTGTTGGGGTTCCAGCCGGACTCCCAGATCAGCCGATACAGCGCGCGCGAGATGCGGGTGGCGGTCAGGTCGGCGCAGTCCTCGCCGGTCTGCGCGGTGGCGTCGGCGATGGCCGCCTCGGGGCTAGTGCCGATGCCGTAGATGCCGTGGTCGTCGTGCGCCGCGTAGTGCGGCGCGCCCTCGGGGGTGTCGTGCTGGCTGGCC
>JBEIJM010000330.1:0-2173 GCA_040380205.1 Gemmatimonadaceae bacterium
CGCACCGGCCACGGACAGGGTCAGGGCTAGAGCGTGCAGTCTGGTCATGCGTAGTCGCCCAGGCGAAAGTTGGGGATGCGGTCGGGGTCCGACTTGCGGCCCGGGGCGATCATGGCATGGGTCAGCACCGCCTCAATGGCGTACCGGCTGCGCCAGGCGTCCAGAATGCGCTGCGCCCGGTCGATCTGGGCGCGGGTTAGCGGCTCCTTGCCGTCGTGGCGGTTGGCGAAGGCGAGGTTCAGACTCCAGCGGTTGAGCCACTCGACATCCTGCCACCGGCTTGTGCCGCACGCCCACGCGGCCCGCTCGTCGCGGACGTAGCGCGTCAGGCTGCCGTCGCGGTGGACGAGTCCGTGATAGCTCACCTTGCTGGCGGGATCGCAGATCCACGCCGTGGTGGCCGTCTCGGCGGGGCTCACGTCGGCGTGCAGCACCACCCAGCGGATCCGCGCCGCGCCTCGGGGCGAGTGGTGCGGCGACTCGCGCCAGCGCACCCCGGCCTCCACGGGCGGCGAGAGCGGCGGGCTGTACGTCACGACTCCGCGTCCCCCTCGCCCATGTCCATCCCCGGATACGGTGGCTTGACGGCGGCGCTGAGCGCCCCCATGGCCTTGGGCAGCGCGGGGGCCAGCAGGCGGGCGCGGTCGATGGGCACCTTGATGATGGCCAGCGTCAGCACGCTCACCGCGTTATACGCCAGCGCGGCCAGAAACGCCTGTTTTCCGTGGAACGCGGCGACGATGACCAGCAGCACCCCCAGCAGCAAGTGCGCGCCGAGGAACAGCCAGAGCGGGTCAAGGTCTCCGTCGCGGGTGTAGAGCCAGCTTCCCTTAGGCACGCGGCTGTCCCCGGCGTTCCATGGTCCCCTCGATGCGCGCCACCTTCTCGGCTGTCGCGTGGAGGGTGTCGCGGATGCCGTGCAGCTCCTCGCGCAAATCCTTGTGTCGCGCCTCCAGCGCGATCACCGTCCCGCGCAGGATGCCGTAGCTCACCGCGCCGCCCACCAGCGCCGAGATGATCGGGACCGACATCCCCGATTGCCCCGCGCTGGCCTCCAAAGCCGCCGACGCCACGCCCGACAGCACCCCAACCGTCGCCCCTACCGTCTGCTCTATGGTCACCGTGGCGCCCCCGTCACCAGCCCGTAGCGGGGAAGCGCCCCGCGCGCGTGGCGTGCGCCACCTCGTCAAAGATGCGCGCGTATTGCGCGCCGACCACCTGCGTGGAATATCGCCGCCGCGCCAAGCCCCGCACCGCGCCACGGTCGCAGGCCGTCACCGCGTCCAGCGCGCGCGAAAACTCGCGCAGCGTATTACACCGAATGCCGGTCACGTCCTGCACCACCGTCTCGGCGAAGGCGCCGAAATCGCTGGTCACGGCGGGCGTGCCGCACAGCGCGGCCTCCACGACCGATCCGCAGAACGGCTCCGCGAACCGCGAGGGCGCCAAGATGCACCGCGCCTTGCCCAGAAAGTCGGCGCGCTCTGGCCCCAGCGTGCCCACGTGCTGCGCGTTGTCGGGCCAGTCCGCGAAGGCGGCGGGGTCACCTTGGCCTGCTAGCTTGAAGGTGAGATCGGGTCGCTGACGCGCCAGCTCCAGCACGATCTCGACGCCCTTGCCTTGCGTCAAACGGCCCATGAAGGCGATATAGTCACCCTTGCCGGCGCCGCGCGGCCACTCGTCCACGTCATAGTAGTTGGGCGCGACGAACTCCAGCCTGGCGCTGTTGACCTGGACGCCGTGGCGCCCCTCCTTGGCCATGGTGCCGTGCCGCACCGCATAGCTTTCGTAGATGCGCCAGGGCAGCAGGCAGTCGTAATAGCCAATGCCCGATTCAATGGCCGAGGCGCCCGCCGCCAGCACCGGCAGCCCGCGCACGGCGGCGGCATGGGCGTGGCCGAAGGGGAGCAGGATGGTGTCACCCGGCTCCACGCGGGCCTTCAGCTCCTCGCGCGCGTAGAGGTTGAACTGCCGATACAGCGCGCTTCCGTCCTGCGCATCGTCGCCGTAAAAGCCAGCGCCGTGGTCATGGTAGCGGTGACCCAACAGCGCCTGGTGCTCCTCCTGGTCCATGAGCACCACGTCCTCGGTGGCCCCGGTCTCGCTGCCAGCCACGCCGTAATGCACCACGCGCAGCCCTTGCTCAAACAGCATCGGGCCAAACCGACGCACC
>JBEIJM010000331.1:0-2172 GCA_040380205.1 Gemmatimonadaceae bacterium
CATGGCGGCGTCCAGCTGCGCCATGATGTCGTCGCCGGCGCCTTCGGCGGCATAGGTGGCGCGGGCGCTCTGGTAGTCCGCCCCCGAGGTGCGCGACACCGTGCTCACGGTGGAGAGCCCGGCCAGCACCACCACGGTGAACAGCACCAGCACCATCAGCACCGACTCCAGCGCAAAGCCGGCGCGCGACGCGCGCGCGGGGCGGGGGGACCGCGGCGCACCGACGGCAGGACGGGGAGGGACGCGGGCGGGCATATGACGCAAGACGGGGCGTTGCCCGATGGCGTCACACGCCCGCTCAAACCGTCACGGGGCGGGCCCCGGTCGTTACCCCTCCGGACGCGGGAACAGCGGCGCGCCCTTGCGCACCGTCCACCCGGCCGGATCCAGCGCGTCGAGCGTGGCAAAGCGCACGGTGCCCACCGCGCCGGGCGCCCCCAGCTGCTCCCAGCATGCCTGCGCCTTGTCGGGCATGAAGGGCGCCAGCTGCACCAGCTGCCGCGCAATGCGCCGGATCAGCGACGCCAGAATGGTGTCGAGCTCGGCCGCGCGCGCCCCATCCTTGGCCACCGCCCACGGCGCCGTGGCGGCCACGTACTCGTTGGCGCGCGCCGTCTGCCGCGCCACCGCCGCCAGCCCCTCGTGCAGCAGCCAGCCGTCGCGCCCGTCCATGGCGGCGTGGTATGCCGCCAGCTCCTCGCCATCGGGCGCCTCCTCGGCGGGGGCGTCGGCCGCCGGCACCACGCCGCCGCGATACTTCTCCACCATCGCGATGGCGCGGCTGGCCAGGTTGCCGAAGGCGTTGGCCAGGTCGCTGGTGTACCGCTCGGCAAACCGCTCCCACGAGAAGTTGCCGTCGCCGTCAAAGGGCACCTCGCGCAGCAGCACGTAGCGAAACGCGTCGGCGCCAAAGCGGTCCACCGCCTCCCCCAGGTCCAGCTTCACGCCGGCGCTCTTGGAGAAGCGCTCCCCCCCCAGCTGCACGAAGCCGTGCGCCCACACCTGCCGCGGCAGCGGCAGCCCCGCGGCCATCAGCATCGCGGGCCAGATCACCGCGTGGAAGCGCGTGATGTCCTTGCCGATGACATGCAGGTCGGCGGGCCACCGCGTCTCGTAGCCGTCCTCCGGGAAGCCGGTGGCGGTGAGGTAGTTGGGGAGCGCGTCAAACCACACGTAGGTCCCCTGCACCTCCCCCGTGGAGAGGGGGACGGGGAAGGGGACGGCCCACGACAGCCGCGCGCGCGACGCCGAGACGTCCTCCAGGCCCTGCGCGAGCAGCCCCAGGATCTCGTTGCGCCGGCTGGCCGGCTGCACGAACCCCGGCTGCGCCTCCAGCAGCTGCCGCAGCCGCTCCTGGTACGCCGACAGCCGGAAGAACCAGTTGCGCTCCTCCACGTCCTCCAGCGCGCGCGTGGGGTGCAGCGCGCACTGCCCGTCCACGATGTCGGCGTCCTGCTTGAACGCCTCGCACCCCACGCAGTAGCGCCCGGTGTACGACTGCTCGTAGAAGTCCCCGGGCGACCGCTCGAGGATGCGCCGGATGAGCGCCTGCACGCCGGCCTTGTGGTGCGCGTCGGTGGTGCGGATGAACTGGTCGTAGGCGATCCCCAGCCGCGCCCACATGGCCTGGAAGCGGCCGGCCACCTGGTCGGTGAACGCCTGCGGGTCGACGCCGGCCGCGGCCGCGGTCTGCTGCACCTTCTGCCCGTGCTCGTCCATGCCGATGAGCAGGTGCACGTCGTGCCCGGCCTGCCGCTGGTAGCGGGCGATCACGTCGGCCCCGATCTTCTCCAGGGCGTGCCCCAGGTGGGGGTCGCCGTTGGCGTAGTCGATGGCAGTGGTGAGGAAGAAGCGGGCCATGCTCAGGACGGGTCGGGGCGTGGGGGGGCATCATCGGGGGCGGCACGGCGCTGCTCGGCGGCGCGCACGCGGCGTCCCCCGCGGCGCCCGCGCCGCCGCTTGCGACGCGCCTCCGAGTCGGCGGCGCCGGACGACTCCTCACCGGCGGCGTCGTCCGGCTCGTCGATGGCCTCGGCCTCCGCGTCCACGTCGGCATCGGCATCGGCATCGGCATCGGCATCGGCATCGGCGTCAGCGTCGGCGTCGGCGTCGGCGTCCTCCCGCGCTGCCTCCCGCGCTGCCGAGTCGGCTGCCTCCCTTCCCCTCCCTGCC
>JBEIJM010000332.1:0-2160 GCA_040380205.1 Gemmatimonadaceae bacterium
TCCGGTATCGGCTGGGGCAGCGCACGGGGTCTGTCGCGGCCGTCGAAGAGATGGCGCGGGCGGTCCGGGCGGTGTTTCAGCGGGCGGTGATGCCCTCGATGCGGTCGCTGTGGGCGGCCGGCGAGGTCATCGAGTCCAACGATATCGCCCTGTACAACTGCGCTTTCGCGCCGGCGGACTCTATCGCGGTGTTTTGGGAGAGTCTGTACATCCTGATGCACGGGACGGGGTTCGGGTTCTCGGTCGAGCGCGAGTTCGTGGATCGGCTGCCGGTGCCGAAGGCGCCCGGGACGGGCGTGCTGCGCGCCGCCCATGTCGTTGAGGACTCCACCGAAGGCTGGCGCGCGGCGGTCGAGGCCGGCGTTCGGGCTTGGTTCGCTGGCGGTGACGTCGATTTCGACTTCTCCCGTATCCGGCCGGCTGGGTCGCGGCTCAAGACGAAGGGCGGCGAGGCGTCCGGCCCCGAGCCGCTGCGGGAGTACCTGTCTGCGCTGAACACCGCGATCCAGACCGCGGGCATGGAGCGCCGGCGCCTGACCACCCAAGAGGTGCACGATCTGCTGTGCACCGGCGCCGGCGCGGTCCAGGTCGGCGGGGTGCGGCGGTCGGCCATGATCAGCTTCAGCGACCGCGACGACGAGCGGCTGCGGTGGGCGAAGCACTACCCGGCGGCGAAGGGGCTCGGCGTCGCGATCCCGCACGTCCGCGGGCAGGCCAACAACTCTTGGGTGCTCGCCGATCCCGATGGGTTGTCTTGGGAGGACTTTGACAGCGAATGGCAAGTCCTGCGCACGTCGAAGGCCGGCGAGCGCGGGATCTTCGCGCCAGGGCGGCTGGAGCGCAAGCGCGGCCGGCGGCTGCGGGCGAACCCCTGTGTGGAGATCGGCCTGTCTTGGCAGGACTACGCCCCGGCGGTCTTTGGCGAGGATGGCGCGCTGGTCTCGGCGGAGGTCGAGGGCGGCGGCCAGTTCTGCAACCTCAGCAACGTCATCCTGCGCCCGACCGACACGCTGACCACCGCGCTCGCGAAGGCCGAGGTCGCGGCGTTCATCGGCACCCTGCAGGCTTCGTGCACTGACTTCAAGGGCTTGCGCTCGGGCTGGACGGAGGTCACCCGGCGCGACGCGCTGCTCGGGGTCGGTCTGTCCGGGCAGGCGGACTGCCCGCAGATCGCGTCGTCGATCGCAAAGCTGGGCATGATGGCCGGGGCGGCGGTCGGCGCGAATGAGCGTTGGGCCGAGGTCTTGGGCATCGAGCCCGCGGCCGGGGTGACCTGCGGCAAGCCGGACGGCAACAGCTCGGTGTTCCTCGGGTGCTCTTCGGGGGTCCATGCCCACCACGCCCCGCACTACCTGCGCCGGATCACCGTGGCGGCGAAGTCGCCGATCTGCGCGGTCTTGCGGGAGGCCGGGGTGCCGTGCATCCCGGGCCTGCAAGGTCAAGCCGAAGCCATCGCGGCGGGGACGCTGCGGGTCGAGGACGTCAACGCGTGGCTCTTCGAGCTGCCGATGGCGGCGCCGACCGGTGCGCTGGTCCGGGCTGACGAAGGCGCGGTTGACCTGCTTGAGCGCGTCGAGGTGATCAACCGGGGTTGGCTCGGCGAGAAGGGCCACAATCAGTCGGTGACGGTCAACGTCCGGCCCGATGAGTGGGATCGGGTGCGGGATTGGGTCTGGGAGCACCGGCACGGCTTGGGCGGGGTGTCGTTCCTGCCGTTCGACGGCGGAGCGTACTACGGCACGCCGATGACCGACCTTGAGCGCGAGGACTACGAAGCCCGCACCGCCACCCTGCCCGATGTGGACTGGTCCCGCCTCGCCGAGTTCGAGAACGGCGTCAGCGAGGGCGCGCAGACCTTCGCCTGTGCCGGCGGGGCGTGCAGCATCGTCTGACCACTTGACCGCCCCCGCGGCGTGGGGTAGGCTGCCTGTGCGGCGCCCCACGTCGCTGCGTGCTCTGGTCTGGTACTCCCTCCTCCTCCTGTCCGCAGTCCCGCCCCCGCCGGTTTCGCGCCGGTGGGGGTTTGTCTTTGCGGGGTGATGGGCGTGTGGTAGGCGGACGAAACAAAGGCGCCCGCGGGGGCGCCTTGTTGCAGGATCGGGGGTCGGTTTAGAATAGGCGGCCTTGGGTTGGGGGCACCCAAGCCGGGGGCCGGTTCAA
>JBEIJM010000333.1:0-2125 GCA_040380205.1 Gemmatimonadaceae bacterium
AGCACCACCTCCACCCCCAGCGCCCGCAGCCGCGCCACCGCCGCCGCCGACTCGGGGCGCACCACGTCGGCCACCGCCAACGCCCCGGCCAGCCGGCCCTCCACCGCCGCCAGCAGCGGCGTCTTGCCGGCGGCGCTCCACCCCTCCACCACGGCGGCCAACGGCGACGGGTCCACCCCCCAGTCACGCAGGAACGCCGCCGTCCCCACCGCCACCGGCACCCCATCCACCACCCCGGCCACCCCACCCCCCGAGGTGGACTGGAACGCCTCGGGCACCACCAGCGCCACCTCCGCCTCCCGCGCCGCCGCCACCACGGCCGCGGCCACCGGGTGCTCGCTGCGCTGCTCCAGCGACGCCACCGCCGCCAGCAGCGCCCGCGCCGGCTCGGACAGCCCCCCGCCCGCCATCCACGCCCCCCCGCCAGCCAGCGCCCCGTCGGTCACCACCGGCGCCCCCACGGTCACGGTGCCCGTCTTGTCCAGCAGCACCGTGGTCACCGCACCGGCACGCTGCAGCGCCTCCCCCCCCTTCACCAGGATGCCGCGCTGCGCCGCCCGCCCGCTGGCCACCATTACCGCCGTGGGCACCGCCAACCCCATGGCGCAGGGGCAGGCAATGATGAGCACCGCCACCCCCGCCAAAAAGCCGCGCCCCAGCGCCGCCTCCCCCCCCAGCCACCACCACCCGGCCACCGTGAGCACCGCCAGCCCCATCACCACCGGCACGAACACGGCGCTGATGCGGTCGGCCAGCTGCTGCATGGGCGCCCGCGTCCCCTGCGCGTCGCGCATGAGCGCTACGATCTGCGCCAGCACGCTGTCACGACCAAGCGTAGTGGCCTTGTAGTGCAACGATCCTGTCCCGTTGATGGTGCCACCAATGACCGTGTCACCCGCCTTCTTCGGCACCGGCATCGACTCGCCCGTCAGCAAGCTCTCGTCCACCGCGCTCGCCCCGGCCACCACCTCGCCGTCCACCGGCAGCCGCTCCCCGGGGCGCACCACCACCTCCTCCCCGGGCTCCAGCGTGTCCAGCGGCGCCTCCACCTCCTGCCCAAAGCGCACCACCCGCGCCGTGGCCGGCTGCAGCCGCACCAGCGCCCGCAACGCGGCCGTGGTGCGCCCCGTGGCCCGCGCCTCCAACGCCCGCCCCGCCAGGATGAACGCGGTGATCATCACCACCGCCTCGTAGTACACGTCGGCCGGCAACCCGCGGCTGGTGAACCACCCCGGCGCCACGGTGGCCACCAGACTCTGCGCAAAGGCCGCCAGCGTCCCCACCGCCACCAGCGTGTTCATGTCGGCCCCGCCATGCCGCGCCGCCGCCCACGCGCGCGTGTAGAAATGCCGCCCCGCCCCCGCCATCACCGCCACGGTCAGCAGCAGCAGCGCCCCCCGCAGCACCCCCGGCGGAATGGCGTACAGCCACGGCATCACCCCCTGCAGCGCGGGGTCCACGGTGCGCATCCCCCACGCCAGCAGCGGGTCGGTGGGGGCCTCGTGCCCGCCGTGCGCCCCGGTCATCCCCGCCATCAGCGGCATGGAGAGCAGCATGGCCACCGCCCCGGCCACGCCGCTCCACACCGCCTGCCGGGTGAGCGTCCGCGCCTCCTCCCGCTGCGCCGCATCGCGCGCCACCTGCTCGGCAAACGCATCATCCGCCGTGGCCGGAAGCGCCGCCCCGTACCCCGCCCCCTCCACCACCGCCACCAGCGCCGCCGGCGACGTGACCGCCGGGTCGAACGCCACGGTGGCGCTCTTCATCAGCAGATTCACCGTGGCGCCCTGCACCCCGGGCGCCTTCTGCAGGGTGCGCTGCACCCGCGCCTGGCAGGCGGCGCAGGTCATCCCCGTCACCGGCAGCCGCACCGTCTGCCCGCCGTCCCCCGGGGGGACCGGAGCCGGCGGCGGCGCCTCCTCGGGGGGCGCCGAGGGGGAGGTCAGCACGGGGAGCGAGCGCACGCGCCGCTCAGGCCGCGGGCTCGTGGTGCCCCAGCACCGGGTAGCCGGCCTCCCGGATGGCCTCGCTGATCTGCTCCAGCGAGGTGGCGGCCGGGTCGTAGTCCACGGTGGCGGCGCCAATGGTGACGGACTGCGCCGTGACCCCCAGCATCGTGCCCAGG
>JBEIJM010000334.1:0-2114 GCA_040380205.1 Gemmatimonadaceae bacterium
GGGGCGTGGGGCCCTGGGTTTGTGGGTGCGGGATGCGGGCCCCGGGACGGCACCACCCCCCCTCGTCCCTAACACCTCGTCCCTCCCCCACACACCCAGGGCCCCTCGGCGCAGCCTGAGGCAGGAGCAGCCGGAGATCGGCACGAGACTGGCCCATCCACCGTCGCCAACGAACCGCTTCAGGCGCCCTGCCGCCCCGCGTTCAGGTTGTACCGCATGATCGCGCCATGCCGCCCGGTGCGGTCGCGCTCCAGGGTGTACACGTCCCCCGACGGCCCGGGCGCCTCCGCCAGCAGCGCGTCCAGCGCGCCGCGCTCCGCCGTGGTGAAGGGCGCCATGGTGCACGCCGCCACCGTGGCCGCCAGGTGCCGCGCATGCCGCGCCCCCGCGATCACCGCGCCCACCGCCGGCTCGTCCAGCACGGCGCGGATCGCCACCGCGCCAATGGTGGCGCCCCGCGGCTCGGCCAGCCGCGCCAGCAGCGCCAGCAGCGCCTGGAAGCGCTCCCACCCGCCGAACTCGTCGATGATCAGCTTGTACTTCACCAGCGACCGGTTCTCCAGCGGCTCCACCGGCTCGGCGGCCCCCAGCCACCGCTCGTGGAAGAACCCCCCGGCCAGCGCGCCGTAGCACAGCAGCGACACCCCGCGCTCGCGGCACAGCGTGGCCATCGCCCCCAGCGGACGCCGGTCCAGCAGCGACAGCTGCACCTGGTGGCTCACGATGGGGATCCCCGCGTCGAGGAAGGCGCGCAGGTGCGGCGTGTCGGTGTTGGTGAGCCCCAGCTGCGCGATCTTCCCCTCGCGTCGCAGCGCGTCCAGGTGATGCAGCGCCTGGTCCATCCCGGGGACGGCGTAGTCCCACCAGTGGAACTGCACCAGGTCCAGCGTCTCCACCCCCAGCCGCGCGCGCGAGCGGTCGATGGTCCGCTCCAGGTCGGCGCGCGTCAGCGTGGGGAGCGCATCCAGGTCGGGGACGCACTTGGTGTGCACCCGGATGCGCGGCGCCGTCTCCCCGTGCCGGGTCCACCACGCGCGCAGGAAGGCGCCGATGCGCTCCTCCACCCCGGTGTAGATGTCCGCGCAGTCGAACGCGGTGATCCCCGCCTCCGCGTAGGCGAACATGTCCGCCATGGCCTCGTCGTCGCGCACGGCGCCGTGCCCGCCGGCCAGCTGCCATCCGCCCTTGATGAGGCGCGGGATCACGTACCCCGGCGCCAGCGTGACGGTGGGGATCATGCCGCCGCCTCCGGCGTGTCGCCGGTGGCCGGCGGGAGCGGCACCCGCGTCACCTCGCCGTGCCGGAAGGTGGTGGTCCCCGTCCTGGTGATGCGGAAGCGCCCACCGCAGTAGGGGTCGGGGCAGGCGATCTCCGCGTCGGTGGTCATCCAGTCGTGCGGGTGCGTGGGGCGCTGCTTGGCCGGCAGCAGCGGCAGGAGTGCCGCCAGCGGGTACAGCGGGAAGGTCGCCCCGGGCGGGAACGCGAGGTTCTCCCCCGACAGGGTGAACCAGAGCCCCGCCGGGTGGTTGCACACCATGGGCCGCTCGGTGGCGACCACCTCCACGCGCAGGTCGTACAGGGTGAAGGCGTCATCGCGCGCGGCGCCAGCGGGGGCGCTGCCGGGGGGGAAGGAGGCGGGGTCCATGGCGCGAACAGTACCACGGGGCGAGTTTCCCCCGCCATATGACGGACACCACCACGTCGCCCGCGTCTGCGCCGCCCCCCCTCGCCTTCCATGGCGGGACGGTCGGGGCGCTGGCCCCGTTTGCCCTGTTCCTGGCCGGGGTGGCCGTGCTGGCGCTGGCGGGCGCCCCCGATGAGAAGGGCTTCTGGCCGGTGCTGCTGGCCGCGCTCACGCTGGGGCTGCTGCTGGCGCGCGACCGCACGCGGTACGCCGAGGCCATGCTGGACGGGATGAGCCAGCGGATGGTGATGGTGATGGTGAGCGCGTGGCTGCTGGCCGGCGTGCTGGGGGCGGTGCTGGGGGCGGCAGGCTTCGTGGACGCGCTGGCGTGGGGCGCGCGGCGCCTGGCGCTCACGGGCGGCGCGTATGCGGCGTCGGCCTTCGTGGCGTGCGTGGTGGTGTCGATGGCCACCGGCACCAGCTTTGGCAC
>JBEIJM010000335.1:0-2110 GCA_040380205.1 Gemmatimonadaceae bacterium
CAACGAGACCGACGATGACGTGTTCGTCATCACCGAGGAGGGCATTGACACGCGCCCGCTGGTGGTGCGCGCGCGCGAGCTGTCCAGCAGCACCGCGACGGACATGGTCGTCCGGGTCGCGGTGAATGTGCCAGCGGCGGCGGTGACCGGCGTGAGCGCATCGCTCGGGTACAACTCGCAAGGCATTAGCAGCATCACGCCCGCCAGTCCGCAGACGGTCACCACGGGCGTGGGGAATTTTACGATACCCGAAACGGCTGGCAGCTTTGTAGACTTCACGATTGCGCGCCCCGGACTTGGCCAGCCTGCGGGCCGCGTGACGTTTACCGCCACGGCTAGCGGTTTCACGACGGACGCGGATCAGGTGGACGTAGCCCCGCAGACAAAGGACTTCACCCCGCCCACGTTCTCGCCCACGCTCACGCTGTCCAGCACCACGGGGCAGGTGTCGTGGCCCGCCGTGGCGGTTGGCGTGACGGTGGAAGGCTCCACGGACAACGTGACCTTCACCACGGCGACGGGCACCGTCTACCCGACCGCCGCGACGGGCCGCAATGCGTTCGGCGGGGCCACCAAGTTCCTGTTTGTGCGGGCGTATAACGCCGCCGGGGTCTATACCCCGACGTACAGCTTCGCGGTGCCGCCGCAAGACCCCACGGTGCCAGTCATCACCAAGGTGACGGCGTACACGCTGACGCTCAATTACAGCACGGACCCGACCGACCCCAACACGTTCCAGCTGGACTACACGATCAGCAACTTCCCGAGCGGTGGCAGCATCGAGGTGTCGGTGTTGCAGGACGGCGTGGACATCGGCATTCCGGTCATCTCCAGCAGCAGTAGCACGCAGACCATCGTGGCCTCGCCCATCGTGCTGAACGCGACCGGCGCGACGCCTGTGCGGTGGGATATTATGTTTCGGGTCATGGATAGCACCGGCATCAACGTGGAAGCCACGTCCAAAGTGCTGGACGCCACCAGCTACATCTAGCCATGCGCCTGCACCTGCTCTCGGTCCCGCACACCGTCACCCGCGCCGACTTCGCGCATTGCGCGTTCACCCAGAAGGTGCGCCGGTTCGCCCCCATGCTGTTCGGGCACGGCTACCGGGTGATCCACTACGGCGTGGCGGGGAGCGAGTCGGGGGCCGCCGAGGACGTTGTCCTCATGGATCAGGGCGAACACCAGGCGCTGCTGGGCCACCCGTATCACGCGCAGGGCGCGGGCTTCTACGGCGACGACGCGGTGGACGGATCGCCGGTCTACCGGCAATGGAACCACTACGCGCGCGAGGAGCTAAAGGCGCGCGTGGAGCCCGGAGACTGCATCCTGCTGCCCTTCGGCCACGCCCATGCCGCCGCCGTGCGCGGGCTGCCGGTGCTGAAGGCGGGCGCCTCGGCCATTGAGTCGGGCATCGGCTATTACGACTGCCTGCTGCCCTGGCGCATCTACGAAAGCTACGCGGTGCGCCACGGCACCATGGCCAAGGAGGGGCGCCACGGCGTCCAGCTCGACAGCGCCAGGCTGGAGTTCGTCGCGCCCAACTATTACGACACGGACGAATGGCCGCGCGGCACCGGCAAGGGCGATTATGTGGCGTTTATGGGCCGCCTGACGCAAGGCAAGGGCGTCGAGATCGTGCTAGAGCTGGCCCGCCAGCGCCCCGAGCTGACGTTCAAGCTGGCCGGGCAGGGTGACCCCGCCGCCTTCGCGGACTGGCCCGAGAACGCGGAATACGTCGGGGTGTTGGGCACCGAGCGCGCCGACTTCTTGGGCAAGGCCAGGTGCATTCTGGCGCCGTCACGGTTTGCGGAGCCCTTCTGCGGGTCGGTCGTGGAGGCCGCGCTATGCGGCACGCCCGCCGTCACTAGCGACTTTGGCGCGTTCGCGGAAACGGTGGTGCAGGACGTGACCGGGGTGCGATGCAACACGCTGCGCGAGTTCTCGCGCGCGCTGGACGCGGTGACGGCGTGCGACCGGGGCGCCGTGCGCGGGCTGGCGCGGCGGCGCTACGGCTTGGAGGTAGTGGGGGAGCTGTACGGGGGGATCTTCGACGAGGTGGAGCACGCCTCGAGCGCGGGGCGCTTCCCCGCGTCCGGCTGGTGATGGG
>JBEIJM010000336.1:0-2100 GCA_040380205.1 Gemmatimonadaceae bacterium
CGCCCCCCCCCCCGCCGTCGGCCGCGTCCCCGCGCACCCCCGCGCCCTGCGCCCGGCCCACCCGCACCCCCGCCGCCCCGGGGTCGACGCTGGCCACCGCGGGGCTCCCCACGGGGGGCACCACGGCCAGGGGACGGTACCCGCGCGCCACGTCGGCGGCCATCGCCTCGGCCAGCGCGTCGGGGCGCATCCGGAAGGCGTCGTCCACGGCGACCTTCACCAGGTGGTCGTGTCCCAGCCCCAGCGCGATCACCGCCTTGTCCACGCTGGAGTGCGCCTGCTCGCTGCCGTACACGCGCAGCGGCGGCAGGTCGTCGCGTCCGGCCATCCCCCGCGCGCGGATGTCCGCGCCCGCCGCCTCGCGCGCCGCCGCCAGCGCATACAGCGTGCTGATGCTGGCCGTGTCGGTGATCTGGCCGAACCACCCCGCCGAGAGCCCCAGCAGCTGGCGCAGCCACGCCAGCGCCACCTCCTCCAGCTCGGTCACCGCGGGGCTGGCGGCCCACAGCATCCCGTTGGCGTTGAGCGCCGCCGTCAGCAGCTCCCCCAGGATGCCGGGGTACGGGGCGGAGTTGGCGAAGTAGGCGAAGAACCCCGGATGGTTCCAGTGCGTGATCCCCGGCAGCAGCAGCCGCTGCACATCCGCCAGCATCGCGTCCAGCGGTTCCCCCTGCGCCGGCGCCGACGGCGGGAGCGCCGCGCGGATCGCCCCCGGCGCCACGCGGCTCTTCACCGGCGGCGCGGTGGCGGGGTCGGCGTTCCCCTCCAGGTAGGCGGCGATCCACTCCACCGCCGCATGCGCGGCGGCGCGGAACTCCGCCGCGTCCACATCCCCCGTGCGGGGGCGCCGCGCGGGGCCGCCGTCGCCGGTCACGGCGCCTTCACCGACAGCCCCCAGTGCGTGCGCAGGTACACCTCCAGCACCGCCGCGGTCACGTCGCCAAAGCGCTCGCGGCTGGCGGGGGTGTCGCGCACGCCGGCGAAGTGCGCCTCGATCTGCACCCCGCAGATGCCGCCGCCGGCGGTGCCCCCGAGCGCGGTGGCGCCGCTGCCGCACGCGTGCCGCACGGTGTTGTCGCCGCCGTTGAAGTAGTCGGTGCCGTTGGGGGCGGGGTCCACGCGGCTGGGGATCGCCGCGATCCCGCGGTCGGCGTACAGCGTCCCCAGGCTCTGCGGCCCGCGCAGCAGCGCGCTGAACGACAGCGGCGACGCCTGCGACAGCGTGCGGATGCTCGACTGCTGTTCGTAGCCGGGGGCGGCGTCCAGCTGCGCGTCGGGGCGGTTGAGGTCGGCGTCGGCCAGCAGGTACCCCAGCTCCAGGCGCGGCAGCGCGTGCCCGTGCCCGTGCAGGTCGATGTACCATCCCTTCCCGTGCGACCGCAGCACCGCCGCCTTGGCGGCGTCGATGAAGTCGTGCCAGTCCTCCATGGCGGCGCCCGCCTCGGCGTTGCCGCATGCCGCCTCGGGCGCGGTGCGGTTGGCGTCCACCTTGCGGCGGTGCAGGTGCATGATCACCAGGTGCGGGATCGTGCCGTGCGCGGCCTGGAAGCGCGCCTGCATCTGCCGGGCCAGGTCGGCGGTGTTCACGTCCTGCACGATCGTGGCGCTCCCGCCGCACGCCGACGCGGTGCGCTCGGGGATGGACGCCGGCAGCAGCGCCCCGCCGTGCGGCGCCGTGATGATCACCGGCGCGTTCCCCGGCACGTACTCCACGTAGCTGTTGCGCCCGAACACCGGCTGCCCCGCCACGTACGTGGGCGCGCCGGTGACGGTGAGCGTCACCGACCCACTGGCGCTCCCCGCCGTGGCCGTGATCGCCGCGCTCCCCGGCGCCACGCCGGTGACCGTGCCGCCGGCGTCCACCGTGGCCACTCCCGGCGCGGCCGACTGCCAGGTCACGGGCGCGGTCATCGGGTTCCCCTGCTGGTTGCGCACCAGCGCCGAGAGCAGGGTGGTGCGCCCCACCGGCAGCGCCGTCACGGGAGCCAGCACCTCCACGCGCGTGGCCACCGGCGCCGGGGGCGGCGGCGGGGTGGGGGCGGCCGTGCCCTCCCCGCCCCCGCACCCCGCGGCGGCGAGGGCCAGCGCCAGCGCCGCCGC
>JBEIJM010000337.1:0-2073 GCA_040380205.1 Gemmatimonadaceae bacterium
GGGCGCGTGCTGTTCCGTGATGTCCCCGAGGGCGTCTACGGCGTGCGCGCGGTCCCTCCCGCGGGGTACCTGGCCGTGGAGCGGCTGTTCGCCACCAACCCCACGGAGTTCCGCCACAACATCCGCGTGCAACCCGCCGACTCGCAGGCGGTGCGCTTCACCTACCTCAAGCAGGGCCCCGGTACGGTGGCGGTGCAGGTGAACGATGCCGCCGGGCGCGGCATGGCCGACATCCCGCTGGCGCTGTACGGACCACAGGGGACGGTGGCCGCCGCGCGCACCAACGCGGCCGGCCAGGCCACCTTCCCCGCGGTCCCCCTGGGGAACTACGGCGTCTTTGCCACGCGCCCCGTGGCGTACCGCGACAGCGGCGAGGCCGCGCTGGTGCCGCGCGACGGGCTCATTGTGGACGAGGGGAGCACGCAGCGCGCCACCTTCACCTTTGCGCCCTGCGGGGGGAGTGTGGTGGCCGAGGTGCGCGATCAGGCGGGGCGCCCGGTGCCGGGGAGCGTGCAGCTGTATCTGGGGAGCGGCACGCTGCAGGAGGGGGAGCTGGCCGCCGATGGCACGCGCACCTTTGGCGGGCTGCTGTGCGACGCGTACGGCGTGCGCTATCTCCCGCCGCCGGTGGGGTGGCGCGCCGCCAACGTGCGCGGCGCGGGCTTTGCCGACCAGCTGCGCGTGCGGCGCACCGCGGGCACCGTGCGCGCCACGCTGGTGGTGGAGAAGTACGGGTGGGGGCGGCTGCGGCTGCGCGTGGTGGACCAGGGGGGCGTGCCGGTGCCCCCCATGCGCGCGGTGGTGTACAGCGGTGCCACCACGGTGGTGGACGCCACGCTGGATTCCACCGGCACGCTGGTGGCCGATTCGCTGCGCGCCGACCGCAGCTACGGCGTGCGCATTGCCCCGCCGGTGCCGTACGGCTACCGGCTGGAGGAGGCGCGCGGCGAGAGCTACCTGGACGCGCTGGCGCTGCAGGATGGCGTCACGCGCGAGGTGAGCCTGCGGCTGCAGCGCCTCACCGCGCGCGGCACGGTGCGCGTGACGGTCACCGACAGCGCCGGCACCGCGGTGCCCGGGGCGCGCGTGGTGGTGTATGTGGCCGCGGGGCTGGTGCGCGACCAGCTGACCGACAATGCCGGGGTGATGCTGGCCACCGAGCTGGTGGCCGGGGTCCAGCATGGGGTGCGTGTGGTGCCTCCCACCGGCTACACCGTGACCGAGGCCGCGGGGAGCAGCTACGTGGACGGCGTGGTGCTGGCCGCCGGCGAGCAGCGGGCCCTCACCTTCCGGCTGGCGCGCCGGTAGGACGCGCGCCCCATGCCGCTGCTGCTGGCGTGGGTGGCGCTGCTGGCGGCCGACCGCGTGGACCTCCTTGGCACGCGCGGGCCGTTCACCCTCACGCCGTTCCTGGTGCTGTCGCCGCTGATCGTGGCGCAGGAGTGGTGGCGCCGCCGGCGCGTCGGCGTGCCGCTAGTGGTGCCGCGTCTGGCGCAGCGCTTTGGGCTGCTGGCCGTGCTGCTGCTGGCCTGCGCCACCCTCTCGGTGTTTGCCAGCCGCGACCTGCCGCGGTCGGCGGCGCGGCTGGTGCAGCTGCTGCTCATGGTGGGCGGCAGCACGGGGGTGCTGCTGTCCATCCGCGACCGCCCCCAGGTGCCCGCGCTGCTGGCGCGCGGGGCGCGGTGGGGGATTGGCATCAGCGCCGCCGTCTCGGTGGTGCAGCTGCTGGTGCTGGCCGGGGTGGTGCCGGCGGAGATCCCCGCGGGGGCGCCGCTGCTGCGGCTGGCCCCCAGCGCGTACGCGGGCATCGTGCCGCGGCTGTCGGGGCTGGTGATGGACCCCAACCGCACGGGGCTGCTGCTGCTGCTGTACGGGTGGCTGGTGGCCACGGGAGATGATCACCCCGGGCGGCGCGCGCGGTGGCTGGCGCTGGTGGCGCTGCTGCTGCTGCTCACCCTCAGCCGCTCCACATTGCTGGCCGCGGCGGGGATGGGGGCGGTGGTGCTGCTGGCGCGCGCGGTGCGCGGCGGCGCGGTGGGGCGTGCGTTTGTTTCACACGGCGCGGTAGGGACC
>JBEIJM010000338.1:0-2068 GCA_040380205.1 Gemmatimonadaceae bacterium
CACCAGGGCGCGCACCGCCTCCTCGATGTCGCGCTGCGTGGCCTCGCTCACCGCGCGCGGCAGCAGCGCGGCGTGGCCGTCGCCCCCCAGGTACGGGGCCCCCTCTCCCTCGTAGGCCACCGGCCCCACGGTGGGCGCCATGCCGTGGCGCGTGACCATGTCGCGCGCCAGCAGGGTGGCCTTGGCCAGGTCATCGCTGGCGCCGGTGGAGCTCTCCCCCAGCGCCACCAGCTCCGCCGCGCGTCCGCCCAGCAGCACGGCCAGCCGCGCCTCCAGCTCCGCCACGGTGGCCAGGTAGCGCTCCTCGGCGGGGCGCTGCAGGGTGAACCCCAGCGCCCCCATCCCGTGCGGGATGATGGACACCTTGTGCACCGGGTCGGCCCCCGGCGTGGCCAGCGCCACCAGCGCATGCCCCATCTCATGCGTGGCGGCCACCGTGCGCTCGCGCGGCGACAGCACGCGGCTCTTGCGGGCGAGCCCGGCAATGAGCCGCTCCACCGCCACGGTGAAGTCGGCCAGCCCCACCGCGTCCGCGCCGCGGCGCGTGGCGGCCAGCGCGGCCTCGTTCACCAGGTTGGCCAGGTCGGCGCCGGTGAACCCCGGCGTGAGCGCCGCCACGGCGTCCAGCTCCAGCCCCGGCTCCAGCGGCGTGTTGCGCACGTGCACGCGCAGCACCTGCACGCGCCCCGCGCGGTCGGGGCGGTCCACCAGCACCTGCCGGTCAAAGCGCCCCGCGCGCAGCAGCGCGGCATCCAGGATCTCGGGGCGGTTGGTGGCGGCCAGCAGGATCACGCGCGAGTCCGGCGTGAAGCCGTCCATCTCGGCCAGCAGCTGGTTGAGCGTCTGCTCCTTCTCGTCGTTGGACCCGGTCACCACCGACGCGCCGCGCGAGCGCCCCAGCGCGTCGATCTCATCGATGAACACGATGCAGGGGGCGTGCTGCCGCGCCTGGCGGAACAGGTCGCGCACGCGCGCCGCCCCCACCCCCACGAACAGCTCCACGAACTCCGAGCCGTTGATGGAGAAGAAGGGGACGTCGGCCTCGCCGGCCACGGCGCGCGCCAGCAGCGTCTTGCCGGTGCCCGGCGGCCCCACCAGCAGCACGCCCCGCGGCACGTGCGCCCCCAGCCGCCCGAAGGCGGCGGGGTTGCGCAGGAACGCCACCACCTCGCGCAGCTCGGCCTTGGCCTCGTCCACGCCGGCCACGTCGCTGAAGGTGATGGGGACGCGCTCGGCATACACGCGCGCGCCACTGCGCCCGAAGCCCAGCACGCCGGTGGGCTGCTGCCCCAGCGAGCGCCGCATGAGGAACGACCAGAAGGCCAGCATGACCAGCAGCGGCAGGGTCCACAGCAGCAGCGACTCCAGCCAGTGCGCACGCGGCTCACCGGAAAACGCGACACCGCGCCGCGCCAGCTCGCCCACCAGCGCGGGGTCCACCTTGACCGTGACGTACTCGCTGCCGCGGGCGGAGTCGGCGCCGGCGGGGGGCGACCGCTGCACGCGCAGCAGCTGGTCGCCCACGGTGACGCGGGTGACCACGCCGGAATCGAGCTGGCGCAGGAAGGTGCTGTAGGGGACGGTGGGGGTGGCGCCGCTGCCCACCATGCGCGCCAACAGCACCGCGGCGAGCAGGGCGAGCGGCAGGAGCCACGACGCCACGGGCACGCGCGCCGGAGGGGTCGGCGGTTCCGGAGCGGGGGGCGGGGGCGGGCGTCGGCGCTTGGGCATGTGGGTGCCCTTCCCGTGCAGGAGACGGACCAGCCCCCGGCGCGGCGCCGGGAGCGCCCGTCTGCGCACGGTCCGGCGCATCGTACGCGGTCACGATCCCGTGATGGCGCTGCGCGTGGCGTGCGAGGCGGTATGTTTGGCGAATGTCCGAGACCGCTACCGCTCCGTTGCCGCCCGCCCCCGCGGAGGGGGGCGCGGACCCCGTGGCCACGGCCATCGCCGCGGCCGCCCAGGCCGCCCAGCCGCGCGCGCCGGTGACGGTGGCGGTGGTGCAGGCGGCGCCGGTGTCGTTCGACCTGCCGCGCACGCTGGAGAAGGTGGCGGCGCGCACCGCCGA
>JBEIJM010000339.1:0-2057 GCA_040380205.1 Gemmatimonadaceae bacterium
AAGCCGCGCGAGTCGGTGGACATCACGAGCGGGGGCGAGAAGATCGCCACGCCGCCCATCGTCTGGGTGGACGCCAAGGAGGCGGATTGACCACGCCCGAGGAGCTGCGCCCCCATGAGCGGTGGTGGCAGGACCACGCCGCTGTGCATGACGGCACCTTTCGCGGGTGGCTGGAGGACTCCGACCCGTGGTCCCGCGCCGAGGTGGTCAAGATCGTGGAAACCCTGGGCGCGCGGTCGGTGCTGGAGTGCGGCCCCGGCTTGTTCCACGACTACGAGACCTACTGGCGCTCGCACCCGTGGGTGAAATACACGGCGCTGGAGATGACGCCCAAGCTGGTGGACTACGGGCGGGCGCTGGGTGCGACGGTCGCGCCGGGCAGCATCACGTCTATCCCTCTTGCGATTGACGCTGTGGACGTGGTCTACTGCCGCCATGTGCTGGAGCATCTGGACCCCGGCGAGATTGACACCGCGCTGTCCGAAATGGTGCGCGTGGCCCGCAAGGCTGCCGTCGTGGTGCTGTTCCGCACGACGGACGGGGCCAACCACGAGCCCATGCAAGACACTAGCGCCGCGCCGGGGACGTGGTGCAACGCCATTAGCTGGAACCAGCTCGACGAATGGGCCAAGGAGAACGGGGTCCGCACCGCCTGGACGACCGGCGGGCGGGACCGGGTGCTGACGATGACGTGGGCGCCTTGACGTGACCCGCTGGCGCGTGGAGCAAGGGGACTGCCTTGACCGGCTGCGGGCGCTGCCTGACGCCAGCGTGGACAGCGTGGTGACCGACCCGCCATACGGGTTGGCGTTCATGGGCAAGCGGTGGGACTACGACGTGCCGAGTGTGGAAGTGTGGGCCGAGTGCCTGCGAGTGCTGAAGCCCGGCGGGCACCTGCTGGCTTTCGCGGGCACCCGCACCCAGCACCGCATGGCCGTGCGGATCGAGGACGCGGGCTTTGACATCCGCGACATGATCGCATGGGTGTACGGGTCGGGCTTCCCCAAGTCGCTGGACGTGTCCAAGGCCACCGACGCCGCGCGCCAATGGCAAGGGTGGGGGACCGCGCTCAAGCCCGCGCTTGAGCCCATCACCGTCGCCCGCAAGCCCCTATCCGGCACCGTAGCCGAGACCGTCCTGAAGCATGGGACGGGGGCGCTGAACATTGATGGGTGTCGGGTGGGGCGAGACGCCGAGGACGTTTCAGGTTGGTCGCAGTCCGGGTCAAACGCTTCCGAAAACCGCTCCATGAGCGGGGCCAACTACGCACGGGAGGCAAAGCCCGACGCAGATGGCCGCTGGCCCGCCAATCTCATCCACGACGGCAGCGACGAGGCCACGGACCTGCTGGGGGATGCGGCGCGGTTTTTCTACACGGCCAAGACCAGCAAGGCGGAGCGGGGCGACGACAACCACCACCCCACCGTCAAGCCCATCGACCTCATGCGCTACCTGTGTCGGTTGGTGACGCCGCCGGACGGGCTGGTGCTGGACCCGTTCACCGGCTCCGGGTCCACCGGCTGCGCGGCCATGCTGGAGGGCTTCCGGTTCCACGGCATTGAGCGCGAGCCGGACTATGTCGCCATCGCCACCGCCCGCATCGCGCACTGGGCGCGCCAGGCCGACGCGGTGCAGGTGGCGCTGCTGCTGTGACAGACGCCCCGGCGGTCGCGCTCCTGGCGCCCTACCGCCCGCTGTTCGTGAGCCGCCCCGCGCACCGCTACGCCTTTTTGACCGGCGGGCGCGGGTCCGGCAAATCGTTTCACGTCGCGCTGTTCCTGCTCAATCTCACCTACGAGCCCGGGCACGTCATCCTATTCACGCGCTGGACCATGGTGTCCGCGCATCTGTCCATCATCCCCGAGTTTGAGGACAAGATTGCGCTGCTCGGGCTGGCCGATGACTTTGACGTGACGGCGACGGCCATACGCAACCGGCGCACGGGCTCGCGCATCCTCTTTCACGGCATCAAGACCAGCAGCGGCAACCAAACGGCGCGGCTGAAAAGCATCAAGGGCGTCACGACGTGGGTGTTGGACGAGGCCGAGGAGCTGGTG
>JBEIJM010000340.1:0-2055 GCA_040380205.1 Gemmatimonadaceae bacterium
ACGGAGGAGCGGTCGTGGTACCGCTCGGTGGAGCAGCTGTTCGCCACCCTCGACGCGGTGCCGGCGGCCGGGGGACGCATCCAACGGGTGCTCTTCCATCCCACGGAGGGGTATCCCACGCAGCTCGCCGTGGATCCCATCCCCATGGCGGTGGACGATGAAGTGGACTATCGGACGGTACAGGTGCAGCGGGGCACCCCGTAGCCCTGACGTGCCGCGTCCAGAAGGGCCAGCGCAGAGATGGCCGACGTGACGGTCGGGAATCCGACCGGTAGATTCGCTCGCCGGTACGCGCCCCGTTTGCCTCTCACGTCAGCCCCGCCATGACCACCGACAAAGCCAAAGGCCCGGCCTCCTACTTCCCGTCCATCGAGAAGACGTACGGGCACCCGGTAGCGCACTGGTTTGCCATGCTGCAGGCGGCCGGCCCGCGCAAGCACATGGAGCTGGTGGCGCTGCTCAAGGCTGAACATGGTCTGGGGCACGGGCACGCCAACGCGTTGGTGGCGCATTTCCTGGCCGCGAAGTAGCGCGGGGTCGGGCACCGACGCACTGCTGCCGACGAACCGAACAGGCTTCGACACATCCCAGCGTCAGGGTCTTGCGCGACATGCGGTATTCGCGAAAAGTGAACGCATCCCCTCGCTCGCGCTGCATCCGCTGGACCTCCCCATGGCGCTCCGACCAAGGCTGTGGACATGGCGCGATGGCGCCCTCCGACCGCGCGCTACTGCACTTCCCCGTCACCCTCCGCCCTCGTCCGCTCCTTGAGCGCGGCGGCCTTCGCCTCGATCGCCGGCGGTACCAGCAGGCCGTCGGCAATGTCGGCGATCTCCTCCGCCTCGCGCCACGCTCGCTCCAGCTCGGCCAGCTCCCCCTCCATGGCCTGCCGCTCCTGCGCCTCGTGCAGCGCCATCTCCATGGCCAGCCGCTCGGGCACGTCGAGGGCGTGCAGCACTCCCTGCAGCTTCTGCACCCGCGTGTGGCCGCCGGTCCCCGCGGCCCAGTGGCTGGCGCTCCCCCAACTGCGGTTCCCCTCCACCCACCCGCGCCGCTGCTGCACCCGCCACAGCAGCGCCTGCGGGTCCCCCGCCTCCTCCAGCAGCCCCACCGCCTGCTGCACCTGCGCGCTCGACCCGCCAAAGCGGTTCACGGTGGGCATGAGGCGCGCGGCCGCGCGCATGGCGTCGTCCCCAAGCAGCACGGTGGTGCCCTTCGTGTGCTCCAGCCGCAGCTGCAAAAGCCCGTCGGCCTTGGCGTGCACGAGGGCGCTCATGCGCGCGTGGCGCCGCAGCACCTCCACCAGCGTGCCGTCGGGGAGGCGCAGCGGGCCGATGGACTGCCCCTGACGGCCGTGCACCAGCGTCTCCCACAGCGTGCCGTTGGCGTAGACGCCGGCAAACGCCCCCACTTGCACCCCCACCGCCACCATGCCGCCAATGAGCGCGGCCGCCGTCCCCACCACGGTGCCGGTGACCAGCAGCTGGCGCTTGCGCCGGCGTCCGAACTGGTCGCCGTAGCGCCACGCCGCCATCTCGGGGCGCTGCGGCTCGCCGATGCGGATGAGGTCCACCCCCTCCCGCAGCCGCGCCAGCCCCACGTGGTCGGTGCTCACCCGCAGGCGGCTGTCGCGGAAGCGCCGCTCCATGCCCTCGATGGCCTCCCACCGCTCCTCCAGCGGCGACAGGTTCCAGCGCGCGCAGGCGCGGCACACCACCCACAACCGCCCGCGCCGGCTGTCGAAGGCCAGCCGGCTCCCCACGGGGAACGTCTCGAAGGCCTCGTTGGCGCCGAGCCGGGCGGTGCAGTGGATGCAGGTGGTGAACACGGGGTGAAGGCGTTCCCTACTTCGGCCACCCCGCGCTCGGGATCGCCGGCATGATCCGCAGCGCGTTCTGGTAGTACACCTTCTTCAGCACCGCGTCCGGCAGGTCGATGCCGTACAGCTTCCAGAAGGCGTGGTAGTCGCGGTAGTAGTCGAAGTAGTCGTCGCGCGTCTCCAGCACGCGCCAGTAGTACGGGTACTCCTCCGGCTGGAAGGAGTCCTTCCCGAAG
>JBEIJM010000341.1:0-2022 GCA_040380205.1 Gemmatimonadaceae bacterium
ACCGCCACGCCGCGCGGGTCGAGCGTGTCCAGCGTGCCCGCCATGCGCAGCCGCAGGCTGGCCACGCCGGCCAGCGGCGCCGCGGGGGCCACCAGCGCCGGGGCGCCGCTGTCCACCGCCGTCACCCAGGGGCGCAGCCCGCCCAGCGAGTCCACCTCCACCATCGCCACCAGCGAGTCGGGGCGCCCCTGCACCAGCCCCACCCCGCCGCGCGCCGCGAGCCGCAGCGCCGAGCTCTCCACGGCCAGCGTGTCCACGCGCACGTGGCCGCTGTCGAAGACCAGGCGGAACGCCCCCCCGAACACGCGCGCCGCGTTGACGGTGGAGAACTGGTCGACCAGGCCGTCCAGCGTCCCCACCGCGTCGGGGAGGAACTCCCAGGCGAAGTCGGCCTGGCCGGCCATGTTGAGGTTGCTGGCGGGGAAGCGGTTGTCGCCGAAGAGCGACTGCAGGTTGCCGCCGCGCAGCCGCCAGGCGCCGCGGGCCGCCACGCGCGGGTCGGTGGCGTCGGCGCGCCCCGCAAAGCTGATCTCCCCCCCTTCGCCGGCGAGCACCGTCTGCACCGCCAGGTCGTCGGCGATCCCCTGCGCCCGGATGCGCCCCACCGCCTGCCCGCGCAGCGGCATGGTGGGATAGGAGCGCGACAGCATGGTGTAGTTGAGGGGGACCGCCTGGAGGTCGACGTCCATGATGACCCCCTCGGGGACCAGCGTGTAGCGCCCGCCACCGGTGAAGCGCGACGGCTGGCCGGGGCCGTCCACGTGCTCCAGGTCGGCGCGGGAGAACCAGGCGTCGTACCAGAGCGAGTCGAGGCGCATCGTGCCGCGCACGAGGCCGTTGACCTCGGCGAAGTTGGGGTTCACGAAGCGCGGCGTGCGCAGGTCCAGCTGCGCGATCGTCACGTCCACCCCCTTGAGGATCGCCTCGGCGGGGGTGTAGAGGTTGACGCGCCCGCGCGCCGTGCCGCTGGTGCGCGCCCCCGGCACGTGCTCGTCGGCGAAGGTCAGCCGCGCCTCGTCCAGCTGCCAGTCGGTGATGGGGCCGCCGCGGCCGGCCACGCGCCCGGTGAGCGCCCCGCGCCAGTCGTAGGGGAACGGCTCGCCGTTGAGCCAGCGCAGGAAGTCGGTGTGCGCCGGCTGGAGGTCGAGGTCCACGTCGTTCACCGCCAGCACCGGGCCGCCCACGGCGTAGGTCATCCGCCCGCGCATCCGCGAGCGGAGCGCGCGCGCGTCGAGGTTGGTGAGCGCGTACTCCATCACCGACAGGTTGCGCGGGTCGTTGCGGATGGTGAGCGCGGTGCGCCCCCCCCCCTGCTGGGGGACGGTGGGGTGGATCCACGCGAGGTCGGCGAAGGCGACCGTGTCCCCCTGCAGCGCCACGTCGTAGCGCATGGGGAGCTTGCTCCCCCACACCGCCTTGGCGCGCCCGGCGGCCTTGGAGTTGGCCAGGCGGAAGCGCACGTCGTCCAGCCACAGCGAGTCCCCCAGGATGCGCCCCTGCCCGGCGAATTCGCGGAACCAGAAGGGGGGGAGCACCCACACCACGTCCATCCGGCGGATGGCAAACGCCTGCCCCGCGGTGTCGGGGTCGGCGAGGCGCACCTGCGCCAGCGCCAGCGTGCCGCGGGTGAAGCGGTAGACGCGGGCCAGCCGCCCCTCCTCGCGGCGGATCTCGCCGTCGAGGCGCGTGAGGTTGTAGGCCAGCGCGCTGTCGCGCTTGGCGCCACGCAGCGTGTCGGAGAGGGCCCACGGCTGCCGCACCACCAGCGTCATCTCGCGCAGCAGGGCGGTGTCCAGCTTGATGTAGCTGCCGAAGCCGCGGCCGCGCGGGCCGGCGGCGCGGCGCCCGCGCTGCAGGGCGCGGCGCCAGTTCCAGTCGTCATTGCCGTAATCCACCAGCTCCACCACCGGGCGCGTGACCTCGAGCGCCTTGATCACGAGGCGCCGGTCGAGGAGGTCGCGGGGGTCCCAGGCCACGCGCACCGGCCCCGTGGCCAGGAACAGGCCCCCTGCCGGGGTGCGG
>JBEIJM010000342.1:0-1998 GCA_040380205.1 Gemmatimonadaceae bacterium
GCGCCAGCGCGCTGTCCAGCGCGGGGCGGGCCGCCGCCGGCAGCGCGGCGCGATGCGGCGCCCAGCTGGTGTCCACGCCGTCAAAGACCGACCGCTCCGCGCGCGGGTCCACCGGTCCGGCGCGCGTGGCCTCGCGCCGCAGGTAGGCGAACACCGCCCCCTTCCGCTGCAGCATGCCGAACCCCTGCGACTTGTGCTGCGACCGGCTCTCGGCGCTGATCTCGTACCAGCTGCGCCCCAGCAGCGGGTCGTAGGCGCCGGTGTTCACCGCCAGCGTGGCGCTGTCCGGCTGCTGCCGCGCGCTGCGGTAGAACGTGGTCGGCGTCCACGGCAGCCCGTAGGCGGCCACCGGGAAGCGCACGGTGTCGGCGGCGGCGTCAAACGCCTCGCGCGCCAGCATCCCGGAGAGCTGGTGGTGGCCATGCCCGTCACGCGGAGTGCCGCTGAAGAACCCCACCATCACCTGCGGGCGAAATGCGCGCACCACGCGCACCACGTCCCCCAGCACGGTGTCGCGCGGCCAGTGGCGCAGCGTCTCGTCGGCATCCTTGCTGAAGCCGAAGTCGTAGGCGCGCGTGAAGTACTGGCGGGCGCCGTCCAGGCGCCGCGCGGCCAGCAGCTCCTGCGTGCGGATGGCGCCCAGCGCCTCCCCCAGCTCCTGCCCGATGAGGTTCTGCCCGCCGTCGCCGCGGGTGAGCGACAGGTAGGCGGTCTCCACGTGGCGGCCGCGCGCCAGCCAGGCGAGGACGGGGGTGTCCTCGTCGTCGGGGTGGGCGGCGATGGTGAGCACGCGCCCGGTGGTGCCGAGGGCGGCCAGCGCCGAGCCCAGGGCGGCGGCGCCGCGCTCCGGGGCCACCGGTTGGGCGGTGGCGGGGGGCGCCAGCAGGGTCCCGCAAAGGGTCCCGCAAACGGCAAGCGCCGCGGCACAGGCCGCGGCGCCCAGGCCCCCGCCCCGTCCCGTGGGACGGGCGCGGGTCACGACCGCTCCGCCGCAGGCACGGGTGGCACGCCGCCCGGGGGGGTGTCCCCCAGGTCCATCACCGCGGCCACGATGCGCGCCTGCTCCGCCTGGTGCGCATCGGCGTACCCTTCGGCGGGGCTGGCCCGCTCGGGGCGCCCGATGTAGCGCACCCCCACGGCGGCGCCGGCGCTCACGCGGAGGCGCGGCTGCACCCAGCTCCAGGCGCCCTGGTTGCGCGGCTCCTCCTGCGCCCACACCACCTGCTCCGCCGAGGGGTACCCCGCCATGACGGCGGCGACCTCCTCGTGCGGCCACGGGTACAGCTCCTCCACGCGCACCAGCGCCACGTGCGGGTGCCGCGCGGCGGCCAGCGCCAGGTCGTAGTACACCTTGCCGCTGCAGAACACCACGCGCCGCACGTCGGCGCGGTGCTCCGCCACCGCGGGGTCGTCCAGCACGGGGTGGAAGGCGCCGCCGGAGAGCTCCGCCAGGGTGGACGCCGCCTGCGGCAGGCGCAGCAGCGACTTGGGCTGCATGCACACCAGCGGCCGGCGGTCGGCGCGCAGCGCCTGCCGCCGCAGCAGGTGGAAGTACTGCGCGGGGGTGGAGCAGTAGGCCACCGCCAGGTTCCCCTCGGCGCACAGCTGGAGGAACCGCTCCAGGCGCGCGCTGGAGTGCTCGGGGCCCTGCCCCTCGTAGCCGTGCGGGAGGAGCAGCACCACGCCGCTGTCCTGCCCCCACTTGGCGCGATCGGCCACCAGGAACTGGTCGATGATCGGCTGCGCCATGTTCACGAAGTCGCCGAACTGCGCCTCCCAGAGGGTGAGCGCGTCGGTGGCGACGGTGCTGAAGCCGTACTCGAAGCCGAGGATGGCGGTCTCGGAGAGCGCGGAGTTGTAGACCTCGAAGCGGCCGGTGGCGCCCGGGAGGTGCGCCAGCGGCGCGTGCTTGGCCCCCGTGGTCGCGTCGCTGAGGACGGCGTGGCGGTGCGAGAAGGTGCCGCGCTCGGCGTCCTGGCCGGTGAGCCGCACCGACAC
>JBEIJM010000343.1:0-1991 GCA_040380205.1 Gemmatimonadaceae bacterium
CGGGTGGACGAACCCCGCACCAGCCACGACGCCGCCCGCCGGGTGCGCCATGGGCGGCTGTCGCAGACGCAAGAGCGGGTGCTGGCCGCGCTGGCGGGCGCGGGCGCGCGCGGCCTGACCGACGCCGAGCTGGCCGCGCTGCCCGCCTTCGCGGACTTGCGGGAATCCACGGCGCGCAAGCGGCGCGTGGAGCTGTACCAGGCGGGCCTCGTGATGCCGTCTGGCGCGCTGCGGGACCATCAAACCGTCTGGGTGGCCACGGGCCGCCGCCCGGACGACACCCTTCACACCGTCGCCACCGGCGACCTCCACACCCGCTAAGGCCACCCCATGACCGATCTCGAAACCGCCCCCGACACCGACCGCGACGACCTCGCAGGCTTCAAGGTACCCGCCGCCGAGTCCCGACTGGGCGCCGTGCTGCTGGCCCTGTACGTCCACGCAGGCGCCTACACTCCCATGGGTGTCCCCGTGCAGGATCTGGCCCCGCTTACCGGCGCGCCGCGCACCTCCACCGCGTCCAACTGCATGGTCCTGCGGGGCCGTGGGCTGGTGTCCAATGCCGCCCCCGGCGACCAGCGCGGCGGGCGTTACCTCTTGACCGACTACGGCGTGGCGGCGGTGTGGCGCTTGTACGGCACCGGCGCCACCGGCGGTGACCTGGAAGGGTTGGTGCGCCGCCTTGGCCCCGTCAAGCCGCGCCCGCGTTGCACCCCCGAGGCGTCCGGTGTCGTGGCCTGAGCATTGGCCGACAGACGTGCCGTCGCCCGTCCAGCACGCGGACGGGCGGTGGCTGTCGCCCATCAAGCACAAGCCGATTTGCACCCAGCACGATCCGCAGCCGCCCGACATCTGGTGGCACGCCAAAAGCGGGACGCGCGGATTTTGGAGCTGCCGGGTGTGTCATCGCGCAGCATGGAAGCAGTACCGCACGGCGCGCAAGGCGGGACGGTCCACGGAGCGCGCTGCTGACGAGGTGACGCCTCCGCAAAAAATCACGCCCGCGCACCCGTTTGACTGGACGCGGGTGCGGCTCGAGCGCGAGTGGGGCGTGCCCATCGAGCAATGGACGCCCGCGCAGCACCGCTTCCACACGCGCGCCATTTATCACCATTTGGGCTGGGGCGATGCCGCGCTGGAGGGGCCTATGGTGAGCAATGGGCACCGCCTGGACAAGCCGAAACTGGTGGCGTCCACGCAGGGCCTGATGCGGCGGGTGGGCTAATGCTGCGCCACGGACGCACGGAGCCGCGCACGGC
Source organism: Gemmatimonadaceae bacterium (assembly GCA_040380205.1). GTDB lineage: Bacteria > Gemmatimonadota > Gemmatimonadetes > Gemmatimonadales > Gemmatimonadaceae > Gemmatimonas. Next base: position 1,260 of record JBEIJM010000343.1, read on the forward strand.
GGCAGGGCGCGCGGAGCGGGACAAGCGGGTGCAGGAGGTGCTGCGGGTGCTGGCCGACCGCGAGCTGCTGGCTTCGCAGGTGGCCACGCGGCTGGACTGGTCGGACTGGATGACGGGCGCGGTGTTGGACGCCGGAATGGCGTCGGGTCAGATCACGCGACGGCAGGAGACCGCCGTTGAGCAGCTCGACCGGCTGTCTAGCGGCAGCCGCTACAAGGGGACGCGGCGGTGCTGGGTGTATCGGGCGACTGCGCCACGGGCGCGCGAGCCGCGCAGCAAACAGCCGCCGCGCATGATCTTCCGGCCTTTGCCGGCAGCGTAGGACGCAGGACCGCCCTGGCGTGGCTGGGCAGGCAATGCACGGCGAGGCGGGGCGCGGCAGGACGCGGCAGGCGTGGCACGGCAGGACGGGCTCGGACAGGCATGGCAGGCGAGGCTGGGCGGCGCCGGGCGAGGCCGGGACTGGAGCGGCACGGCAGGCGAGGCTGGGCGCGGCCCGGACTGGATCGGACCGGCAGCGCATGGCAGGCAGGGCGGGGCGCAGCATGGCATGGACCGGACAGGCAGGCGTGACACGGCAGGGCAAGGCCGGGACAGGCAGGGCACGACACCGATTCGGCACGACAAGGCGCGGCAGGCACGACGAGACGGGCATCGGCGGGACGAGGTGCGGCAGGCTAGGCATGGCCTGGCCAGGCAAGGCGACGCTCGGCACGGCACGGCAGGCCTGGC
>JBEIJM010000344.1:0-1991 GCA_040380205.1 Gemmatimonadaceae bacterium
ATCCGGGAGGTGCTGGTGATCACCACCCCCCGCGACCGCGAGGCCTTTGCCGCGCTCCTGGGGGACGGCTCCGACTGGGGGATGACGCTCCGTTACGCCGTACAGCCGCACCCGGTGGGGCTGGCCGACGCCTTCCGCGTGGGGCACGACTTCATCGCCGAGCGCCCCAGCGCGCTGGTGTTGGGGGACAACCTGGTCTAAGGGCAGTCGCTGGCGTCCCGCCTGCAGGCGGCCAGCCGGCAGGGCACGGGCGCCACGGTGTTTGCCCACCGGGTGGCCAACCCGCAGGCGTACGGGGTGGTCACGTTGGACGCCGCCGGGCGCGCGGTGGCCATTGAGGAGAAGCCCGCGGTGCCGGCGTCCCCGTGGGCGGTGACGGGGCTGTACTTCTACGACCCGCAGGTGGTGGAGATTGCGGCGACGCTGGCCCCGTCACCCCGCGGCGAGCTGGAAATCACCGACGTGAACCGCGCCTACCTGGAGCGCGGGCAGCTGCAGGTGGAACCGCTGGGGCGCGGCGCGGCGTGGCTGGACACGGGCACCCCGGAGACGCTGCTGCAGGCGGGACAGTTCGTGCAGGTGGTGGAGGAACGCCAGGGGCTCAAGATCGGCGCGCCCGAGGAAGTGGCGTGGCGCATGGGGTTCATCGATCGCGCGCAGCTGGACCGGCTGGGCGCCGCGCTGGGGAAGAGCGCCTACGGCGCGTACCTGCAGCGGCTGGCCACCGAGGAGCCGGGGTAACCACCCACCGCCCCATCGGCGATGGTGAGGGGCGCCCCCTCATGCCCCCCGCAGCGTCTCCATGGCCAGGAACATCGGCTGCTGACGGTCAACCAGCGGAGGCAGCGCCACAAACCCCAGCGTGGCATAGAAGGCGGTGCTGCGGGGGGTTTTGGCGTGCAGGAACACCCCCACCGACCCCACATGGGTGGACGCCAGCAGGGCGCGAGCGAGCGCGTCTCCCATGAGGGTGCGCCCGTGCCCCCGTCCTTGATGCGCCACGGCCACGGCGAAACAGCCGACATACGTAACCGGGAGCGGGAACCGCGGGAGCGACCCGGACCACACCGGCGCCACCTGATCGGTCTCCACGCTCTTGCTGGAGAGCGAGTAGACCCCGACGATCGGGGCGGTCCCACCGGGGTCCTCCAGGACATACACGCGCGCGATGCCGTCGCGCTCATGCCTCCACGCGCGCTTGGCGAACCAGACGTCCAAGGCGGACTCCCCACAGGTGAACCCCGCGGAGACATCAGCCCGCCGGAAGGGGCGGATGATCACCCGCCGCGGTGCGACGCCTGGGGGGGCTCCTCGCGCATGGCACGCGTCCGCGCCATCAGGTCGCGCAGCGCGGGCGTGGGGGCCGGCGGGTGCTCCACCAGATGGACCACCTGCTCCAGCGCCTCCTCGGCCACGGTCAGGCGCCTCCGCGTGCGCGCATACGTGAGGACCGGCATGGCCACCTCACGGACCGGTTCGCCACGGTCGTCCACGCTGGCAATGCGGCGCCCCTCCCGCACCTCCCGCACGCACCACCCCAACAGCTCCACGGCGCTGCGATACAGGTCGGCATTGCCGATCTCCAGCTGCGCCATGAGCTGATGGGCCTGCTCGATGGTGGGCCGGTCGGTCACACTGGTGTCGAGCCGAGTGGGGGAGGGGGCTTTGCGTGGCATGGTGGTATAGGGAAAATGCTGCGTCCTCGATAATCACGCAAGAACTACGTAAAACCTTCGAAGTACACTCGTGATCTTGGGCGCACGGCACCTTTCCCGCCAACCTCGATGGTGAGAGCTTGGGGGATCGCGGATCGGCGGATCCACCCCGCCCTCCCGCTCGTTCCCGCTCGTTCCCGCTCGTTCTCCGCTCCGCCGGCTTGCGCCCCACCCTCTGGCCATGCACCTGACCCCCACCGCCCTCCCCGGTGTCACCGTGGTGTCGGCTCCGGTGTACGGCGACGCGCGCGGCTTCTTCACCGAGCTGTTCCACGC
>JBEIJM010000345.1:0-1968 GCA_040380205.1 Gemmatimonadaceae bacterium
CCCAGCTGGGCCGCGGCATCGGCCTCGCGCGCCTCCGCGCCGGCCAGCCCGGCCGCCACCTGCGCCGCATCGGGCAGCGCCCGCCCCATCCCCGTCAGCTCCGCCACCAGCGCACGCCGCCGCTCGCGCGCCAGCTCCTGCGCCGCGGTGATGCGGTCGTACCCCAGCACCCGCGACAGGAACCGCGCCCGCTCCGCCGGGCCCAGCGCCGCCATCACGTCCAGCTCCTTCTGCCCGGTGAAGTACGTGTGGAAGAACTCCGTGCGCGTCATCCCCAGCCGCCGCTGCAGCAGCTCCGTCACGCCGGTGAGCGTGTTGGCCACCGGCACCTCGCCCCCGTCCAGGAAGCACTCGGCGGTGGTGAGCCCGCGCACCACGCGATAGCGGTGGCCGGCCAGCTCGAACACCAGCTCCACCTTCACCGCGGCGCGCGGCGCGGCGCGGCTGAAGCGGATGGAGTCGCGGGTCCCGCGCGCCGCGGCGGTGCCGTAGAGCGCGAAGGCGATCGCCTCGAGGAGCGTGGACTTCCCCGCGCCGTTGGGGCCGATGATGCCGGTGAGCCCGCGGTCGAAGGTGACGGCCGTGTCGGCGTGCTGGCGGAAGTTCTGGAGGCGCAGCGACAGCAGGCGCACGTCAGGGCTCCGCGAGGGGGAGGGCGGCGGTGGCGGCCTCGCCGGCCTGCTCCAGGTAGCGCATCCCGAGCGCCACGAACGGGTCGCGCTCGACCCCCGGGGGGAGCGGGCGCGCCACCAGCGCGCCGTGCACCAGGTCGGTGAGGGTGGCCCGGCGCCCCGGGGCCGCGTCGCCGCCACGCCGGCGCACCACGGGATCGGGGCGCCGCACATCCACCTGGAAATGCAGCGCGCGCCGCCGGTACTCGCGCAGCGCCACCGGGTCCAGCTCGCGCGCCACCGGGCGCGCGATGTTGCGCACCACCACGCGCACCACGCGGTCCTCGATCCCGCCGGCCACCGTGTCCACGCGGGCGCGGATGGCGCGGTCCACGTCGGCGGCGGTCATGCCGTCGGCGTCCACGGGCTCCAGCTCCAGCAGCGGGCGCGCGGGGGCCACCGGGTGGAAGCGGTGGCGTCCGGTGGCCAGGTCGTGCTCGATGAACCCCTTGCCCGGGAGCCCGGCGGCCCGCTCCTCCTGCAGCTCCCCCCACGGATTGGACGAGGTGTAGTCGAGGGAGCCGCTGTAGTACGCGCGCGGCGCGACCTCGCGGTACACGTGGTAGTGCCCCAGCGCCACGTAGCTCCACGCGTCGGCGTGCAGGTCGGCGGCGGGGATCTCGGTGGCGGCGCGCTCCGCGGGGCGCGCGGCGGCGGGGAGCAGTCCCGCCACCTCGCCGTGCAGCAGCAGCACGCGGTGCGCAACGCCGTCCGGCGGGCGCAGCGACGGCCGATCCATCCCCGGCGCATCGGGGACCGCCAGCACGGCCAGCCCGCGCGACGGGAAGCTGAACAGCTCCGGCTTGGCGTCGGCCACGTGCACCCCCAGCTCGCGGAAGAGGCGCAGGATGCACCCCGTGTCGGCGGTGCGCGGCGCGTCGTGGTTGCCCGCCACCATCACCACCGGCGTGTCGGGGAGGGCGTCGCGCAGCCGCGCAAAGGTGCGGAAGGCGTGCAGGATGGCCGGGTTGGAGGGGCGCACGGCATGGAACACGTCGCCCCCCACCACCACCAGGTCGGGGGCGCAGGCGATGACCTGCTCGATGGCGCGCGCCACCGTGGCGCCCACGTCGGCCTCCCGCTGGTTGATGCCGGCGGGGGTGAGCCGCTGGTACTGGCGGAAGCCCAGGTGCAGGTCGGCAAGGTGAACCAGACGCATGCAGGGAAGCTAACCCCCCCGCCTGACCGGCGGCCCACCCCGCGCGGTCCCGGCCCCGCCGCGGCCGCTCGCCTAGCCGCCGTACTCCCCGGGGGCGAACGGGCGCAGCCCGCGCGGGCGCGGCGCCACCCCCTCGGC
>JBEIJM010000346.1:0-1931 GCA_040380205.1 Gemmatimonadaceae bacterium
GCGCACGTGGCGGCCGGCCGCTGGACCGGCATCCACGACGATACCGCCATTACCACCGCGATCAGCGCGTTGCCAACGGGCGGACTGTTCGACCGCGTGCTGTTTGTCCAAGGCACCGCCGCCCGCAAGCTGGGCACGTGCCGGAAGGTGGTGGTGGTCGCCGAGGCATGAGCCGCCGCGTCGCCCCCGCGCTGGCCCTGACGCCGGCGCAGCTCAAGGCGACGGAGGCGCGGGAGGACGCCATCCGCGAGGCGCGCGCGCCGGTCGCCTCGAGCTCGGTCACGCCGGTGCGGTGCGCGACGTGTGGCGAATGGAACGCGCGGGAGAACTGGAACTGCCGGGTGTGCGGCATCGGGATGACGCCGCGTTAACGCGGGGATGACGCGTGAAACCGTGACACGCATTACGACTCAGCCCACGAAATGACGCGTGGATGACGTTTTTGACGTCTTCGACGCGCCTCGTCCCAGCCCGCGCATTTCGACGGTTGTATTCCTCGCCGGGCATTGACACACTGCGGCAGACTCGGCCACACGCGGCCGGCTGTCGGAACTGTCAGGGTTCGGGGTTATTTCGGGACAGTCCAACTTCTGCCAATGCTTAATCGTCCTGTCGCGTTCTATCGCGTGCTGTCGGCGTTTGTCGTGCACGGCCTTCATGGGCACGCTGGTGACACCTTGGCGTTCTGGCCGGGGCACCCGACGCATACCCTCGCCACCCGCGAGGGCGGGCGTGGGCGCCGGTCCGTGCGCTCGCATACGGGCGTGGCGGATGGCATCGCCTACGGCCTGCTGCTCCAGCTGCTGAACGATGACACCGTCACCCCCCTGACTTTCGTTTCCGCGGCGGTGGTGCTGGCGCCTGACGGCGTGCCTGTTTTGCCTCGGCATCACGCCTAATGTCTTCGGCCGTGTCGGCCAGCTCGTCCGGGTCGCCGTAGACCTCTTCTTCAAGTAACACGTACGGCGCGAGCTGCTCGACCACGCGTTCCTGGCTGGCCGTGACCGAGCGCATTTCCTCGAGCACCCGCTTCGCATAGCCGCTGATTTCCGACAGACGCACCAGGTTGCGGCGGGTCTGCTGGGCGGCGCGGCTGATCACCGTCGCGGCGTCGGGTGGCGCTCGGTCTAGCCCAAAGGCGCTGACAAACGCCTGATAGTTCTTGGCACGGAGCCCCCTGCCCTCAGAGACGCGGCGCACCGCTTCCTCGGGCAGCGCGTACGCGTCCGCCACCGCTGCGGAATTGCCGAGGCGGGCCAGTGCGTCGGTAACGTGCTGACGGATTTCGGGGAGCAAGTCTGACATAATGTTGCACTATGTTGCACTTCCGCCTTGCGGAGTGTCGGGAAGTGTCCTACACTGTCGGTGTCGTTTCACCGTCATCCTTTTGAAAGCTATGCCACGACCTGAAAAGAGCCAGAGACGGCCAGAGCTGCTGACGCAGTCTGGCGCGGCACGCCTCATCGGGGTGCCGCGGCAATACATCCCCGGCCTCGTGGCGCGGGGCGAACTCGAGGGGCGCACCGACGTCGTCGAGGGGATGCTGTTGGTAACGAAGGCGTCCGCTGAGGCGGCAGCGGCACGACGCCGGCAGGCGCAGCCCGCCGCATAAGAAATGCCCCCGCGCGTGTGGCTGCACGCCGGGGGCCGGTGATCCTCAAACTCAGGAGTCACAGATGGACAATGTAGTGCAGTTTCCACCGGATGGCGGCGTGGCCACCCCCCAGCACGTCGCGGCGACCGGCCGGCGCCGGCTGTTCGCGAGCGGCGTGATTCGCCGCGGCACGGACGGCCGCGCGTCGGTGCGATTGGTCCGCGATGCCGTTTTCCCCCTTACACGGGCGAGCGCGTCGCAGCCCGATGGACCCAAGGCGGCATGAGCGTGCCCGAAATGTTTGAGACGGGCGACGACTTCGCGTTGCCGTGGGAGC
>JBEIJM010000347.1:0-1889 GCA_040380205.1 Gemmatimonadaceae bacterium
CAACTTCGTCTTCTTCGACAGCAAGCGCCCCACCCCGGACATGCAGAAGCGCTTCGAGCAGCGCGGGTGGCTGGTGGGGCGCGCCTTCCCGCCGTACAACACGTGGGTGCGCATCTCCATCGGCACCCCCGAGGAGATGACGCAGCTGGCGGCCCAGCTGCCGGAGATCCTCAAGGCGTGACGGTGTCTCCGCGCGTCACGCGCCCCCCCCACGCGGGGGCGCGCGACGCGCGGGATCTTTGGGGGATGGAACCGACTCCCGCCCCGCCCGCGCTGGCCGCGCTGGTCCCCGACGCCGTGCGCGACGCCATGGTGGCGCTGCGCCATGACCTGCACCGCCACCCCGAGCTCTCCAGCCAGGAGCACCGCACCGCCGCCGCCCTGGAGGCGGCGCTGGCCCCCCTCGCCCCGGTGTCCGTCACCCGCGTGGCCGGCACCGGCGTGGTGGCGCGCCTCCGCGGACGCAACCCGCACGCGCCCGTGGTGGCCGTGCGCGGCGACATCGACGCGCTCCCCATCCACGAGGCCACCGGGCTCCCCTGGGCCTCCGTGCACCCCGGCGTGATGCACGCCTGCGGGCACGATGTGCACGCCGCCTGGGCGGTGGGGGCCGCGCACCTGCTCACCGCGCACCCCGCCGAAGGCGACGTGCTGGTGGTGCTGCAGCCGGCGGAGGAAACCGGCGACGGCGCCGTGCGCGTGCTGGCCACCGGCGCGCTGGACGGCGTGGCGGCCATCTTCGGCGCGCACGTGGACCGCCGCTTCCCCGTGGGGCAGGTGGTGGCGCAGCCCGGCCCGCTGGCCGCGGCGGCCGACACCTTCACCATCACCCTCACCGGCGCCGGGGCGCACGGCGCGCGCCCGCAGGAATCGCGCGACCCGGTGGTGGGGATGGCCGCGCTGGTGCTCGCGCTGCAGACCATCGTGGCGCGCCGCGTGCACCCCGCCACCCCGGCGGTGGTCACGGTGGCCACGCTGCGTGCCGGGGAGGCGCTCAACGTGATCCCCGAGACCGCCAGCTGCGGTGGCACGCTGCGCAGCACCGACCCCGACACCCGCGCGCTGCTGGCGCGCGAGGTGGAGACCATCGCGCGCGGCGTGGCGGCCACGCACGGACTGGCCGCCGACGTGCAGTTCCAGTGGGGACCGCCCCCCATCGTGAACCCCGAGCAACCCGCCGCGTGGGCGCGCACCGCAGTGGAGCGCCTCCTTGGCCCCGAGGCCGTGGTCCCGCTGGGGATCACCAACATGGCCGGCGAGGACTTCGCCGCCTACATGGAGCGCATCCCCGGCTGCTTCCTCCGCGTGGGGGCGCGGCTGGAAGGGGAGGCGGTGATCGCCGCGCACCAGCCCACCTTCTACGCCGTGGACGAGGCGCTCCCCGTGGGCGCCGCCGTGCTCGCCGAGACCGCACGCATCGCCTCGGCGGCGCTGGCGCGCGAGGCCGGGGTGACCCCGTGACCGACCCGTTCCTCTCCCGCCGCGCCTTCCTGGGCGCCTCGCTCGCCGCCGGCGCCGCGTCGGTGGCGCGCCGGTCGCCGCTCTGGACCCCCGCCCAGGGCGCCCCCGCCATCATCACCGCCGAACGCCTCCGTCCCGTGCTCCCGGGCGGCGTGCAGGCCGGCGACGTGCTCAACGACCGCGCGGTGGTGTGGAGCCGCGCCGACCGCGCGGCGCGCTGGTTCGTGGAGTGGGACACCAGCGACCGATTCCGCAACGCGCGCCGGCTGGAGGGGCCCGCGGCGCGCGCCGAGGCGGCGTTCACCACCCACCTCGACCTCACGGGGCTGCCAGCGGGGGAGACCATCGCCTGGCGGGCGCGCTACGAGAGCGTGGACGCGCCGGGGGCGTTCAGCGACTGGACCACCGGCCACTTCCGCACCCCCTCG
>JBEIJM010000348.1:0-1864 GCA_040380205.1 Gemmatimonadaceae bacterium
CTCAAATCTAGGGCCCCTCGGCGGCGCCTCAGGCTTTTCCTGCTCGAGGCTGCGCCGAGGGGCCCTGGGTATGAGGATGAGGGACGAGGGAATCGATGCGAGCGGTACCCGCCTGGCACCGAAGACCTCATGCCTCTCCCTCCTACCTAGGGCCCCTCGGCGCAGCCTCAGGCAGTAAAGGCCGACAACCGGGACCAGACCATCCAATCACCCCCACCCCTCCAATCGCTCCTCGAACTCGGCCACCAGCGTGCCGTGCCCGTGGCGCGTGGCCGCGTCGGTCCCCCGGGCCACCGCGGCGCGCGCCTCCGACTCACGCCCCAGCCGGTGCAAAAGGTCGGCATACCGCAGCCAGCCGTTCCCCTCGTCGTCGTGCAGCGCGAGGTACGCCTCCAGCTCCGCGGCCGCGGCGACATCGTCGCCCGCCTTGAGCAGCTCGTTGGCATAGCCGAAGCGCGCCAGCGGATTGCGCGGCTGCTTCTCGGCCATCGCTCGCATCGTGGCCAGTCGATCAGTCATCAGGGCTCCAAAGGAGTGAAAAGGCTGCGAGATGCACCGGGGGAGGCACTGCCCGCGAGGCTGCGCCGAGGGGCGCTGGATGTGAGTGATGGAGGATGAGGGCGGAGGTAACACCCAACCGGACCCAAGACCTCACCCTCTATGCCTCATCCCCAAGGCTCCTCGGCGCAGCCTCAGGCAGGAAACGCCCGACGATGAGGCCGCATCCAGCAGCGCATGGGAAACCAAGCCTCATCCCTCCCCGCTGTCACCTCTCCCCGCGCGCGCCACCATCCACGCCAGCACCGCCGCCAGCGCCCACGCGTAGCCGTTGTGGCGTCCCACCTCCCACGCCGACAGCACCGGCATCCCGTGCGCCGCGCCCCCCTGCGTGGCCCCCGCGGCCAGGATCGTGGGGAGAAAATACGGCAGCACGAAGGGCCAGGTGCACGCCGTGAGGTCCAGCAGGTTGGCGCGCTGGTAGCCCGCAATGCCGCACCGCGCCCCGGTGCGCCGGGCGAATTCCCCGGTGGCCAGGATCGCCACCACGCTGTGCGTGGTGAGCAGCACCGCCCCCGACACCACCGCCACGATCCACGCCGACGCCGCGCGCGGTGTGCGGGCCCGCCCCTCGGCCCACGTCACCATCCGCTCCAGCAGGTCGGTGGCCTGCACCGTCCCCACCAGCGCCACCAGCAGCAGCGTGAACACCGTCACCCCCACCGCCCGCTGCATCCCCTCCAGCACGATGCCCGTGGCGCCCAGGCTGCCGGGCGCCACATGCAGCAGCGCCCCGGGGGTCACCAACCCCGTGGCCACCGCCAGCAGCACCGCGGCCAGGTTCCCCAGCAGCAGCGCCTCCAGCAGATGGCGTCGGGCCAGCAGCAGGCCAATGGTCAGCGACGGCGCCAGCAGCAGCAGGAAGGCCGCGGGCTTCGCCGCCGGCAGGGGCAGCGCCGCCGTGGTGGCGAGCGTGCCCCGGCCCCCCAACCACACGGCGACCGCCAACGCCAGCAGCGCCGCCGGCGCCGCGTAGCGCAGCCGGTTGCGCACCGTGCCGCCGATGTCCACCCCCTGCGTCCCCGCCGAGGCGATCGTGGTGTCGGACACCGGCGACAGCGAGTCGCCCACCGTGGCGCCGGCGAGGATGGCCCCCATGAGCGCCCCCGGGTGCGCGCCCGCCGCGCCGCCGGCGGGGTACAGCAGCGGCCCGCACAGCAGGATCGTGCCAAAGCTGGTGCCGGTGGCCATCGACACCACCACGCACGCCACGAAGGCCGACGCCGCATACGCGCCGCCCGTGAGCGCCAGGCGCCGCGCGCCCCACGCCAGCGCGTCCACGAAGCCTGCCGCCCCCAGCACCGCC
>JBEIJM010000349.1:0-1840 GCA_040380205.1 Gemmatimonadaceae bacterium
GCGCGCCAGCAGGCGGTCGCGCACCGCGGTGGTGCGCACGAACCACGACGCCCGGGCGTAGTACAGCAGCGGGGTGCCGCACCGCCAGCAGTGCGGGTATGCGTGCACGAACCGCGCGGCCTTCCACAGCACGTCGCGCCCCTTGAGCACCTCGAGGATGCGCGCATCCGCGTGCTTGACGAACTGCCCCCCCACCTCGGGGACCGTCGCCTCGAACTCGCCACGAGCGGTGACGGGCTGCAGGAACGCCAGCCCGTGGCGCTGCCCCGCGGCGTAGTCATCGGCGCCGAACGCAGGGGCCATGTGCACCACGCCGCTGCCGTCCTCCGCCGACACGAACGCCTCCCCCACGATCACCTCGGCCCGTCCCTGCTCGGGGAGCGGCACCCAGTCGAGGGGCCGCCGGTACCGGTGCCCCACCAGGTCGGCGCCCCGGTGCGTCGCCACCACCGTCCACCGATCGGCCCAGTCGGCGCCCAGCACCCCCGCCACGCGCGCCTCGGCCAGGAGCAGCGTCCACCCGGCCGCCTCGCCCTTGCGCAGCTCCACGTACGCCAGGTCGGGGTGCACCGCCAGCGCCACGTTGGACACCAGCGTCCACGGCGTGGTGGTCCACACCAGGATCCGGCGGCGCACCGTCGGCGCGGTGCCGTCCGGCTCCAGCAGGTCCAGCGCCACGTAGACGCTCGGGTCCTCGACGTCCTCGTACCCCTGCGCCACCTCGTGGCTGGAGAGCGCGGTGCCGCAGCGGGCGCAGTACGGGAGGATCTTGTGCCCCGGCGCCAGCAGCCCCTTGTCGTGCAGGGTGCGCAGCGCCCACCACTCGCTCTCGACGTAGTCGTGCTGGTAGGTGACGTACGGCCGGTCGTAGTCGAGCCAGTAGGCGATGCGGCGCGAGAGCGCCTCCCAGTCGCCGCGGTAGGTGAACACGCTTTCGCGGCACCGCCGGTTGAACTCGGCCACCCCCACCTGCTCGATCAGCTGCTTGCCACCCAGCGTGGTCGCGTCGGCCGCGCCCCCACGGCGGGCGGCCTCCTCGCGCTGCAGCTGCTTCTCCACCTCGATCTCCACCGGGAGCCCGTGGGTGTCCCACCCGGCCTTCCGAGGGACGTAGTGGCCCTGCATGGCGCGGTGCCGGCAGAAGAGGTCCTTGATGGTGCGCGCGAAGACGTGGTGGATGCCGGGGCGGCCGTTGGCGGTGGGCGGTCCCTCGTAGAACACGTAGGGCGGCGCACCCGCGCGCGCGGCCTGCACCGCCTCGAACAGCTGCTCCGTCTCCCACGTGGCCAGCAGCTCCCGCTCGAGGGCGTCAGCGGGACCGTCGGGGAGGAGCGGATAGGCGGGCGGCACCGGCGTGTCGGACATGGCGAGGGAAAGGGGAAGAGGGCACGGCGAGAACGGACGGCGCGAGCGGGGCTATTGGTCGGCGTCGTCCACCAGCCACGGGGGCATGGGGGCGATCAGGCGCGGCGGTTCCGGCTCGGGATCCGGCGGCGGCGGCGGGCCCAGCACCGGCCCCATCGGCGCGGTCAGGAACTCGGGGACGGGGTCCACCTCGGCGGCGTTCAGCTCGCTCAGCTGCCGCTCCAGATGCTGCCGCAGCTGGGTCAGGTGCGCCCGGCGCGCCCGCCACAGCGCCTGCACCTCCTCCTCGGCGCGACGCAGCTCCTCCCGCACCGCCTGCCGCTGGCGTTCGGCCTCCACCTGCGCCTCCCGCACCACCAGCTGGGCTTCCCGCTCCGCCTGCCCGCGGATCTCTCCGCGCAGCTGCTGCGCGCTCACCAGCGCCTCGCTCAGCGACCGCTCCCGCTCGCGGAAGCCGGCCAGCTCCTCGTGCGCC
>JBEIJM010000350.1:0-1823 GCA_040380205.1 Gemmatimonadaceae bacterium
CCGCTGCTGGCGCACGTGAACCACCGGGCCGACCTCAACTACCTGCTGGACAACATGGGGGCCGAGCTGGCCATCGGGCACTCGTACGTGCGCGGCGGCGACCTGCCGGAGGTGCCCGAGGGGAATGTGGGGATGCTGGGGGCGGACTTTGGCGTGGACGCGGGGCGCTACCGCATCACGCGCATTTACGACGGCGAAAGCTGGAACCCCGACCTGCGCGCGCCGCTGGCGACGCCCGGGGTGGCGGTGTCCGCGGGGGATTACCTGCTGGCGGTGACCGGCACCGAGCTGCGCGCCACCGACGACGTGCACCGCCTGCTGGAGGGGACCGCCAACCGCCAGGTGGTGCTGACCGTGGGCGCGCGCGCGGACGGGCAGGGGGCGCGGCAGGTGACCGTGGTGCCGGTGGCCAGCGAGCAGGGGCTGCGCACGCGCGCGTGGGTGGAGCACAACCGCCGCTACGTGGACTCGGTGTCGCAGGGGAAGCTCGCGTACGTGTACCTCCCCAACACCGGACAGCCGGGGTACACCAGCTTCAACCGCTACTACTTCGCGCAGCAGGACCGGCTGGGGGTGGTGGTGGACGAGCGGTACAACGGTGGCGGCTCGGCGGCCGACTACATCGTGGACCTGCTGGGGCGCGACTACGACGGGTACTTCAACAACCCCGTGGGGGAGCGGTATCCGTTCACCAGCCCGGCCAACGGGATCTGGGGGCCCAAGGTGATGATCATCAACGAAATGGCCGGCTCCGGGGGCGACCTGATGCCGTACATGTTCCGGCACCGGAAGCTGGGCCCGCTGGTGGGGACCACCACCTGGGGCGGGCTGGTGGCCACCACCGACACGCCGCCATTCGTGGATGGCGGGTCGATGATCGCGCCGCGCTTCGGCTTCTTCTCGCGCGAGCCCAGGTTCAACGTGGAGAACGAGGGGGTGGCGCCGGACCTCGCGGTGGAGAACTTCCCGCGCGAGGTGATCCGCGGTGGCGATCCGCAGCTGGAGCGCGCGGTGCAGGAGGCGTTGCGGCTGCTGGCCGGGTGGAAGAACCCGCGGGCCACGCAGGAGCCGGCCGCTCCCGTGTGGGGGAAGCGGGGGCGGTGAGCGTGGTGCCCCGGGACCGCCGTCCACGCCTGGGCTAAGTTGCGGCATGCCGAACCTCCGCGTGCTCAACCGCTCGCTGCACCGGTGGGGCGCCATCCTGGTGGCGCTCCCCTTCCTGGTGGTCATCGTGACCGGGTTGCTGCTGCAGCTCAAGAAGCAGCTGCCATGGGTGCAGCCCCCCGAGCGGCGGGGGAGCGCCGAGGCCCCGGCGGTGGGGTTGGACCGCGTGCTGGCGGCGGCGCAGGGGGTGCCCGAGGCACAGGTGCGGGATTGGGGAGACATCGACCGGGTGGACGTGCGCCCGGGGAAGGGGATTGCCAAGGTCACCACGAAGACCCGGTGGGAGGTGCAGGTGGACCTCGGGTCGGGCGCGGTGTTGCAGTCGGCCTACCGGCGCTCGGACCTCATCGAGCAGCTGCATGACGGGTCGTGGTTCCACGACGCGGTGAAGCTGTGGGTGTTCCTGCCGTCTGGGATCCTGGTGCTGGGGCTGTGGCTGACCGGGATGTACCTGTACGCGCTGCCGTGGTGGACGCGGGCCCGCCGGAAGGCGGCCGGGGGCACCACGTCGCGGTGACGGGTCGTTCGCCCGACGGCCCCCCGTACCGCAACCGCTCCGGGGTGGACGTGACCGGCGCGGGGGTAGGGCGGTGGCTGCTGCAGCGCCTCTGGCACCGGCTGCCGCGTCCGCCCCGCGCCCCGGTGCCTGTGGTGCCCCC
>JBEIJM010000351.1:0-1800 GCA_040380205.1 Gemmatimonadaceae bacterium
CGGCCAGCCACGCGGCGCCTTCCAGGGCGCGGCGCTGCCACCACTGGCGCCGGAGGGCGTCCAACCGCGCGAACAGCAGCCCTTCGGGCGAGGTGGGGGATGGCGATGGTCCGACGTGGCGGGGCATGGGGCTCACTCCCGGCGGGGGGGCGTGGGGCCGGCGGCCGCAGAGGCCGCCGGGCGCAGCAGGGCGTCCTGCACCACGGCGCGACGGCCGCGCGTGGCCAGAAGGGTTTCCACCAGCAACAGCGCGGCCGCCAGGAGCAGCAGCCACCGCCACCCGCTCTGGCGACGTTCCGTCTGGGCCAGCGCCTCCGCGTCGGACGGGGCGGTGGCGGGCGTGGCCGCCGGCGCGGCCGCGGCGACGCTGTCGGGGCGCACCAGCGTGGCGGGGAGCGCCTCCAGCTGCGACTCCGCCTCGGGGACGTTCACCGCCAGCAGCTGGGCCGGCACGCCGGCCGCGCGGCCGGCAAACAGCTGGTAGCTGCCGGCGTCGGCCAGCGACACCACGGCCTCGGCGTCGCCGCCCGCAGCTGGCCGCTGCAGCCGGCCGCCGGGTTCGCGCAGCACAGGGTCCTGCACCGTGGCGGGAACCCGCCACCGGCTGCCGGTCACCAGCGCCTCTCCACCGCTCGTCACCGCGGCGGCCTGATGCACCAGCTGCTGTACCAGCGGCACGAACGCCGGGTGCAGCGGCCACTCGCCGGTCGCGGCCGCGAGGGGCAGCGCCACCACGATCGACGGCGACGCACCGGACGGGCCCGCGCTGCCCCCCTGCACGATGGCCGGCAGCCCGTCGTCAAAACGGGCCAGCACCTCGGCCCCCGCGGCGGGCTCCAGCCGCGGATAGCGCCAGGCGCGCGGTTCCCCGAGCGCCTGCGGCACCTCGCGGAACGGGGCCAGCAACGGGTGCTCCACGCGCCAACTGGTCAGGCGACCGCCACCGCTGGCGGTGCGGTCGGCCATCCCCTGCAGCGTGGCGGGCCATGGGGCGCCGCCCCCGCGGCGCGCGGCCACCCGCGCTCCCGCCAGCAGCACCACGCCTGCGCCTTGCGCCCGCCACGCCTCCAGCGCCGCGGCCGGCGGCAACAGGTCCCAGGCCAGCAGCACGGGCGGCACCGCCGCGGCCCCGTCTCCGACGCGCGCAGGCGGGGCACCCAGCTGGGCGCGCCGTTCCACGGCCAGGCGCGGGGCATCCACCAGCGCCAGCGCCTGCAGCAGGTAGGCCGTCTCCTCGGAAGGGGCAGTGGTCAGCAGGGTGACCGGGATGGGCACCTCGCGCGGGACCACCGCGCGCACGGTGTCGTCGCCCGGGAGGTCGTCGGGGGCGAGCGCCACCTGCACCAGCACCGCCTCCTCGGGGACCGCCACCGGGGCGAAGGCCACGGGGGCTTCGGCGCTGCCGGTGACGGTGACCGTGGTGGTGGCGGCGGCGCGGCCGTTCACCAGCAGGGTGGCCACCACGGTCTCGCGCGCCACCGCCCGCGCCGGCGAGGCGCTGGTGCGCAGCTGCGCCTGCACCGCCAGCAGCGAGCGGCCGTCGGGGCGGGAGCGCCGCGTGCGCAGGCTTCCCACCCACCGATTACGGTGCTCGGCGGGCCCGGTGCCGATGGCGCGCCACGCGGTCCCCGCAGGGAGCGTCACCACGCCCAGGCCGCGCAGCGCCGAGCCTTGCAGGTCGGACACCAGCACCAGGGTGCGGGCCGCGCCGGTGCGCGCGTCCAGCAGCGCACTGGCGGCGCGCACGGCGCCCGCCACCGCCGACCCGCGGGGGCGTGGAGCCAGGGCGGCGAGGGCGGC
>JBEIJM010000352.1:0-1778 GCA_040380205.1 Gemmatimonadaceae bacterium
GGCACGTCGCGAACGTAACGTGGCCGGATCGGTGCAGCAAGGCGAACGGCGGGGTGGTGCGCCCCGATTCCCCGATGGCGCGGGACGCTCCCGCACGGATGGCCTCATGCCGATGACTTCCTTCCTGCCTCGCCTGCACGCGCCGCGCGCCACCGCGCGGACGCGGTATCGCCTGCCCCTGCTGGCACTCGCCGCGCTGGGCGCCCTCGCCGCCTGTGGCGGCGGCCGCCAGTCGCCTGCGCCCGGCGCGCCCCCCATGCCCTCGGGGGGCGGCCCGCTCATCCCGCCCGGCGGCGCCCAGCCCACGGCCACCGGCGCTCCCGCCGACATGCAGAAGCTCTACCGCAGCATGGGGCTCATCGCCGGCGCCGGCGCGGTCCCCTTTGTCGCCTCGGTCAGCTTCCTGCAGGGGCCCACCCCCGACAGCACCCTCGTCCTCCTCGCGGCGTCCATGCCCTCGCGCGCCTTCGGCTTCGCGCGCGAAGGCGACCGCTACGCCGCCAGCTACACCGTGCGCGTCGAACTCCGCCTGGGCCAGGCTGTCGTGCGCCGCCTCGAGTCCACCGAGGTGGTCCGCGTCCCCACCTTCCGCGAAACCGCCCGCACCGACGAAAGCATCATCTGGCAGCAGTTCCTCCGCCTCGCTCCCGGCCGCTACGGCATGTCGCTCGCCATCAAGGACGAGAGCAGCATCCGCTCGGCCGCCGAGGAGGTGGTGATCGAGGTCCCGCGCCTTGAGCCCGGTGCGCTCCCCACGCCGCTGCCGGTGTACGAGGCCATCCCGCGCAGCTCGCGGGATTCGCTCCCCCGCCTCCTCGCCCGCCCCCGGGCCACCGTGGTGTTCGGGCAGGACTCGCTCCTCCCCGTGTATGTCGACCACCCGGCGGCCCTGGCGCCGTCCCAGATCCACCTGCGCCTCACCGGCGAGGGGGACATCCCCCTCTGGGACACCACCGTCACGCCGCTCCGCCCCCCCGGCGCCACCACCACCCCCCGCAGCAGTACACTGGCCATCCCCGTCTCCCGCATGGGCGTGGGGATCACCACCCTCTCCCTCGATATCCCGGGGCGCCCTGACACCGCCCGCACCCGCTTCCTGGTCACCCTGGGAGAAGACCTCCCCATCAGCTCCTTCGAGGAGATGGTGGGGTACCTGCGCTTCTTCGTCAGCCCCGACAAGCTCCGCCCCCTGCGCGAGGCGCCCCCCCAGCAGCGCCCCGAGGTGTGGGCCGCCTTCCTGCGCGAGACCGACCCCGTCCCGGGCACCCCGGAGAACGAGGCGCTGCGCGAGTACTTCGGGCGCATCCGCACCGCCAACATCCGCTTCCGCGACGACGGCCCCATCGGCTGGCAGACCGACCGCGGCATTGCCTTCGTGGCCCTGGGCGAACCTGACAACATTCTGGACGCCGCCACGATGGACCCCACCGCCCGCAACCGGCAGCAGCTGTGGGAATACCGCGCCTATCGGCTGCAGCTGGTGTTCATCGATCAGTCCGGCTTCAGCCGGTGGCGCCTCTCCCCCGCCGGCCGCGGCGAGCTGGAGAACGCCATCCGGCGCCGCTTCGCCGGCGCCTGACCGCCGGCGCCTGACCGCCGGCGCCTGACCGCCGCCGGCCTCCCGTTTTCGGCCACCTCCGGGTGGCCGACCGCCCTCCCGGCCACCCCGCCCGCATGAGTTACCCCCCTCGCCCCACCCCCCCCCCCCAAATACGGGTGGACGGCTACGCGCTCAAATACCCCCCCGTAGTCGCGCTGATGACGCGCCCCCACACCAC
>JBEIJM010000353.1:0-1773 GCA_040380205.1 Gemmatimonadaceae bacterium
GAGCTGGCCCCACTGCAGGGTCGATATCGGCGCAAAGCCGCCGTCGGCGGCGGTCATCAGCGCGGCCACCACGGTGACCCCGAGCGTGGTCGACAGCGTGATCCCCATCGACGAGACCTCGCCGGCGATGCGCGGGGTGACCAGGTCGCGCGCGGCGTTGAACAGCGTGGCGAGCACGCACAGCCACGCATAGGCGTTGAAGCCGCCGGCCCCGGGCTGGACGACGAGCAGCACGCCGGCGAAGCCCGCACCGATGAGCAGCCAGCGCCGCGCACCCACGCGCTGCCCGAGCACCGGGCCCGCCAGCAGCGCGATCACCAGCGGCGTGGCCATGTTGATCGCGGTCGCGTTCGCGATCGGCAGGTGGAACAGCGAGATCAGGTAAGTGATGGTGGCCAGCGCGTCCAGCAGCGTGCGCAGCAGCACCCAGCGCCCGAACACGTGGCGCACCGGCACCGCGCCGGCGCTGACCCGCGTCACCGCCCACACCAGCGCGGTAGCCATGAGGCCGCGCACCAGGATCAGCTGGCCTGCCGGCAGGCTCTCGCTGACGACCTTGATGAGCGTGTCGTTGACGATGAAGGCGGTCATCGCCAGCACCATCAGGTGGATGCGGTGGCGGGTGCCGGGGTCAATGGGGGTGGGGGGCACGGGGCGGGGTGGGCTGGGGGCGGCTCGCAGGCGCCTCGGAGCAGACGCATCAGCTTAGCCAGACCAGACTAGAATTGTGCCCGAGGAATATCCCCGCGGCAAAGACACCAAGATGCAGCCGGTCAACATGCTGGAAGCCAAGTCCACGTTGTCCCGCCTGGTCCAGGCGGTGGAGGAAGGCCGCGAGTCCGAGATCGTCATCGCCCGCAACGGGCGTCCGGTCGCGCGCCTGGTGCCGCTGGAGCGGGCGCCGGTGGCGCGCCGGCTCGGGGTGGCCCGCGGGCGCTTCACCGTGCCCGAGTCGATTGACACGCACAACGCCGAGGTCGCGGCGCTCTTTCTCGGCGGCCCGGGCAGGTGAACCTGCTGCTCGACACCCACGTGGCGCTCTGGGCGATCGCCGACAGCCCGGCCCTGCCGGCGGCGGGCCGAGCGCTGATCGCCGACCCGGGCAACGAGGTCTGGGTCAGTGCCGTCAGCGTCTGGGAGATCGCCATCAAGCATGCGCTCGGCCGGGGGGATATGCCGATCTCGGGTGAGGAGGCGCTGCACTGGTTCGGCGAGGCCGGCTACCGGCTGTTGTCGATCACGCCCGCGCACGCCGCGGCCGTGGGAGCGCTGCCGCCGCACCACCAGGACCCCTTCGACCGCCTCCTCGTCGCCCAGGCCCGCGCCGAACCGCTGCGCTTGGTGACGCACGACGCGGCGGTGGCGCGCTATGGGGTGGAGATCCTGCTGATTTGAGGCCGGGCCCAGCCCGGGCGGGGCG
Source organism: Gemmatimonadaceae bacterium (assembly GCA_040380205.1). Taxonomy (GTDB): domain Bacteria; phylum Gemmatimonadota; class Gemmatimonadetes; order Gemmatimonadales; family Gemmatimonadaceae; genus Gemmatimonas. The sequence continues at coordinate 1,421 of JBEIJM010000353.1, forward strand.
TTGTTGGGCGGGTCGGGCTTGTCGTGGTGCAGGCTTGCGGGTGCACCGTGTTCCTGTCGAAGGTCGTCGTGCATGCGGCGTCGCTCGCGCCAGCCTCTCGCAGGCCCTCGGGCCAGGGCGACCCCCTCCGCTCATGTCCTCCGGGATCGGCCCGGGGGGCCGATCCCTCCCCCTTGACTTCGCTGCGGGGGGCGCCCTGTCCCGAGGGCTGGCGGACATCTCGGTACGCGGGGGGCCGTGGGCGCGCCAAGGTGGTCGCTGCCCGGTGGGGCCTGGCGCCGTGCGTGGCGAAGGAGAGGAGGAGCCAGCGGCCGGCGGCCGATGGCGGGGGACAGGAGCGGGGCACGGCGCCC
>JBEIJM010000354.1:0-1763 GCA_040380205.1 Gemmatimonadaceae bacterium
ATGACCTTCCGCCTCGCCCTCACCGACGCCCTCCTGCGCCTCGCCGAGCGCACCATGGGCCCCGCCACGCGCCCCCAGGCCACGCCGCGCGCCGCCCCCGCCCTGCCGACCGGCTACACCCGCACGGGCCGCCCTGCGCGGGCCTGCGGGACCGTGGGGCGCCTCTTGGAGATCACCACATGAGCCGCGACCCGCTGGACCGCTACTACACCGACGACCGCCTTGCCGATCGATGCATCGAGTGGCTGTTCGCTCGCCTCGATGAGCCTGAGCTGATCCTTGAGCCGTACGCGGGCGGTGGTGCCTTCGGGCGCGCCGCCATGCGGGCCCGGCCGTCCATCGACGTGCGCGGCTGCGACATCGACCCTGATGCCTCGCCCGGCTACCCCTGCGACCATGTCAGCGCAGCCGAATGGAAGCCCGACACGAAACACGACTTCCCGACGTGGATCGTGACCAACCCGGCCTACACGGACATCTACCGCACGATCTCCACGATGCGCGACCTACAGCAGCGGGTGCGCGCCAACATCTTGGCCCTGCTGTTGAGGGCGACGACCATCGAGCAGATCATGAACCTGGGCGACCCGCCATCCTCTCTGGCCGTCTCCCCTCAGCGGCCGCGCTGGGGTGGACCCGGCGGCTCGGCCCTGACCAGCGGCGACACCTGCGGCTCCGTGCTGTGCGTCTGGGGCAGGGGTCCGACGAAGACCCACACCGTGATCCACGGCCTCGGCGACTGGCGCCCGCGGGGGCGCGGATGACCACCCCCCGCTGGACCTCCCCGCGCACCGGCTCAACCGTGTGGCAGGCTGACGCCCGCGCCGTTGCCGCCACCCTACCCGACGGCTGCGCGTCCTGCGCCATCCTCGACGGCCCCTACGGCATGGGCAAGGCTGCCTGGGACCGCGTGCCCCGCGGCGGGTCGCTGCTCGACCTGTACCGCGACCACATCGCCGACGTGGGGCGGGTCTGCGCGCCAAGCACGAGCCTGTACCTGTGGAACACCGCCGAGGGCTGGGGCGAGTTGCACCCGGCGATCTTGGCGGCGGGGTGGACCTTCCGCAGCCTGATCGTCTGGGACAAGATGACGCCCCCAAGCCTGATCGGCTGGCGATCTGTGGGCTCGTGGCCGGACTCGCACGAGGTCTGCGGGTTCTACCAGCGCGGGGCGCCTGCTTTCGCGATGCCCGAACCCATCGGTACCGTCTGGCAGGTCAGCACGAAGGCCCTCAGCCTCGAGGTGCTTCGCTCAGGGCGCACCAAGCAGTCGCGTCTTGCCGACCGCGGGACAGAGTGGGAGTCGCTCCACCCCTGCCAAAAGCCCCTCGCCTTCGCCGAGCGGATGCTGCGCGCCTCCACCCGCCCCGGCGATACCGTGTGGGTGCCCTTCGGCGGCACCCTGCGGGAATTGGTCGCCGCTGAGCACATGGCCCGGCGCAACCCGGCCGAAGCCCGGCGCGTCATCGCGTGCGAGTTGAACGCCGACGGGGTGGACTACATCGGCCCGGCGCTGGCCCAAGCGGAGGGGCGGTCGTTGCTCGACGTGCCCCCAACCCAAGGCCGCTTGTTCTAAACCGACCCCCGATCCTGCAACAAGGCGCCCCCGCGGGCGCCTTTGTTTCGTCCGGGCACAACACCGCAAAGACGAACCCCCGCCGGCGCGAAACCGGCGGGGGCGGGACTGCAGACAGGAGGAGGATCACCAGACCAGAGCACGCAGCGACGTGGGGCGCCGCACAGGCAGCCTACCCCACGCCGCG
>JBEIJM010000355.1:0-1753 GCA_040380205.1 Gemmatimonadaceae bacterium
CGCACCACGCAGTTCCAGCGGCGGCCCTCGGCGTGGACGGCGTGGCAGTCGGTGACGCTGGACACCATCCCGACGCCTGGCGCCATCACGGCGACGGCGGTGAGCGCGACGGCCACGGACATCGCGTGGGCCAACACCAGCAACGACTACCCCATTGCGGTCTTCGCCTACCTCGGCGGCAGCGCCCCGGCCAACTGGGCGCCCTATTTCGTCGGGGAGCTGCCCGCCGCATCCACCGCAACCACGATTCGCACGCTGTCGGCGGGGACGTGGCAACTCGCCATTGCGTACGACGCGGCGGGGAGCTTTGGCCCGTTCCGCACGGGCAGCGTCACGACGACCGGCACCGGCGCCGCCGCCACGCGCCCCGCCGGGCTGGCGGCCATTGATCTCCTGGACGATGTGAGCCTGCGCCAGGGCGTGGCGCTTGGGCTGTTCCCAAGCGACCAGACGCTGGACATGGTGGTGGAGCGGGCGTTCCTGCTGGCAGGGCCCTACGTCGAGGTGGGGCGCGTCAACGGCGCCACCGAGTCCATCGTGGACATCCTGCCCCGCGACGGGCAGACGTACTTCTACCGCACGCGCCACGCGCTGGGCGGGTACGACACTAGCGCCGCCACGCCCGTGGTGTCGGCGGTCGCGCGCGGCGTGCCACCGACGGTCAACCGCCCGCCCGCGCGCGTGCCCACGGTGCAGGTGGGGGTGTCCGAGACAACCACCACGGGCACGGTGTCGCTGACGATAAGCGACACGCAGGGCCGGTTCGTGCAGGCGCGGTTCCGGCACCGCACAAACGGCGGCGCGTGGAGCGCCTGGACGGTGGCGACGGCTTCGCCCACGTTCAATCCGAGCGGCACCATCAACGGCTACACCGCGAGCTATGCCGCCAGCCTCCCCGCCACGGGCTTCCTCGACATTGAATATGAGGTGACGGCGTTCGGCGCAGACGGCGTCGTGGCCGTCATCGCGGGCGGCGTGGAATCGTTTGACGTGGGCGTGTCGGCGGATTTTGTGTCGGTCGTGGGCAGCTTTGGTGTCAATGGCAATTTCATTTTGACGCTATCGGCAGACACCGACACGCAATCGTTCAAGTTCGCTACCAGCACCATCTCGCAGCCCACGCTGGCGACGACGCAGGCGCAGGGCGCGATTAACGGGCGCAACTACTCGACCACCTTCGCGGGGCCGTATGACATCGGGACGGTGATTTACGTCTCGGCGCTGGGTTACACGGGCGCGGGCGGCACGGGGTCCGAGTCGGTGCTGTTTGAGTACCAGTTCACGCGCGGCGCGGCGAACATCCAATGCGTGGCGCAGGAGACGACCAGCACCAACACGGCGTCCACCGTCACGGTGTCGGCGCTGAACGCGGCGGGTGGCGCCATTTCCGGCGCGGAGGTGCAACTCGTCAGCTTGAGCGGCCCCGCTGGCGGCGCGGCATCCATCAGCAGCGGCGCGGCCATCGGGGTGTGGGTGAGCGCGCCAGCCGTGTGGGTGTTCAACCGTGGCGCGCCGCTATCCGGCTCGTCGGATGCGGTGTTTCGCGTGCGCCGAAGCGCGACGAACACCAACGAAACCGACGATGACGTGTTCGTCATCACCGAGGAGGGCATTGACACGCGCCCGCTGGTGGTGCGCGCGCGCGAGCTGTCCAGTAGCACGGCGACGAACATGGTCGTCCGGGTCGCGGTCAATGTGCCAGCGGCGGCGGTGACCGGCGTGAGCGCATCGCTCGGGTACAACTCGCAAGGCA
>JBEIJM010000356.1:0-1693 GCA_040380205.1 Gemmatimonadaceae bacterium
CACGTCGCCAGCCGCGCCACATACGCCGCGTCCGCGTACCGGTCCGGGCGCATCGCCGCCGCCCACGACGCGCTGTCCGACGGCACTCCCGCCCCGGTCACCTGCGCCGCCAGCAGCTCGGCGCACGCCGGCGCCGCCATCACGCCAAAGCCCGACAGGGCACCCAGCACCCAGCTCCCCTCGGGGCCCACGGCCCCCACCAGCGGCCGGTTCTCCTGCGTCTTGGTGTAGTAGCCGCCGTCCATCCACATCTTGGGCACCCGCGCCAGGTACCCCGCCAGCCCGGGCGCCAGCCGCGTCATCCCGCGCAGCACCACCTCGGGGTACGCATCGTCGCCGGGCATGGGGAAGGGCGCAGGATCATACCGGTGGTCGCCGTGATAGTCCCACAGCATGAGCACGGTGCGGCTGGCGCCGTACCCCTCGGGGCGCAGGTGAATCCCCGCCGGGAACGCCCCCGCCAGCCACGCATGCTCGGGGTCCTCCGCCAGCGCCGCGCGCTCGTCGTCGTCCCACGGCAACCCCATGGGATCGTCGAGAATCACCAGCCCGGTGCCACGGTCCACCGCCCCCAGCGTGTCCTCCAGCGACACCTTGTAGTGCGCCTCCGAGAACACGGGCAGCGCCACGCCGGCCAGCTGCCCCACCTGGCGCAGCATGGGGCCCGCGCAGTTCACGAACGCCCCGCACGCCACGTGGTGCGTGAGCCCGTCCGCCCCCACCACGGTCACGTCGGTCACGCGCCCCCCCGCAGCGTGCACCGCGGTCACGGACCCCGCCAGCAGCTCGGCCCCCGCGGCGCGCGCCTCCTCCAGCAGCTGCATCCCCAGCTGCTGCGCGCTCACCCACCCGCACCGCCGCGCATGCAGCACGGCAACGATGTTGGGCGCCAGCCACGGGAAGTGCGCACGAATGGCGTCGCCATCCAGAAAGAGGTCTGCCCCCTCGGGGTGGCCAGCGTACCCCAGTTCGGCGCTGCGCTGATACCCCGCCGCATCGGCCACGGACCGATAGGTGCGCACAGGCCCCGCACCCTGCGCGCTGGCGCGCGCGGCGTCCTCCACGTACTGCGCGGCCCGCTCGGCGCGTGCGGTGCAGTACAGGTAGCCGCGCCGGTTCAGGCGGATGCGGTTGCCCCCGGCGACGGCCCACTGCTCCAGCAGGTCGATGGAACGGTTCATCAGCTGCACCATGGCCGCGTCGGGGCCGGGCCACCAGTTGCGGTACGCCTCGGTGCTCTTGTCGCTGGTGAGCGACAGCGGCGGGCGCTCGTCCACCAGCAGCACGCGCTTCACGCCGTGCGTCACCGCCAGCGCGCGCGCCATCGCCACGCCGGCAATGCCGGCGCCGCACACCACCACGTCGGCCACATGTCGCATGGCCAGGCGCCTACTGCGCGCCCGCGCGCGCCTTGGCGCCCACCCGGCCGCTCAGCCACCCGCCGGTGAGCACGCCGAACACCAGCAGCGACATCACGAGGTAGCCGGCAAGCACGGCAAGCACGGCAAGCAGGGTGCGCATGGGGGCGGGGGCAAGGGGGGAATGCAGCGAGCCCATGGATTCTAACCGCGGGACCCAAACGCGAATCCCCGCCGGATGGGCAGAGGCACAGGGCCTCCTTCCACCCGACGGGGATCCCACGCTGGCGCCTGCCGGCGGTCTCGGTTCGACATCAACGCAGTAATCTGCAGTG
>JBEIJM010000357.1:0-1652 GCA_040380205.1 Gemmatimonadaceae bacterium
GGCCGCGCGTCGGTGCGATTGGTCCGCGATGCCGTTTTCCCCCTTACACGGGCGAGCGCGTCGCAGCCCGATGGACCCAAGGCGGCATGAGCGTGCCCGAAATGTTTGAGACGGGCGACGACTTCGCGTTGCCGTGGGAGCGGGATGCGGTGGTGCGGGACGTCATCGCCAATGATATGGCCGTGACGTTCAGCCAGTCGCCCGAACCGCCGACGATTGCGAGCGACCTGAAGCGGCACACCGTCAAGCTGGCCACGCTGCGCGTGGAGCTGGCGGCGCGTGACGAGGCGCTGCGAGTGGCGCGGCAGGCCTTTGAGGCCACGCTGAGCGAACAGCTGCGCAATCGCGAAGCGCTGCGGCGCGAGCTGGACGCGACCGAGGACACGGTGCGGGCGCTGGCGCTGGTGGAATACGAGACGACGGGGCGCACGAAGCCATCCCCCGGCATCAGTGTCGTCATCGGTAAGGAGTACGAGGTGGACGAAGCCGCGGCGCTCGCGTGGGCGAAAACCACGCGGATGTGCCTCGTGCCGGAAGCCGTGGACCTCAAGGCGATCAAGAAGATGGCGACGGTGACCGAGCTGCCGTTCGTAACCGTGACGGAGCGGCCAGCGGTGCGCGTGGCGTCCGATCTCGTGAAGGCGTTGGGGGAGGCGGCGTGACCGCGCGCATCCAGCGATTCGACCCGGCGACGGCTGACGTGGAGACGCTGCGCAAAGCGTACCTCAACCTGCTCGAGCGCCACACCGACGGCCACGAGGACCGGCACCTTGGCTTCTGGATTCGCAACAATGCCGCCGACGTCACGCTCACGACGGTGACCGGCGACACCCTCACGGCGGCGGGCCGCGTTATGCTCACCGCAATCAAGGAATACGAGGCGCAGCAGCGCGCCTATAGCGCATGGAGAGCGGCATGAGTGAGCCAACGATGGCGATCACGAAGCGGAGCGAGCTGCCGGCCGACGTGGCCGCCCGCATCGAGGAGAACAAGGCGCGCAACGCCGTGGCGCGTGCGATCCGCGGCACGCAGTGGGGCAAGGACCTTGGGCCGCAGGGCGCGCACGCGCTGGCCGAGTACTGCCGCGCGAACAACCTCGACCCGATCCGGCATATCGAAGTCCTCGGCGGCCGGCCGTACCTTACCGCGACGTACTACGAGGAGCGCGCCGCACCGTTCGTGCGGTCGGGCGTGCTCGTGCCGCACGAGGTGGATTTCATTCAGGCCGACGCGCGACTCGACGCCCTAGTCGAAGCGGGCGACGAATGGGCCAAGGACGAACGCACGCGGCGGATGCGGCTGCGCATCAAGCACGGCGCCCCCGATAAGGCGGCGGCGGTGGCGGTGAAGCGCATCACGGTGGCGGCGACGGGGCAGAGCATAGTCGGGGTGAACTGGTGCGGCAACGGTGTGCGGCCCCGTGATCCCGTGGGCGACAGCGAGCCGGTGAAGACGGCCGAGACGCGGGCGGCGCGCCGGGCGTGGAAGCAGCTCGCGGAAGTCGTGCCCGAGTATGCGGCGTCGGTCCGATCGGCTGAGCAGTCCGTGGAGCGCGTCGAAGAGGCGATCGTGGAGGAAGTGCGGGCGTATGACGAGCAGCGGCCCAAGCTGATCTCGGGCGCTCCGAAGGGCGCCACGGTCACGACCGACCC
>JBEIJM010000358.1:0-1648 GCA_040380205.1 Gemmatimonadaceae bacterium
GGCGACGCCGCCGTGACCTGGCGACACTGGCTCCGCGCCCGATTGCTCATCCGCCGCGCCCGGCGGATGGAGGACGGTGTGGCGGATGGACCAGCGCCCATTCCCTGACTTCTACTGCCTGAGGTGATAGGGGCCCTGGGTATGAGGGAGAGTGTGCGAGGGAATAGGTACGAACTCGTATCTGCAGCCTCGCCTTCTCCTGCCTCAGGTGTGAGGGGCCCTAGGCATGAGGGATAGTGTACGAGGGAATAGGTACGAACTCGTATCGAAAACCTCGCCCACTCTCCCTCATACCCAGGGCCCCTATCACCTCAGGCAGTTCACCCCACCCAGGGCCCCTCACCCCATCACCCGGTTATCATTCAGGGATGTCCCTGATCTCACTCGGCGGTGTCGGCGTCGACTTCGGCGCCACCGAAATCTTTCGTGACATCTCGTTCACCATCGCCCCCGGCGATCGGTGGGCCGTCGTGGGGCGCAACGGGACCGGGAAGACCACCCTCGTCAAGCTCCTCACCGCTGCGCTCGCGCCCACGCGCGGGTCGGTGGCGCGTGTGCCCGGGGTGCGCATTGCGCTCATGGACCAGCACCGGACCTTCCCCGAGGGGATGACGCTCTGGGAGGTCGTGGCTGACGCGTTCGGCGACCTGCGCCGCCTGGAGCAGTCGCTGGCGCAGCAGGCCGCCGCGCTGGAGCATGACCACGCCGAGGCCGCCATGGAGCGGTACGGGCGCGACCTGGAGCGGTTTGAGCGCGAGGGCGGGTATCAGATGGCCGCGCGGGTGGACGCCGTGCTCATGGGTGTCGGCTTCGATCCGCAGCAGGCGCGCGACACCGCCATTGGCACCTTGAGTGGCGGCGAGCGCGGGCGCGTGGCGTTGGCGCGGCAGCTGGCCACCCCCGCCGACCTGCTGGTGCTGGACGAGCCCACCAACCACCTCGACCTCGCCACCACCGCGTGGCTCGAGCAGCACCTGCGCGAGTCCGACCGCACCGTGCTGTGCATCAGCCACGACCGCGCGTTCCTGGACGCCATCGCCGACCATGTCCTGCACTTCGAGGGCGGCACGGCGTTCGCGTACGTCGGTTCGTATGCGGCCTTCGTCACGCAGCGCGAGGAGCGGCGGCTCACCCAGCAGCGGCAGTTCGACCAGCAGCAGCGGAAGGTCGCCGCCGAGCAGGAGTACATCGCGCGGAACCTGGCCGGGCAGAACACCGCGCAGGCCAAGGGGCGCCGCAAGCGGCTCGAGCGGATGCCGCGGCTGTCGGCCCCCATCGGGGCCGATGCCGTGATGGCGCTGCGCCTCGACGCGGGGACCCGCAGCGGGGACCGCGTCATCGAGGCGCGCGGCGCCACCGTGGGCGTGCCGCCGCATGTGCCGGGGCACGACGAGGCGGACGGGGCGGGGTCGGCGGCCGACGTGCCGCGCGAGCAGTGGCGCCCGCTCGTGCGTGACGTGACCGTGGTGCTCGAGCGCGGGGAGACCGTCGCGCTGGTGGGCCCCAACGGGGCGGGGAAGAGCACGCTCATCAAGACGCTGCTGGGGGAGCATCCGCCCATGGCGGGCGAGGTGCGGGTGGGGCCCAGCACCACCGTGGCGTACTATCGGCAGGATCTGCGGCACCTGCCGCTGGACCTCGTCATCTA
>JBEIJM010000359.1:0-1645 GCA_040380205.1 Gemmatimonadaceae bacterium
ATGACCATGAGGGGCTCCGCGGACGACGGTGAGAGGTGCGCCCAGGGGCCGGTGCGTCGATCGCCGGCGACGGCGCGCAGCGGTGCGTGCTGTATGCACTGCACGGCATTCTGCGGTGCCACGTCGCCGTGATCGAGGGTCCCTGAGCTCCCGCATGATGCCCGGGGGGTCTGACAATCGCGGCGCGCCTGGGCCCCTCATGCGGGCTGGTCCGTGTTGCACGGCGGTGGCGACGGGTTAGCATTTCACGTGTGGCCCATTTGGTCATCCAACTGCCTTGGTGATTGCCGTGCCAGTACACTCACTGCATTACATAAAGGGAATACGCACGGCAGCCGGTCGTGGTTTCACGACCGAAGCATTCGGAGAGGACGGCAATCTTCCGTTTATGGAATACGACGCGGGGAAGTGCGACGCATGATGGATGGCCACTTGGTGGTGCAGTCGCACCGCGACTTCGGCGCGCAGCTGCGCGCGGCGCGCCGAGAACGGCAGCTCACGCAGGCGCAGGCGGCGGTGCTGGCCGGCGTGGGGGTGCGGCTGTGGAATGAGGCCGAGAACGGGCGGCGCGCGCAGGTGGGGCTGGAGACCGCGCTGCGCATGATGCAGGCGGTGGGGGTGGAGCTGCGCCTGGCGACGCGGCTGGTGGAGAACGGGGGGAACGGGGAGAACGGGGCGCGGTAGAGCCCCTACCCAGCCTTCCTGTGCGTCCCCGGCGCGAGCGCCCGCAGGAGCCGCTCGTTTCAAGGGCCGTACCTCGCACAGCGTCAGCGAACCGTCATTCGCCCGTCTCTCCGCCCCCTACCCGGCCCCCCGACGCTTGCGCACGGTGACCGTCACCGTCACCCCCAGCCGGTCCAGCATCTCCACCAGGGTGTCAATGCTGAAGCGGTCCATGCGGCCCCGCACCAGCGCGCTGATGCGCGGCTGAGTCACCCCCAGCAGCGTGGCCGCGCGCGCCTGGGTGAGCCCTCGGGCGGCAAGCTCCCGCGCTATGCGCAGCATCAACTCCGCACGGATGCGCAAATGGGCCGCCTCAGCGGCAGGAAAGCCGAGGTCGGCGAAGACATTGCCGGTGGAGGGGTTGAGGGCACGGGGCATGCGTCAGCGCCCCCGCCGGCTGGCCAGCACGGTGCGGTATCGAAGCCGCGCGAGTTCCAGATCGAGGCGCGCGGTCTTGCGCGACGTCTTTTCGAATGCGTGCAACACGTAGATCGCCTCCGGAAAGCTGGCCACATACACCACGCGAAACGCGCCGCCACGCCGGACCCGAAGCTCCGCCGTCCCGTGGCCCACGGTAGCCAGCGGTTTCCAATCCGCGGGCACCATCCCCCACTGCACACGCATCAAGTTGAGCCCGATCAGTTCGCGCACGGGCGCCGGAAAGGCGCGGACGGCCTCGCGGGAGCGCCCCACCCACACGAGTGGACGCTCACGCAAGGGGCCGACCTGAACGAATTATATACAATAGTGCATATTCGCGAGGCCGCCAGCTACGCGGTCGGGCGGGGACGACACAGGAGGGAACGGAGGGAGACATGCCCCACCCTGCCACCGCCCCGTCAGCGCCCCGTCAGCGCCCCGTCAGCGCCCCGTCAGTCGCCCCGTCAGTCGCGCCCCACCCCGCTTCCCCGGCACCCTGGAA
>JBEIJM010000360.1:0-1636 GCA_040380205.1 Gemmatimonadaceae bacterium
CCCGCCTGCCGGGGGCCAACCACGGCGACCACCGGCATGGCGGCGAGCGCGCTCTGCGCATCGATGGCGGTAAACCGGGGCAGAAGGGCGGTCACGGTCGATCCGTCGGCAGGCGCGGCCCACGCGTGTTTTGGTAATGGAAGATTTGTTTCCGTCTCATGGCAGCAATACTACCATGCGATGGAATATTTGACAAAACCAAGCCAGCAAAGAGGTTCCAAAGCAACGCCCCCCCTCACCCGCGCCCGTACAGCACCACCCCCGCCACCCGATCGCCCCACCCCGGCACCGCCGTCCACTCCGCCATCGCCGCGCGCCGCTCAGCCCCACGCACCGCCACCAGCCGCGCCCCCACGTCGCGCCGCCCCACCAGCCGCGCCAGGTGGTCCTCCCCCGACGGGTTGGCTGCCGTGGGGTACCGCCCCCACGCGAACTCCCCAGGGTGCCGATCGGCGATGGCCCCCGCCAACGCCAACCCCAACCACACCGGGCGCAGCACGCGCGCCACCCAGGTGCCGCCTGCATCCTCCGGTGCCAACGCCAACGACACCCCAACACACCGTTCACCGGCATACGGCCCCTCGCGCGGCGTGAACCTGGTGGGCGTCACCCGCACCCGCTCCGCCAGCCCCCCCGCCTCGGGTGCCTCCAGCTCGACACGCACCGCCTCGGCCACCCCCGCCCCATCCAGCCACGGCGCCCCCACCTGCGCAAAGGGGGCGGCGGTCCCGCGCCCCACGCTCACCGACGTCCCTTCCAACAGGCACGTCCCCGGATACCACCGCGCACTCTCCCACGCTGGCATCGCCGGGGACGTGGGCACCCAAGGCACGCCCGCGGCCGGCCACGCGCGCGTGGCATCCCACCCCGCGCACGGCACCACCGACAGCGCCACGCCGGGCACCGATTCCCGCTGCCACAGCCGCGCCAGCTCCCCCAGCGTCAGGCTGTGGCGCACCGGAATGGACGATTCGCCCACGAACGATCGGCAATCGTCCTCCAGCAGCGGCCCCTCGGCGGCGTCCAGCACGCCCCCCAGTGGATTCGGACGGTCCAGCACCACCACCGGCACCCCCGCCTCCGCCGCGGCGTGCAGCAGGTGCCACAGCGTCCACGCATAGGTGTAGAAGCGCGCCCCCACGTCGGGGATGTCGAACAGCACGACGTCCAGGTCGGCCAGCTGTGCGCGCGCCGGGCGCATCCGGGCGCCATACAGCGACACCACTGGCACCCCCGTCAGCGGGTCCAGACCATCGGCCACCGCGGCGCCGTCGGCGGCCACGCCCCCCAGCCCGTGCTCGGGGCCGAACAGCCGCACCACCGGCACCCCCGCGGCCAGCAGGGCGGCGCGCGAGCGCACGGCGCCGTCTGCCGCCAGGCGCGCCGCCTCGTTGGTGACCAACCCCACCCGGCGCCAGCGCCCCCATCGCGCGCGGTCATCCAGCAGCTGGTCCACGCCGAAACGCACCGGACCACCACGCACCGGCGCGTGCCACGCGGCAATGGACGAAGGCGGCATGGGGGGTAGTATAGGGCCATGACCTCCCTCTCACGCTTCCGTCCGGGCGCGGTGCGCCTCGCCGCCGCCCTGCTGGCGACCGCCACCCTCACGGCCCCCGCCAGCGGTCAGGGTGTC
>JBEIJM010000361.1:0-1627 GCA_040380205.1 Gemmatimonadaceae bacterium
GGAGTCCTCGTGCTGCTGCTCCTGGCGCTGGTGGGCGCCGAGTGGCTGCTGCGCGACCGTCGCGCGCGCTACCGGGCCGAAACGGCGCGGCTGCGCGCGGGGATGACGGCGCTGGAGCGGGCGCGCACCGACGCGCTCCTGGCCGCCGAGCAGGACCGGGGGGCGTTGGCGCTGGCGCTCATCCGACGGCAGGCGGCGGGGGACGAGGCGTTGCATTTGGCCGTGAGCGCCGAGTCGGGGTACGTGGCGCTGGAGCGCGGGGCCGTGCGGCTGCGCCGGTTTCCAGCGGAGGTAGCCGCCGACACGGCGCCCGAGGCGACGGGGCGCCCCGTGGCGGCGCCGCGCGGGCTGCGCCATGTGGAGCGGCTGGTGGCGGCCGGGGACCCCGCCCCCGACGTCCCCTGGTGGCCCGGCGAGGTGCCGGACACCCGCTGGCCCACCCCCCTGGCCGTGGTGGCGTCGGGGGGCGTGCTCATCTACGCCAGCCCCGACACCGGGCTGCTGGCGCAGCCGGGGCGGGTGCTCCCCGGCGCCGTGCGCGTGGCCGCGCAGGACCTGGCGGCCATCCGGGCCAGTATCACTCCGGGGATGCCGGTGTACTTCTTCTGATGACCGACTCCACCAAGGGCGCCATGGCGCGCCGCCGACCGCGGCGCCTGCGCGTCCCCCTCCTGCTGGGGGGGGCGGTGCTGCTGCTGGGGGCCCACGTGGGGTGGACCGCCGCCCGCACGGTGGAGGAGCGGCTGGCGCGCGACGTGGCGCGGGTGGTGTACAACGACAACTCCGCGCTGCTGGAGCAGGTGAAGGCCGAGGCCGGCGCCCAGGTGGAGACGCTGCGGGCGCAGGTGGCGGCCCACCCCGCGCCGCAGGACACCGCGGCCGTGCTGGTGGTGTCCATCCACGAGAAACGCCTCTGGTACCGGCGCGGCGACAGCGTGCTGTTTGCCGCCCCCATCGCTGTGGGATCGGGAAAGCACTTCGTGGTGCGCGGCGGCAGCCGGGTGCTCCACTTTGACACCCCGCGCGGGCACTTCACGGTGCAGCGGCTGGATTCGGCCCCCCTCTGGATCCCCCCCGACTGGCACTACGAGGAGCAGGCCCGCAAGCGCACGCTGGGGCTGGTGCAGCTGGTGCGCGGCAAGCCGCTGGCGCTGCGCGACGGGTCGGTGATCACCGTGGAAGGGAACGAGGTGGTGCGCCGGCGCCCCAACGGCTCGGTACGGTCCCTCTCGGCCAGCGACGGTCGCGAGATCGTGGCCGACGGGCGCATTGTCATCCCCCCCTTCGGCACCACCCAGCGGAAGTACCCCGACGTGCTGGGCCCCTTCCGGCTGTACCTGGGCGACGGCTACGGCATCCATGGCACCAACAATCCCGCCTCCATCGGGCAGGCGATCAGCCACGGCTGCATCCGGCTGCGGAACGAAGACGTCACCCAGCTGTATCACTTGGTGACCGTAGGCACCCCGGTCTTCATCTACTGACCCCTGGCCGGCCTATATTTCCGGCCGGGGCGCTCAGTCGTCTCTAGGCTGGCCGCGGAGCGGCGTGGCTCCGGCACCAACTCCAACTGCGACTGCAACGCCAACCGCCCTCTGGGCTGTTGCTGCCCCGTCCCCTCCTCCCC
>JBEIJM010000362.1:0-1621 GCA_040380205.1 Gemmatimonadaceae bacterium
ACATGCGTACTGATATTGGGGAAGGAGGAGTCACCGATGCCGACACCCGCACCGGCAGCGCCGCGCTGCGGGCCAGCGGGATCACCCCGGGGCCGGAGGGCATGGGGCCCACCAGCCCCACCGAGGTGGGGGTGACCAACCGGCAGGCGCCGGCTACGCACGGTACGCCGGGTGCGCCCCCTGCCCGGTGGAGTCGTTCGGGTGGGCACCGGTCACGGCCCGGACCTGTTCGGCCCGTTCGAGCGCCTGACTGTAGCGCCTTTCGCTCCGCTGCTTCCGGAGCTTGCGGTTCACGTCCACGCCCGCCATGAGGCAGAAGCCGCTGATGCGGAGCACGGGCGCATCGGGCGCCTCGGTGGTGTCACCGCCGCTGATGCTGTAGCCGCCCATGACGGCCATGCCCACGCACTCCACGCGCACGCCAGGCGGGACCATGATCTCCACGCCCCCCATCACGCTGAAGACTTCGAGTTCGGTGACGCCCGGACTGAGCCTGGCGTCGCGCAGGTCGAGCGCCCCGCCACCGAGCACGGCCACGACTTTGAGCTGCCGGGGGACCACCCATTCGCCCTTCCGCTCGAAGCCCCCCATCACGGCCATCACCACGCCGCGGGCCGGGACGATGTGCGCCGGCGCCAGGCGCGACGCCATCCCGTCCATTGCCAGCACGCGCCCGGGATCGGCCGGATCGACGAGGAGCGACTCCAGCTCGGCCAGGGTCTGGGCGCGATAGACCGCCGCGAGTCGTTCGTCAAGCTGCTCGACCGACAGCCGGTCGTTGGCGAACGCCGCCGACAGCTGTTGCACGACGCGGTCGCGGTGGTCGGCCGTGACGGCGACGGGAGGAAGGGGATTCGTCATGATTCAGCCCAGCGTCTGGCGGCGTCGAGGGACATCGGTGGCCTTCGGGAATAGGCATTTCAATCGCGGTGGGCCGTCCATGGGTGGAGCATACGGCGCGAAGGCCGACGTCGCCAGCGCCGCGTGGCGGGTGGCGGCCGGCCTTCGATCTCGCGCGGGCCGCTGCCGCGCCGCGGGAACTTCTGTACAGGTGGGTGGCCGAACCCAGCGGGGCCCCCGCTGACGCGCCGACCCCAGGTGCGCAACGGCCACGTCGTCCCAGCCGAAGGGGGCCACCAGCGTGGGCGTGAGCAGCGCCAGCACCTGCCGGTCCACGGAATCGAGCGCGGTGCCGGCGACGAGGCGCGCGATGAGGCCGCGAGCCCGCGGGTTCGGGTTCAACAGATCCCACCCCCCGGTTGGTCCGACGTCAGCGCTCCCTGCGCCGTCGCGAGACGATACGCCGCGCACCCCGCCCGCCGGCCATGCGTCTTGGGCCGCCCCCTACACCGTGAAGCGCACCACCCCGCCGTCCACGGTCACCGGATAGCTGCGCAGCGGCGCATTGGCCGGCCCCACCGCCACCTGCCCAGTGGTGCGGAATCGCGAGCCATGACAGTTGCACTCCAGGAAACCGGTACCGTTGTTGAACCCCGACAGCCCGCAGCCGCTGTGCGTGCAGGTCTTGGAGAGCGCCACGAAACCCGCGGTGCCCACGTTGATCACGATGGCGTCGGCGGCCTGCAGGATGACAAACTGCCCGGCCGTGCCGATGTTGGCC
>JBEIJM010000363.1:0-1594 GCA_040380205.1 Gemmatimonadaceae bacterium
CACCGGGAGGGCGGGGCGGCGTCGCCCGCCGCCGCGGCGCCCCGCTCCCGGCTCGCGCGCCTCCTGGCGCGCGGCTGACCGCCTCCGCGTCCCGCCCCCACCGTTCACCACCCCGGCCGCATGCCCACCGCCCTGCACCAGCGCCTCTACGGCGCCGTCCCCACCACCCCCCCCGACCCGGTCGCCGCCGTCCCCGCGCCGCGCCGCGCCGACCCGCCCCCCACCTCCCCCGTGGGCGAGCTGGCGCACGCGCTGCACCGCACGCTGGTCGAGCGGCTCGACCTGGCCGCGCTGGAGGCGCTCGCCGACGAGCGGCAGGTGGCCGCGCGCGTGCGGCAGGCGGTGGCCGAGCTGCTGCGCGGCGAGTCCACGCCGCTGGCCCAGGGGGAGCGCGACGCGCTGGTGGAGCAGGTGCTGCACGAGGTCACCGGCCTGGGCCCCATCGAGCCGCTCGTGCGCGACCCGGCGATCTCCGACATCCTGGTCAACGGCCCGCGCGAGGTGTACGTGGAGCGCGGCGGCCGCCTGGAGCGGGTGCCGCTGCAGTTCCGCGACGGCGCGCACCTGCTGGCGGTGATCGACCGCATCGTCTCGCGCGTGGGGCGGCGCGTGGACGAGGCCTCCCCCATGGTGGACGCGCGCCTCCCCGACGGGTCGCGCGTGAACGCCATCATCCCGCCCCTGGCGGTGGACGGCGCGGTGCTCTCCATCCGCCGCTTCGGCGCGGTGCTCACCCCCGCGCGGCTGGTGGAGCTGGGCGCCCTCACCGACGCCATGCTGGCGCTGCTGGGGGCGTGCGTGCGCGCGCGGCTCAACGTGCTCATCGCCGGCGGCACGGGGTCGGGGAAGACCACGCTGCTCAACGCGCTCAGCGCGTACATCCCCGCCACCGAGCGCGTGGTCACCATCGAGGACGCCGCCGAGCTGCGGCTGCAGCAGCCGCACGTGGTGCGGCTGGAGACGCGCCCGCCCAACGCGGAGGGGCGCGGCGAGGTCGTCACCCGCGACCTGGTCCGCAATGCGCTGCGCATGCGCCCCGACCGCATCATCGTGGGGGAGGTGCGCGCGGCGGAGGCGCTGGACATGCTGCAGGCGATGAACACCGGCCACGAGGGATCGCTGGCCACGGTGCACGCCAACTCCCCGCGCGACGCCCTCGCGCGGCTGGAGACGATGGTGCTGTTCGCGGGGACGGCGCTCCCCGACCGCGCCGTGCGCGAGCAGGTGGCTTCGGCGCTGGACGTGGTGGTGCAGGTGAGCCGCCTGTCGGACGGCACGCGGCGCGTGGTGAGCATCTGCGAGGTGACGGGGATGGAGGGGGAGGTGGTGCAGCTGCAGGAGATCGCGCGGTTCCGGCGGCAGGGGGTGCTGGCCGACGGCACCGTGGCGGGGCACTTCGAGGCCACCGGCGTGCGCCCGCGCTTCGTGGCGCAGGTGGCGCTGGCGGGGATCGAGCTGCCCCCGTCGATGTTCGCGGAGGGACGCTGATGGCCGCCCCCGCGTGGTTGCCGGCGGCGGCGGCTGCGGCGGCGGCGGCCGGGAGCCTGGCGCTGGCGCTGGGCGGCTATGCCTGGCTGGACCGCCGGCGCCTCGC
>JBEIJM010000364.1:0-1592 GCA_040380205.1 Gemmatimonadaceae bacterium
CGCCCCGCGCGCGTGGCGTGCGCCACCTCGTCGAAGATCCGCCCGTACTGCTGCCCCACTACCTCCATGCCGTAGCGCCGCCGCGCCAGCCCGCGCACCGCGCCCCGGTCGCACGCCGTCACCGCGTCCAGCGCGCGCGAAAACTCGCGCAGCGTGTTACACCGCACCCCGGTCACGTCCTGCACCACCGTTTCCGCGAACGCGCCAAAGTCGCTAGTGACGGCGGGCGTGCCGCACAGCGCGGCCTCCACCACCGACCCGCAGAAGGGCTCCGCGAACCGCGACGGCGCCAGGATGCACCGCGCCTTGCCCAAGAAGTCGGCGCGCTGCTCGCCCAAGACCCCGACGTATTCCGCGTTGTCGGGCCAATCCGCGAAGGCGGCGGGGTCGCCTTGTCCCGCCAGCTTGAACGTCAGCTCGGGGCGCTGGCGGGCCAGCTCCAGCACGATCTCCACGCCCTTGCCTTGCGTCAGGCGGCCCATGAAGGCGATGTAATCGCCCTTGCCGGTGCCGCGCGGCCATTCGTCCGTGTCGTAAGAGTTGGGCGCGACGAACTCCAGCCTGGCGCTGTCGAGCTGGACGCCGTGGCGCCCCTCCTTGGCCATGGTGCCGTGGCGCACCGCGTAGCTTTCATAAATCCGCCACGGAAGGAGGCAGTCGTAATAGCCGATCCCCGACTCAATGGCCGAGGCGCCCGCCTTCAGCACCGGCAGCCCGCGCACGGCGGCGGCGTGGGCATGGCCGAAGGGCAGCAGGATGCAGTCCCCGGGCTCCACGCGGGCCTTCAGCTCCTCGCGCGCGTAGTGGTTCCATTGCCGGTAGACCGGCGAGCCGTCCACCGCGTCGTCGCCGTAGAAGCCCGCGCCGTGCGCGTGGTACGGGTGGCCCAGCAGCGCCTGGTGTTCGTCTTGGTCCATCAGCACCACGTCCTCGGCGGCCCCCGACTCGCTCCCCGCCACGCCGTAGTGGACCACCCGGTAGCCGTGCCCGAACAGCATGGGGGCGAACCGGCGCACCTTCTGGGTGAACGCGCAATGCGCGAAATCGGCGCGGGTGACGGTGTGCGGGACCGAGAGCAGGTGCAGGCGCATCAGACGTAGGTGTCGCCGGTGACGGTCTTGGACGTGGCGGCCACGTTGATGCCGCCGGAGTCAAACACCCGAAGAAATATATCCCACCGGATCGCAGGCGAACCCGCAGCGTTGAGCGTCACGGGCGAGCCCCAAAAGCCCTGTGTGGACGACGGCGTGCCGTTGGCGAGCGGAATGCCAATGTCCACGCCGTCCTGCAAGATCACCGCCTCGACGCTGCCGCCAGTCGGGAAATTGGTGATCGTGTAGTCGAGCTGGAAATTATTTTGATACGTCGGGTCCGGGTCCGTGTCGTATCGGAACGTGAGCGAAATGGCCGTGAACTTAGTGATGGCCGGAACCGTAGGGTCTTGCGGCGGCACCGCGAAGCTGTACGTCGGCGTATAGACCCCCGCTGCGTTATACGCCCGCACAAACAGGAACTTGGTGGCCCCGCCGAACGCATTGCGGCCCGTCGCGGCGGTCGGGTAGACGGTGCCCGTCGCGGTGGTGAAGGTCACG
>JBEIJM010000365.1:0-1590 GCA_040380205.1 Gemmatimonadaceae bacterium
CGCCCTGGGACCCGCGCGACGTGGGCGGCGGCCTCGTGGCCGGCGACAAGTACCTGAACGAGGGCAAGCTCTATGCGGCCAAGTTCAACGCCGACGGCCGTGGCGAGTGGCTCGAGTTGACCATCGCCGACCCGCGCATCGCCAACCACGCGGCCTACAAGTTCGCGCACCAGGGCGACGTCTACGTCAACGCGCGCCACGCGGCCGACGCCGTGGGCGCGACCAAGATGGACCGCCCGGAGTGGGGCGCGGTCAACCCGCGCAACGGCGAGGTCTACTTCACGCTGACCAACAACAGCGCCGCCAACCGCACCCCGGGCCGCGTCGATGCCGCGAACCCGCGCGCCTACATGGACGTGGACGGCCGCAAGGGCGCCGGCAACCCCAACGGCCACATCATCCGCTTCCGCGAGGACGGCGGGCAGTCGGCCGCGCGCGGTTTCGCGTGGGACATCTTCCTCTTCGGCGCCGAGGAGGACGCGGGCGACGCCAACCTGTCCGGCCTGAGCGCGAAGAACTCGTTCTCGTCGCCCGACGGGCTGTGGTTCAGCCAGGCCACCGGCATCTGCTGGATCCAGACCGACGACGGCGCGATGACCGACGAGTCCGGCTGCATGATGCTGGCGGCCATCCCGGGCGAGGTGGGCGACGGCAGCAAGGTGACGGTGAAGAACCGCATGGTGGTCAACGGCGTGGAGCAGACCGGCACGCAGGAGACCTTCATCGGCGCGACCCTGGGTGATGCCAAGCTGCGCCGCTTCCTGGTGGCGCCCGCGGGAGCCGAGGTCACGGGCGTCACCGAGACCCCGGACGGCCGCACGCTGTTCGTCAACATCCAGCACCCGGGCGAGAACACCAAGCCCGGCGAAGCGGCCGAGAGCCTGTGGCCCGGCAACCAGGGCTACGGCCGCCCGGGCCGCCCGCGCTCGGCGACCATCGTCATCACGCGCGAGGACGGCGGCGTCATCGGCGTCTGAGCGCCCAGCAGCGAGCCACCCTGCCGTTGCAGCAGCGGTGACAAAGGCCCCTCTCCCCGGACGGAGAGAGGGGCTGGCGCGGTCGAAGGAGGCAGGGGTCCCAAACCCCTGCGCCCCCCCATGAAAATCACCATCGCAGGGACCGGCTACGTCGGCCTGTCCAACGCTGTGCTGCTGGCGCAGCACCATGAGGTGGTGGCGCTCGACATCGTGCCCGCCAAGGTGGAGACGATCAACGCCCGCCGCAGCCCGATCGACGACGCCGACATCGAGCACTTCCTGGCCCACAAGCCGCTCAACCTGCGCGCCACGCTCGACAAGCACGAGGCCTACGCCGGGGCTGACTACATCGTCATCGCCACGCCCACCGATTACGACCCCCAGACCAACTACTTCAACACCCGCAGCGTCGAGGCCGTGGCGCGTGAGGCGTATGCCATCAACCCCCGGGCAACGCTGGTGATCAAGTCCACCGTGCCGGTGGGCTTCACCGCCGGGCTGAAGGCGCAGATGGGTGGGGACAACGTCCCGCTGATCTTCTCCCCCGAGTTCCTGCGCGAGGGCAAGGCCCTGCACGACAACCTGCACCCCTCTCGCATCGTCGTGGGCGAGC
>JBEIJM010000366.1:0-1586 GCA_040380205.1 Gemmatimonadaceae bacterium
GGCGGGTTCCCCACGCGCACGCCCCCCGCCAGCGACCGCGCGTAATCGTCGAAGCCCACCGGCTCCACGGGGTGCACCACGGTCCCGGGTGACCCCCCCTCGGCGGCGAGCGCGCACCCCGCCGTGAGCCCGCCCCCGCCGCAGCACACCAGCAGCCGGTTGGGGACCAGCCCCAGCGCCTGCGCCTGCCGCAGCGCCTCCAGCGCCAGCGTGCCCTGTCCGGCGATCACGTGCCGGTCCTCGAACGGGGGCACCACCACCATGCCGCGCGCCTCCGCGATGGCCCCGCCGATGGCCACGCGGTCCTCGGTATAGCGGTCGTACAGCACCACCTCGCCGCCAAAGGCGCGCGTGCGCTCGATCTTGAGCGCGGGTGCGTCCTTGGGCATCACGATCACCGACGGCATCCCCAGCTTCGTGGCCGCGTAGGCCACCGCCTGCGCGTGGTTCCCCGACGAGTAGGCCACCACCCCGCGCCCGCGCTCGTCCGGCGTCAGTTGCAGCAGGCGATTGAGCGCCCCGCGGAGCTTGAAGGACCCGGTGTGCTGCAGCACCTCCGCCTTGAGGAGCACCGTGCCCCCGGCGATGGCGTCCAGGGCGGGGGAACGGAGCAGCGGGGTCACCGCGGCATGCGGGGCGATGCGTGCGGCGGCCGCCTCGATATCGGCGAACGCGGGAAGGGACGACAGGTCCATGGCGGGGGGCGAGTCGGGGCCGGTGAGGCAGGGGAAGGCGCGCCCTGCAGGGCGACGGAATCGTGGTAGTATCCCGCGATGCCCGCTCCCGCACCAGCGCTCTGGCGCCACCGATTCCTCCGCGCCGCCGCGGGCGCCCTGGCCGTGGCCGCGCTGCCCCTGAGGGCTGCGTCGGCGCAGCCCGACTTCCGGGCGCTCCGCACCCGCGAGGCCATCGTCCTGGATGGCCGCCTGACCGAGCCGCTGTGGGCGCAGGCCGATTCCATCACCGACTTCCGCCAGCGCGAGCCTCGCGAGGGGGCGCCGGCCACGGAGCGCACCGTGGTGCGGCTGCTGGCCACCCCCGCCGGGCTGGCGGTGGGGTGGTGGTGCTATGACCGCGACCCGTCGCGCATCGTGCGCTCGCAGCTGCGGCGCGACGCCGAGCTCCGCTCCGACGACTACGTGTCGATGTCCATCGACGGGCTGCACGACCGGCGCAGCGGCTTCTACTTCCGTTCCAACGCCAACGGCGCGCTGTGGGACGGCGAGCACGTCTCGTTCGAGCAGGGGAACGAGGAGTGGGACGGCGTGTGGGACACGCGCAGCCGCGTCACCGACCAGGGGTACGAGGTGGAGATGCTCATCCCCTGGGCCACGTTGCGCTACCCCAAGGTGGACAGCCTCTTCGGGATGAACTTCCGGCGCTTCATGCCGCGCAAGAACGAGGAGGTGCTGTGGCGCGGCTGGAAGCGCACCGAGGGGTTCCGGTTCCTCGAGCGCGAGGGGATGGTGGCGGGGTTCGATGCGCTGCCGGCGCGCCCCCGCGTGGAGTTGCGCCCCTATTCGCTCGGGGAGGTGCGCCTCCCCGAACGGGTGTTCCCGGCGCTGGGGGGCGACTCGGTGGTGACC
>JBEIJM010000367.1:0-1579 GCA_040380205.1 Gemmatimonadaceae bacterium
GAAGACCACGACGGCGGTAAACCTGGCGGCGGCGTTTGCGCGGCGCGGGCTCAAGACGCTGCTGGTGGACACCGACCCGCAAGGCGCGGTGCGCTACGGCGTGGGGCTGCGCCCGGGCCATCCCACGGTGGGGTTTGACGATTACCTGCGCGGCGAGCGGGCGCTGCGCGAGGTGATCCTCCCCACCGCGCTGCCGTGGCTGCGCGTGATCCTGGCCGGCAGTGTGAGCGACGCCACCGACCATCGCGACTTCCTGCGGCGGATCGACGAGGGCCCGCTGCTGGACGACCTGCTGACGCTGGCGCGCGAGCGGTGCCATGTGGTGGTGGTGGACACGCCCCCCGGGCTGGGCCCGGTGACGCGTCGGGTGTTGGCGGCCAGCCAGCACGTGATCGTGCCGCTGCAAAGCGAGCCGCTGGCGCTGCAGACCACGCCGCAGATGCTGCGGGCCATCCAGGAAGCGGTGGCCGGCAACGAGGCCCTCACGCTGGAGGGGGTGCTGCTGACGATGGTGGACCCGGGCAATCCGGCGTCGGAGCGGGTGGTGCAGTACGTGCACGAGCACCTGCCGCGCCATCTGGTGCTGGACGTGGCGATTCCGCGGACGGCCGCCACGGCGGAGGCGTTCGCCGCAGGGCAGCCGGTGGTGCTGCGGGCCCCCGGGGATGCCGCCAGCCAAGGGTACATCAATCTGGCGACACAGCTGGCGGAGCGGTTCCGGTGACCAGCGGCGGGGGTCGGCGCCATCGGGTGGCGACCGTGGCCGCGGCGGTGCTGGCGGCGAGTGCCGTGGTGACGACCGCTTGTGGCGACGTGGGGTTGGACCCCGATGTCCCGGCGGCCATTGAATGGGCCCCCTTCCCGTCCCCGGCGGTGGTGCTGGGGGACAGCTTGCGCACCGAGGAGGGGGTGGCGGTGCCGGTGCGGGCGATCGTGCGCAACGTGGCGGGCGACACGCTCCCATCGGCCACGGTGCGCTACCTGTACGCCGACTTCAACCGGGACTCGGCGCTGCTGGTGGACAGCACCGGCTGGGTGCGGGCGGTGAAGAAGCCCAAGGCGGACGCCCGCCTGGCGGCGCGCGCCGGCAGCAGCCTGCAAGTGCTGCGCACGCTGGTGGTGACGGAGCGCCCGGACACGGCCTTCGGAAGCGCGCCGGCCTCGCTGCTCACGCTGGTGCTCCCCGACACGGGGCGGGCCGCGGTCACCGCCAACACGGCGGGCCCGTTCTCGGTGACGGTGCGCTCGGTGCCAGCCGGCGGCACGGCGGCGCCGGTGAACGGCTGGCTGGTGCGCTACGAGCTGCTGCGCCCCGCCAACCCCGGCAACGACACCACGCGCGGCGCGTGGCTGGTGGACGACAGCGGGCGCCCCAGCGTGGTGGACACCACCGACACCGGGGGTGGTGCCGCCCGCAAGGTCCGGGTGCGCCCGGCGCAGTTTCCAGCCACGGCCGGGACGGACACCGTGGTGGTGCGCGTGGTGGTGCGTCACCGTGGGGTGGCGCTGCGGGGTGCGCCGCTGCGCCTGACGGCGCCGGTGCGTCGGCCGTAGCGGCCGGGCGGTCCGGCCGCTCGCC
>JBEIJM010000368.1:0-1568 GCA_040380205.1 Gemmatimonadaceae bacterium
GGCTGCGGGAGGTAGCGGACCCCGTTGGCGGTGAAGGGGGCGGTGACGGCGGTGTAGCTCCCGGGCGGGAGCGAATCCACGCGCGAGGGGATGGCCACCGTGCGGGCGGCCCCCGCCACGGAGAGGATGGCCGAGGCGCTGACCCCCGTCGGCAGGCCGTTGCCCACCAGGCGCAGCGAGCCGATCAGGGCGCGGTACTGGAGGGTCAGGCGGAGGGTGTCGCCGCCGCGCAGCGTGGTGTCCACGCGCGCCGGGGTGGCCCGGTAGGTGAGCAGGGAGCGCACCAGCGAATCGGCGGTGAGCTGCCAGCGCCCGGCGGGGCCCGCCAGCGTGGTGCCCGAGGTCAGGAGGGTGTCGTTGGCGCCGGGGCGCCCCACGGTCACGCGCGCGGTCCCGCCGGCGGGGACCCCGGACACCGCCAGCACGAGCACGGCCGGGGCCGCCTCGTAGGTCACGGAGGCGGTGGCGGGGGTGGTGCTGGCGGCCACCTCCACGTCGGCGGAGGCAGGGCGCCCCGTGAAGGCCCCGGCGGCGCTGCGCACCAGCCGCGGGGTCACGGTGTAGCGCCCCGGCGTCAGCGATCCCACGGTGCCGCTCTCGGTGACCACCCGGGAGAACCCCCCCGGTCCCGTCACCACGACCTCTGCCGCCGTGCCCGCCGGGAGCCCGGAGATGGCGAGGGTCAGCGCCCCGGTGGTGACGGGGGGCGGTGAAGGGGGCGGGGTGGGGGGGGCCGTGGCACTGCCCCAGTCATCCCCCCCGCCGGCGCAACCGGCGAGGGCGCCGGCGGCCAGCACGCTCACCAGTGCAGCGACCGCCCTCCACCCCCGATTCCCGCTCATCCCCCGAATATAGCGCTTGGGCGCGGCGCCCGGGCTACTCCGGGCGCTTCACCGCCGAGCGCACGCCGTCGGAGAACACCACCTCCACCCGCCGACCGCCGGTGGTCACCGTGCGGCCGGCATCGCGCACGAACCCGAGCACCTCGCCGGTGGTGACGTCGCGCACCATGGCCATGGCCACGCGGCTGGTCGTCCAGCGGGGCTGCACGCCGCGCGCCACGGTAGCGGCGGCGGTGGACGGGTCGTCCGTTTCCGGCACCGCCGTGCCTGTGGGCGTGGTGCGCTGGGCCGAGCGCAGCGGGGTGCGCACGTCGCTCACGCGGATGGTGGCCAGCGCCTGCTCGGTGGCCGCCGAGTAGGGGACGATGGCGGCGAAGTGCTGTTCCCCCGGGGCGCCGTGGTCCACCGTCTGTGCTTGCAGCCGGTAGGTGCCCAGCCCCGCGCCCGTTTCCGTCAGCAGCTCCAGCCGGTGCGTGCCGGTCACCGGGGCGGGGGTGAGCGGCGCCCGCACCCGGAACGCCGGCTCCAGCACCACCTGGCCGTTGCGCACCCGCCCCCACACCAGCAGGCCGTCGACGGCCACGCCGGCGCGCAACGGGGCGCTGGTGCTCTGGCGGTAGGCCAGGACGCCGTTCCAGGTGTAGTCGCTCACCCAGACGTTGTCGCAGTACCCCATGATGTCGGTGGCCGTGTTGGACACGATCGTCCCCGTTTCCGGGATCCACC
>JBEIJM010000369.1:0-1563 GCA_040380205.1 Gemmatimonadaceae bacterium
CCATTGGCTGGCGCCCGAGTTCGGGAACGTGTGGATTTCGTACGACCACGACATCCTGCGGGATCTGGTCGAGAACGACGAAGTCACGTCCACGCGCATCCGCGCCGAGTTTGCCGCCAGCCTGCGGACGTGGGAGGAGTCGCGCCGCGCCCTCAAGCTCTCGCCGCTGCCCGAGCCCACGGACACGCTGCTAATGTCCGGGACGGCCAAGCTGGTGCCCGCCGCCGTGGCCGTTATTGACCCGTCGCAGGTGATGCAGCAGGCCCCCGCCACGGACAACGAGCCCGTGAACCCCGAGCCCGACGAGGACGAGGCGGAGGAGGACGAGGAGGACGAGCCGCTGGAGGATGAGGACACGCTGGACCGTGCGGTGTCGCCCAACTATGTCCCCGCCGACCAGCTCCCGAGCCCCAACCCGCTGCCGCCGCTGGAGGATGACCAGGGCCGTCCGTATTGGATCCACCACCCCGAGGTGCTGGACAAGGGACCGCGCCGCGAGGAGGACAGCGACATCCTGTTCCGCTACTGGAAGCGCGCGACCGAGTTTCAGGACACCATGATCCCGCGTTTTGAGTCCACCGCGCTGGCGCTGTTCACGGCGCAGCGGCGGGACGTGGCGCGGATGTTCGGGGACGCCGAGGGCCGGGCCGTGCGCGCCGACGATCCCATCCTGGCCGAGATCGACCGCCGCATCCGCGCCAACTACGCGCCCGGCGGGGACTATCACGCCGCGTGGCGCGAGGCGTACCTGGACCTCATCGAAACCATGTACCTGAGCGGCGCCAAGATGGTGGCCGGGGCGGGCTTCAGCTTCGGGCTCAAGACGCCCGAGGTGATGGCCGCTATCGAGCGCCGCGCCGCGCAGCTCGCCACCTATGTGGGCGAGACGACGGCGCAGCAGGCCACCGCCGCCATTCTTGCCGGCGAGCGCGCGGGTCTGTCCGTGCAGGAGATCGGGCGGCTGATCGCGCGCAGCGTGTACGGCCCTGAGATGACGCGCACCCGCGCCGACCGCATTGCCCGCACCGAGACGGCGGGCGCGCAGTCGCAAGGCTCGTGGGACCAGGCGCAGGACATGGGCGACCTGTTCCGCTCCAAGGAGTGGCTGGCTTTTACGGACGGCAAGACGCGCCCCACGCATTCCATGGCCATGGGGCAAGGGCGCATTGCCATGGACGCCGCGTTCGCCAACGGGCTGCGCTACAGCAGCGACCCGGCGGGCAGCGCCGCCGAGGTGGTCAACTGCCGCTGCACGATGGCGTATTTCACCGACCCCGTGGAGGGGGCCGCATGAAGCACAAGACCCGCGAGACCCAGCGCGCCGACGTGCGCGTCCAGCTCCGCGCCGAGGACGAGACGCTGCCGCCGGGCGTGGCGGGGCAGATTTCTGGCGTGGCGCTGACGTTTGACATGGTGGACACCTACGGCACCGTGTTTGCGCGCGGCTGCGCCAAGCGGTCCATCGACACCAAGGTGGCCGCTGGGCGCTTGCCGCTCATGCTGGATCATGAATGGGAGACCGAGGCCCATGTCGGCGTGGTGCGCGAGCTGGTGGACACCGGC
>JBEIJM010000370.1:0-1559 GCA_040380205.1 Gemmatimonadaceae bacterium
ACCCCGCACTGCCGGTGCTGCTGCGACCCGACGGCGCGGTGCAGGTGGGCTGGGATCCGCGGCGCGCGGTGCTGGTACGTCCCCCGTCGGGACTATCCGCCGCAGCGATGGCCACCGTACTGCGGGCGATGGCGGTGCCGACGGAGCTGACCGAACTGCACCGGCTGGCCCTGCGGCACGGGCTCGAGGATGAGGCCGGGTTCGATGACGTGGTGTACGCGCTGCTGGCCGTGGGCGTGGTGCGCGAACACTCCCGCAACGGGCGGGCCGCGGGGCGGACGCTGTCGATCCGCGTGCACGGCAGCGGGCCGCTCTCTGAGCTGGTGGCAGACGGACTGCGGTGCTCCGGGGCCCGGGTGGGCCGGTCCAGTCACGCCAACGCCGCCGGCGCGCCCGCCGGTGTGGACCTGATGGTGCTCGCCGACACCATCACCGCCGAACCGCGGCTGCTGCGCGAACTGCACGCCGCCCGGGTGCCGCACCTGCCGGTGCGGCTGCGCGACCACACCGGACTGGTGGGCCCGCTGGTGATCCCGGGCGTGACGAGCTGTCTGGGGTGCGCGGACTTGCACCGCACCGATCGCGACGCCGCCTGGCCGGTGCTGGCCGTGCAGCTGCGTGAGGCGATCGCGCACGCCGACAGGCCGACGCTGCTGGCCACCGCCGCCCTGGCGTTGGGCCAGCTGCAGCAGATCATCGGTGCGGTGCGCGGAATCGATCCGCCCGGCGATCCCCCGGCCACCATGAACGCCACCGTCGAGGTCGACATCGCCACCCACACCATCCGGGCCCGGCGCTGGACCCGACACCCGCTGTGCGGTTGTTGGCATCCGCGAACAGCCCGCGCCGCGCAACGGGCATGATGGAGGGCGTGGCCGACGACATCAAGCGCGGGCGAACCGCACGCAATGCCAAGTTGGCCAGCCTCCCGGTCGGCATGGCGGGCCGGGCCGCACTGGGCCTGGGCAAAAGGCTGGCCGGGAAGTCCCGCGACGACGTCAACGCCGAGTTGATGGAGAAGGCCGCCGGCCAGCTGTTCGCCGTGCTCGGCGAACTCAAGGGCGGGGCGATGAAAGTCGGCCAGGCGCTCTCGGTGCTTGAGGCGGCGATTCCCGAGGAGTTCGGCGCGCCCTACCGGGAGGCGCTGACCAAACTGCAAAAGGACGCCCCGCCGCTGTCGGCGCCGAAGGTGCACCGGGTGCTCGACGGTCAATTGGGCACCAAGTGGCGCGACCGGTTCGCCTCTTTCGACGACACCCCGGTGGCCTCGGCCAGCATCGGGCAGGTGCACAAGGGCGTATGGGCCGACGGCCGCGAGGTGGCCGTGAAGATCCAGTACCCCGGCGCGGACGAGGCGCTGCGCGCCGACCTGAAGACCATGCGCCGGATGACCAGTGTGCTCAAGCAACTCGCGCCGGGCGCCGACGTGCAGGCCGTGGTCGATGAGCTGATCGAGCGCACCGAGATGGAACTGGACTACCGGCTCGAGGCCAACAACCAGCGCGCGTTCGCCAAGGCCTACGAAGGCCACCCGCACTTTCTGATCCCGCACATCGTCG
>JBEIJM010000371.1:0-1550 GCA_040380205.1 Gemmatimonadaceae bacterium
CCCGCGTGGGCGGGGGCGACGGGAGGCTGGCCGCATAGCTCGCGGTGTACCCGGGTCCATCCCCGCGTGGGCGGGGGCGACCCCCCGCTCCCCGAGGACACCATGACCGCCCCGGGTCCATCCCCGCGTGGGCGGGGGCGACCACCGGCTCATGTGGGCGGAGCGCGACGGCAGCGGTCCATCCCCGCGTGGGCGGGGGCGACTACCGGCTGTACAACGCAGGCGGCCCCAACTGGGGTCCATCCCCGCGTGGGCGGGGGCGACTCTCCCTTACAACATATTGTGCCACAAACAATTGCACCAATCGAACCGATCAGTCGGCGCCCTTTGGGTTCGCCTACTCTCCTTTCCGAAACAACCGAAACCCCTCGACATCCGCTATGCCCGCGACCGGTTCACCCAGCACACGAAGACCAAGGCCGCCCGGCGCCTCGCGATCGGTCGCCACCATGATGCAGGACCCGCCGGGCGCATCATTCCACCATTCCGTGACCACCTTCCAGATCCGGCTTCGCGTCCCTGGCGTCAATCCCGACGACACGTAGGTCCCGGGCTCCACTTCCAGCATGATGGACGCCAGGAATCCGCGGTACCGAGGCGCCACATCCCGCGTGACCACCACCGTGAGACTCACGCGGCACCGTCCTGCGACACATCGTCGGCCGCCAGTTCTTCACCATCCACACCATCCTCGCCCGGCTGCGCGACGGCCTCCTCCTGCGCCAACACGAACTTGATGGCGTCAATCATGCCAGGGATGGTACCGGTACGGCGCATCGTGGTACCGACCAACGTGCGCACCAGGCGCTCCAGCGGCTGTTCGCGCTGACGCATCCAGACGCTGACCGCCTTGAAGGCGCAGGGAAGCGTCACCCCCTCTCTGAACAGGTCCGCAATGTCCAGCACAAACGCCTGCCCCGAGTCCTCGTGAATGAAGCCCAGCTGGGGGATGGTGGCGGTGGCACAGACGGCGATGGCGGCGGCACCCTCCACCGCACTGGCCGCGTGATTGATCGCCTGATTGATCTCATCATCGGCCGCGGGATGGGTGCGGTCATACCGCCTTCCCTGCCACGGCACGCGATACTTGTCCGCCAGCACGGCATAGAGGGCCTTGACCCTCGCCCCCTCCCTGCCGCGCAGCACGGGGATGTCCCGGTGCGGCATGATGACCCCCAGGCGCCGAGCGTACATCCGGCGCGCCACCAGCAGCCGCCCCCGCTGCGGCTTCGACCACAAACTGACCTGCCGACGTGCGAGCACCGACGTGTCGGGCAAGAGGGGCGGGGCCGTGTACTGCCGAACCCCATCGGCACCCACGGCCGACAGGCCGGTGCCGTGACGCGCCAGCAGGCGCAGCGCGTCATGACTGACCATGGTGCCAGGGCCTAGCAGCACCAGCGAAATGCCCTGAAAGGGGATGGCGTAGGTCCCGGACTCCAGATGTCCTCCACCCGCGCAGGTGAAGCGCAGACACCCATCCACAACGGTGAGGTGGCCCCGGTCCAGATACAGCAGCCCATGCCGATCAGCATGGGGAATCCGTGCCG
>JBEIJM010000372.1:0-1536 GCA_040380205.1 Gemmatimonadaceae bacterium
GGACCCCGTGGCCACGGCCATCGCCGCGGCCGCCCAGGCCGCCCAGCCGCGCGCGCCGGTGACGGTGGCGGTGGTGCAGGCGGCGCCGGTGTCGTTCGACCTGCCGCGCACGCTGGAGAAGGTGGCGGCGCGCACCGCCGAGGCGGCGGCGAAGGGGGCGCAGCTGGTGCTGTTCCCCGAGGCATTCGTGAGCGCGTACCCGCGCGGGATCTCCTTCGGCGCCGTGGTGGGGCACCGCACCGAGGAGGGGCGAGCGTGGTTCCAGCGGTACTGGCAGTCCAGCATCACCGTGCCGGGGCCGGCGGTGGAGGCGCTGGGGGCCATCGCGCGGCGGCATGCGGTGACGCTGGCCATCGGGGTGATCGAGCGCGACGGCGGCACGCTGTACTGCGTGCTGCTGGTGCTGGGCCCCGACGGCGCGCTGCTGGCCAAGCACCGCAAGGTGATGCCCACCGCCAGCGAGCGGCTGCTGTGGGGCTTTGGCGACGGCACCGACCTGACGGTGGTGGACACGCCGCTGGGCAAGGTGGGCGGCGCCATCTGCTGGGAGAACTACATGCCGCTGCTGCGGCACCGGCTGTACGCGCAGGGGGTGGAGCTGTACCTGGCGCCCACGGCCGACGCGCGCGAGCGGTGGGTGGCCAGCATGCGGCACATCGCGCTGGAGGGACGGTGCTTCGTGCTGAGCGCCAACCAGTGCACGCGGCGGCGTGATTATCCCGCGGACTATCCGCTGGAGGGGGTGACCGACCCCGAGGCGGTGATCTCGCGCGGGGGGAGCTGCATCGTGGACCCGTCGGGGGCGGTGATGGCCGGGCCCGTGTACGACGAGGAGGCGGTGCTGGTGGCCACGCTGGACCCCGGGGCGCTGGTGCGGGGCAAGTTCGATTTTGACGCGGTGGGGCACTACGCGCTGCGCACCACCGGGTAACCGGCGGGTGGCGTTGGCGTAGACGGGGGGCCGCTGGCGCTACCGCGCCAGGTCGCGCACCACCGTGTCCCCCACGCGGAGCCCGTGCCGCACCTCCACGGCGTCGGCGCCCCGTGCGCCCAGGGTAATGGGCACGCGCGTGGCGCGTCCGCGGCGCACCAGATGGGCCACCCATCCCGTGTCCCCCCGCACCACCGCGCTGGCGGGGAGCTGCGGCACGCGCGCCCCCTGCCACAGCACCAGCGTGGCCTCCAGCGCATGCCCCTCGCCCAACGACGCCGGGCCCGGTGGCAGGGCCACCACCACATCGGCGCGCTGCTCCTCCACCCCCAGCGCGGAGAGGACCGTGCGCGCGGCCGGTTCCACGCGCGTCACGGTGCCGCGCAGCGTGTCGATCGGCACGCCGGCGGCCGTGGTGGGGGCCGCGCCCACGGTGAAGCGCACGGCCGTGCCGGGGCGCACGGTGGGCAGGTCGCTGCTGAGCACGCGCACCACCACCTCCAGCGTGCCCAGATCGCCCACCCGCGCCAGGGGGGTGCCGGCCGGCAGCACGCGCTCCTGCTCTTCCAGGCGGCGCAGGAGCGTCCGGCCCGCGGCGATCGCAC
>JBEIJM010000373.1:0-1520 GCA_040380205.1 Gemmatimonadaceae bacterium
CGCCACGGGCATCCTGGACCGGCACCACCCCGTGAAGGTGGGGAACCACGCGCTGCCGGTGGCGGCCGGCGGCGTGGGCGCCAACCTCCGCGACCTCATCCCGCGCACCCCCGACCACTGACCGCGGCGCCGCGGGGGCGCCGCCGGGCGAGGGGGAGGGGGGCGGCTACATTACTCGGGCTCGCGCCGGCTCCGTCGGCCCCCTCCGCTCCCCTTCGCGCCGCGCCCCATCGCCTCCCGGCATTATTCCCCCCGCATGGCGACGCTGCTGATCATCGCCAACATGATCGGCACCGGCGTCTTCACCAGCCTGGGGTTCCAGCTGGAGGTGCTGCGCACGGGGTTCCCCCTCCTGATGCTCTGGGTGGTGGGTGGGGTGGTCGCCCTCTGCGGCGCCCTCACCTACGCCGAGCTGGGGGCCGCCCTGCCGCGGTCGGGGGGGGAGTACGCGTTCCTCTCCCGCGCGATGCACCCGGCGGCGGGTTTCGTGGCCGGCTGGGTCTCCGCCACCATCGGCTTTGCCGCCCCCACCGCCCTGGCCGCCATGACCTTCGGCGGCTACCTCGGCGCGCTCCTCCCGGGGGTGTCGCCGCGCCTGCTGGCCCTCCTCCTCGTGGCGGGGCTCACGGCCGCGCACATGGCCACCCGCCGCAGCTCGGGGTCCACCCAGATGGCCCTCACGGGGGTGAAGCTGCTCCTCATCGTCGGCTTCTGCGCCGCGGCGCTGCTGGCCCCCGTGCCGGCGCAGCCCGTGCGCTTCGCCCCCGCCGCCGGCGACTGGTCCAGCCTCCTGGGGCGCGACTTCGCGGTCTCGCTCATCTACGTCACCTACGCCTACACCGGGTGGAACGCCGCCACCTACATCACCGGCGAGATCGACCGCCCGCAGCGCACCCTCCCGGGGATCCTGGCCACCGGCACGCTGGTGGTGCTGGGCTGCTACCTGGCGCTCAACGCCACCTTCCTGCGCGCCGCCCCCATGGACGCACTGGCGGGGCAGCTCAACGTGGGGGCGGTGGCGGCCCGCGCCCTCTACGGCGAGGCGGGGGCGCGCACCCTCACGCTGGTGCTCTCCCTGCTCCTCGTCTCCACCGTCAGCGCGATGACGCTGGCCGGCCCGCGCGTCCTGCAGGTCATCGGCGAGGACCTCCCCCCGCTGCGCGCGCTGGCCCGCACCACGGCCGACGGCATCCCCGCCACCGCCATCCTGCTGCAGGCGCTGGTGGCGGGCGCGTTCATCGTGAGCGGCACCTTCGAGCGGGTGCTCGTCTTCTCGGGGTTCCTGCTGGGGCTCGTCTCGGTGGCCACCGTGGCCACCCTCTTCCTGCTGCGGTGGCGCGAGCCCGCCCTGCCGCGCCCCTACCGCACCTGGGGGTACCCGGTCACGCCGCTGGCGTACCTGGCGGTGACCGGGTGGACGCTGTGGCACATCGTCACCGAGCGCCCCGCGGAGGCATATGCGGGATTGGCGCTGGTGGGGGTGGGGCTGGTGGCGTGGGGGGTGCTGGGACGGGGGCGGC
>JBEIJM010000374.1:0-1512 GCA_040380205.1 Gemmatimonadaceae bacterium
GCAAACACGCCGTACCGATCGCCTCGAACCTCTACCTCATACCTAGGGCCCCTCGGCGCAGCCTCAGGCAGTAGCAGCCAGAGCCACGCACCAATCCCACCCCCGCACCGTCCCCCCAAGACGTCAGGTTCGCGAACCGAATCCCCGAAAGGTCATGGCGGCCAGTGTCAGCGCATACGGCACCGCCAGGAACAGCTGGTAGGGGACCCCTGTCCACCCCATCGCCTGAAAGAGCGTTTGCAGCGATTGGGCGGCGCCGAAGAGGAGCGCGGCCAGCGCCACCCCCACCGGGTGGCGGCGTCCCAGCACCACGATGGCGATGGCAATGAAGCCGCGTCCCGCGGACATCCCTTCCACGAATGTCCCCGCCTGCGCCAGCACCAGCGTGGCGCCGGCCACCCCGGCCAGCGCGCCGGCCAGCAGGATGGCGCCCAGCTGCAGACGGGCCGGGCGCACGCCGGCGGCGATGGCCGCGTCGGGGGCTTCGCCCACCGCTCGCAGCGCGACCCCCCAGTGGGTGCGGAACAGCGCCCAGGTGAGCAGCGGCACCAGGGCGATGGCCAGATAGGTCACCACCGGCTGCGCGAAGAGGGCGCGTCCCACCACCGGCAGCGCCGACAGCCCGGGGATGGCCCATTCCGCCGCCGTGGGGGAGGAGAGCGCCACCCCGCCGGCGCCGTACACCGTGCGGTAGATCGTCCCCGTGAGCCCCAACGCCAGCAGGGTGATCGCCGTCCCGGTGATGATCGCGTCTCCCTTGAGCCACACCACGAACAGCGCGAACAGCGCCGCCATGGCCACCCCCGCCAGCGCGCCGGCGGCAAAGCCCCCGGCGACCCCCAGCGAGGTGGCCGCCAGGGTGCCCCCCAGCGCGCCGGCAATGATGGACCCTTCAAGGCCGATGTTGATCACCCCGCCCCGCTCGCTCACCGTCTCTCCCAGCGCGGCCAGCGCCAGCGGGGTGGCCGTGCGCACGCTGGCCCCCAGGAAGGCGGCCAGCAGCGCCAGCCCCCCGCCCCCCTGCTCCACCGAGCCGGCCACCCCGCTGACTTGGGCGACCATGGCGGTCATGCTGGCGAGGAGCGTCATGTCCCCGCCTCGGAGGGGGCCACGCGCCCGCCCACCACGGCGCTCCCGCTACCTGCGGTCCGCCAGCTCCACTGTCCGGCCGCAATGACCAGCAGGATGAGGGTGGCCTCCACCACGTTCACCACCACGCTGGGGACGCCGGCATCACGCTGCATGGCGCTCCCCCCCGCCGAGAGCGCGCCGAACAACAGCGCGGAAAACAGGACAGCAACGGGACGCAAACGGGCGAGTAACGCGACAGCTATGGCCGTATAGCCGTATCCCGGCGAGAAGTTCTCGTACAGCGCGTAGGTGACGCCCGTGTACTCCACGCTCCCGGCCAGCCCGGCCAGCGCCCCGCTGGCCACGAAGGCGCCCCGCATCGTGGGCGCCACGCGGATCTCCCCCGCCATGGCGGCCGCCACCGGGTTGGCTCCCACCGCC